>CAVDPT010000031.1:0-2035 GCA_963610935.1 Bifidobacteriaceae bacterium | reverse complement strand
AAATAAGCAATGGATAGATTGAAAAAAGGCGAGGAAGCAACCGCGGTTGCTTCCTCGCAAATAGCTATAGACGGAATGAAGGAGAAAAGGCGGAAGGATAGGATATTCGCCTATTCCGTGCTTGCGTGGCCCATTATACACTTTTTGATATTCTGGGTGGCGATGAATATAAGCACCGTCTTTCTTTCTTTCCGATACGGCAACCTTACGGTCGGCGAATGGAATCACGGGGCAAACTATTTAGGCGCTTTTAAGGCTATACTCGGTATAGAGGCAAATAAAGGTCAGATTATGAACTGGCGCGCCCTCCTCAACAACCTTTCGCTTATACCTTTGAGTATGCTTATTAACCTGCCGATTACACTTCTTTTCTCTTTCGCGATGTTCAGGAAGATAAAGGGTTATAAAATCTATCAGGTAACGCTCTTTTTGCCCGCTATGATTTCGGCTACCGTCTTGTGCTTCGTCTTTAAGATGATCGTAAACGGCAACGACGCGGTATTAAATAAGTTACTCACGGCGCAGGGGTTGGGGCATCTTATCCCCGAGCTCGGTTGGCTCGGAGACGAGCACACGGCGTGGCCCTCGATACTCGTGTTTTCGGTGTGGACGGGCATTTCTACCAACATAATATACTTCGTCTCTTCGATGGCGAGGATTCCGGACGGCGTTATAGAGAGCGCGCAGCTTGACGGCGCGAGCGAAATGAAGATTTTCGTTAAAATCGTTCTGCCCATGATGTGGGCAACCATTTGCACCATTTCGATAGGCATAGTTTCGGGATGTTTCGTCTGGTATATGCCGTCGCTTCTGATCGATCCGACAAACGAATATATAACCACTATGGGGCTTATTATTATAAACAATACCAAAGGCGGACAGTACGGATTAGCTTCGGTGTGGGGCGTTATCGTGGCGGTCATCGGCACGATTTTTATAGCCGTGTTCAGGAAAATTTTCGAGAAGGGCGGGGAGGTCTTAGAATACTGATGAAAAACTATAACGCTATAAAAAAAGACTCCCATCCGGGGGACGTGGTATATAAAATACTCGTTTCCATAGGGATATTTCTCTTTGCGGCTTCCTTCGTCTTTATACTCGTTTTTATGGTATGCAACTCTATAAGGACGCAAAAAAGTTTTTTGAATGAAGGCTCGTACGCTTTTTGGAAATTGGAGGGGGCAAGCTTTAAAAATTACGCCGATATTTTTCAGATGAAAATAGGCGTATCGCAGACGACCATCCTCGGAATGATGAAAAACTCTTTTATCGTCATGCTCATCTCGGTGTCGTTGTCTGCGTTGCTTCCCGTAATGACCGGTTACGTACTCGCGCGGTATAAGACTAAACTCGGCGATTTTGCCGTAAACCTTATCATACTCTCTATGGTAGTCCCCGCAATCGGTTCTACCGCAAGCACTTATGCGCTTATGGTGCAGACGAAGCTTATAGATACTTGGATAGGTATGTTTATACTGTATTCGGGCGGGCTCGGTTTCGGGACACTGCTATACAAAAACTACTTCGCCTCGGTCTCTTGGGAATACGCGGAATCCGCTTTCCTCGACGGAGCGGGCAACCTTACGGTGTTCTTTAAGATAATGTATCCGCAGGCGATACCGCTTATAGTCTCCATGGGTATTCTTAACGTCATAGGACTTTGGAACGACTATATGACGCCCTATCTCTACTTAAACAGTAAGCCTACCGTCGCGCTCGGCGTCTATAATATTCAGCTCGATGCGGAAAGAAGAAACGCGCTCCCTCGGGCTTTTGCCGCAATGACGTTTATGACGGTGTTCGTGCTCGCCATATATGCGGGCTTTAGCAAAACCATTATGTCAAGTATGTCGGTCGGCGGACTTAAAGGCTAATAAAATTAAAGAGGAAGATTATGAAAAATAAAACGATTAAAGGCATAGCTCTCGCGCTTGCCGCCGTCTCGCTCGCGGGGCTTGTGGGCTGCGGAGGCGGTGGTGGAAATAAAACGAAGAGTCGCGATACAAACGTGGCTTCCACCTTGGTAGATTTTTCC
>CAVDPT010000030.1:0-2436 GCA_963610935.1 Bifidobacteriaceae bacterium | reverse complement strand
AAATCGGCGAAGCGATGAAATTGCTTATGAAAGGAAGAACGTCTTTCGTTATCGCGCACAGACTTTCCACTATCCGCGACGCGGACAACATTTTGTTTATGGAAAAAGGAAACATCATCGAACAAGGCACTCACGAAGAGTTGCTTGCAAAGGGCGGTGCATACACAACGCTCTACAACAGTCAATTTGAGTAAAACTTTATTTTCTGAAAATATGATATTTTAACAACAACGGTTTGAAACGCATCCGTACACAAAGGCTATTGTGTGCGGACGCAGTTTATTTATCTCAAAAGCAGGAGGTGTCGTTTTTATGAAATTGATATTACGTTTCTTAAAACCGCATTGGAAGTTATGCGTTGCTATAACTTTACTTATGATAATTGAAACGGGCGGAGCGATGCTTGTTCCGACTTTTGCCGGAGAAATGCTTAATAAAGGTTCATCGGCAGACGCAAGTTTCGATGCGCTTATAATAACCGGCATAAAAATGGTAACCGTTTCTGTTCTGGCGGGGACGAGCGGAATTTTAAGCGGGTATGCGTGCGCTAAACTTGCCGCGGATATCGGCGTGGGCATAAGAGAATCGCTGTATAAAAAGACGCTCGATTTGTCTGTTTCCGATTTTCAAAAAATCGGTACGGCTTCCATGACGACTCGCACGGTTTCGGATGTGTCTAATATTCAACTTGCGGTCGTTAATGTTTTTCAGTTGATTCTGCCCGTCCCCGTTATTTTTATAGTAGCAATTACATTGGCATTTTCAACAGATTGGATAATCGGTCTGATCTTAACGGGATTTTTGCTTGCCGTAATTCTTTGCGCTTTAATTATTTTTCAAAGCGCCTCCCCTGTTTTTATAAAATTGCAAAAACTTCTCGATAAAATGAGTAAGGTATTACTCGAAAACATTACGGGAGTCAGAGTTATTCGTGCTTTCAATAAAGAGGAACATGAAACACGGCGATTAAACACTGCGTTCGAGGAATATAAAACGACGGCTGTAAAAGCAAACAAAATGTTTGCATCGCTTGACGGTTGGTCGTATCTCGCCGTAAATATGTTCGCCGTAGTCGTCTATTGGATTAGCGGAGCGAGAATTACCGTCGGTATTTTTCGTTTCGGTGACGTAACCGCCGTAATCGAGTATGCAATGCTTGCTTTATACTACCTTATGATGGCGCAAATGCTTGTTCTGACTCTTCCGAGAGCGTTCGAGTGCGCCAATCGAGTAAACGCTGTTTTAAGTTTTTCTCCCGAAATTACGGATAAAACAGCCAAATTTGTTCCGCTTGACAAAAATAAAGACGTTATCGCATTTGAAAACGTTTCTTTCCGCTATGCCGACGCAGACGTATACGCTCTTAAAAACCTTAATTTTTCTTGTAAAAAAGGAACAATCACGGGAATCGTCGGCGGTACGGGCAGCGGTAAATCGACGATAGCGTCGCTTATGCTTCGGTTTAACGACGTAACGGACGGCTCAATAAAGTTAAACGGCGTAGATATACGCGAAATACCGCAGAAAGAGCTTCGGGACAACGTCTCTTACGTTCAGCAAAACGCATGGCTGTTTTCCGGAACGATTGCCGAAAATCTCAGATACGGAAACCCGAAAGCCTCCGATAAAGAATTATGGAATGCTTTGGATATTGCGCAGGCAAGAGATTTCGTGCGGTGTTTACCGAACGGACTTTATTCTTTCGTAGCGCAAGGCGGAACGAATTTTTCCGGCGGGCAAAAACAACGTTTATCCATCGCCCGCGCCATAGTCGAAAATTCGCAAGTATACTTGTTTGACGATTGCTTTTCCGCGCTTGATTTCAAAACCGACGCTGCTCTTCGCAAAGCGTTGATTAGTGAAAAAGGCGACAAAGCAATGGTGATTATCACACAACGGATTAGTTCGGTAATGCATGCCGATCAGATTATCGTCATAGACAAAGGTTATCCCGTAGGCGTAGGAACTCACGAAGAATTGCTTAAAAATTGCAAGGTATACAGCGAAATTTATGAGTCACAGACAAAGGCGGTGAGTGAAAAATGAGAAAACAGCATTCGGCAATCAGAAAAGACATTCCCAAAAATGCATTTAAGACGGCAAAAAGATTGTTCGCACAACTGAAAAACCAAAGATTCAGACTTGCAATAGTTATAGTTTCTGTTTTGGTTTCAACGGTTCTGAATATTTTTACCCCGTATTACAGTGCAAAAGTTATAGATTTGTTGTTTGACACGATAAAAACGTGTGTGTCAAGCGGACTTTCGTTTTCTATACGATGGAATCCCCTCGGAAAAGGGCTGACTATAATGACGGTTCTTTACATTTTTGTAGCGCTTCTGAATTATTTTCAGTCCTTGCTTATGTCAAGCGTTGCCGAAAAATTGATACTGACGTTACGCGAGCAAATAAGCGTAAAATTACACAAATTACCGC
>CAVDPT010000029.1:0-2488 GCA_963610935.1 Bifidobacteriaceae bacterium | reverse complement strand
AGAAGATAAATACAAGATTTGAGCGGAGGCTGACGTTTAATACGTCAGCCCCCCAACCCTTAAGTTTGACCATGAATTACTGAATAGGCAAGTTCTGCACGGGAACATTCTTGTTGCCACTTTAGGCACGTTTAATATCGCGAACATTTCTATTGGGATACTTTGCCATAAAGCGTTGTAAAGCAATCGCCTCGGTCGTTGCGTGAACATAAGTAGTTCCTTGGCTGTGATAAATACACTAACGAACGGAGTTCCCCTCATACGAAGTAAATCCGTCTGCCATTTTCGTGTCCTACTTTCAAAATTTAAATAGTTGATTTGTAAATAAAACGCCGGTTTGCATACATATAAACCCTATATCCCTTAATGTTATTGTCTCGATTTTGCACTTTTTATCCGTCTAACTTACTGAGTAGTCTCGAATAGACCTTTATTTGCTCCTCGCAATCCGCCGCCATTTTGGCGTAATACGTCGCTATCGGCTGATACTTTTTATGCCTTTTTCTTTTATACAAAACGGTACACACGCACGCCGCCGCGCTTATCGCCGTCGCTATTATCGTGAACACATTTGCAAAGCCCGCGGCAAGCACCATAATAAGCACCCCGAGAAGTCCAAAAACAATCGTCTCGACCTTAACGAAATTCATCTTTTCGCAACATCGTACGAGTAAGGCTCTATAACGACTTTTTTCTTCGTCAAGCGTAAATATTTTTTTGCGAAACTCTTGTTTTAATTCATCAAAAAAGATTTTATTTTCGTCGCTCTTCACAATCTCGTCTAAAACAAAATTGAATTTTTCATGACGGTAACGACATAGGAAAATATCATCGTTAATCAAATCAAAATCTCTCGCGCCACAGTGCGGACACCTCAACGCGCTACTTTTTGCTTCCAAATTTTTTCTCCGTCCTTCCGTTTGGAAAGTCTACCTTATAATCTTCGCCGTCACACGTACGATACAACCTTTTCCTTATCTTCAGTATTGCTCTAACGAGCGGAAAAATGTTTTTAAGCGACAAAACTGCATATTCGCTACACGACGGTATGCATTTACATCTGCGCCTCGTTTCTTCCTTGGCATAGTGCTAATAGCATTTTACGACTTCGATAAGGCACAATCGCAAATACCCCTCGAGTACAATTGCAATCGACAAACAAAACAACAAAATTTTATACCCTGTTTTTATTTCAAGCAAGATCGGAGTCATGACGGCAACGCATATTAAAAACGGCAAGATAACGAATAACGCCGCCACTTGCCATTTTCTTGTTTTTGGTCTTGAGAGTTGTCTTTTCGCTACTATTTCTTCCAACAGTTTTTGTTGCTGATACTCCTCTCTAAAAGCCTCTATGTTCATTTCCTGTCTGCAAACGAAATACATCCCGCCTTTTTAGGCATTTCGTAGGAAGGCTCTATCTTTTTTATCTTTTCGGCATATATCTCGGCGTCGCCTTTAACGGCATAAGTATACCATTTCTGCGATAAGCTGACGTACTCTTTCCACGCAATTACGGCAAGCCTTTTTCCTTCGGTATCGAGCGGATAATTTTTTTCTATTCCGTCGCCTAATTCTTTGAGAGTTTTCATACCCTCTGCACTGACTGACTTAATTTCACTCAAGCTATACACGTTTACGTACTGATTGCCTACCTTTTTTTCATGGTTCTTGGCATTCATAAAACGGTTAAGCGCCCATGTCTCCGGCACAAACTTTTCAACGATTATCTCCGTCGTTTTAAGCTGTTCCTCTTTAGAACAGTTTGCGTTTTTGACAAGATTTATCGAAGACAAGAGCACCTTGCACAAATTTGAAAACCTGTTTGGAACCTCTTTGACTAGCCCCTCGTATAAACAGCAATACGCATAAAAAAACTTCGCCTCGCCGTTTTCGGGATCTTCCTCTCTGGCTTTCAGGTAAAACGCTTTTGCGTCTTCCGTGTTGTTTTCCGCCATTGCCTGCCTTGCCAGTCGCATGTTTTTGCTTTCTTCCATCGTAATTTCCTCCGTAAAAAAGTTAATTATCTATGTTATAGTAACAAAATTTGTTACGGTCAAGCATTCTGTAACAATTTTTGATACTTTTTGGTTATGGATTTCAAAACGCGATTAAGAGAACTCCGTTTAGAGAAAAACGTTACGCAGGCAGATATCGCTCGGCTGCTACATACGTCGAAAATGGCAATCTCTCATTGGGAAAAGGGTGACAGCGAGCCGAGTATCGACCAACTTAAAACCTTGGTGCGCTTTTTCGACGTGTCGGTAGATTGGCTGATCGGTTACTCCGACTGACTTGCCTTTTCTGTCAACGATTCCCGCCTCATTTTATTTTCAAAATTTCCAAACGCAAGCCGCATTGACCGTATTGACCGTTCTTCGTTTTTATAAGAAAAAGACCTTGACGCCGAATATGATCATACGTCAAAGTCTTTTCGTATAGCGAGATAGATTTCTTACTTAAACTCCTGTACTATCCACCTACGACA
>CAVDPT010000028.1:0-2679 GCA_963610935.1 Bifidobacteriaceae bacterium | reverse complement strand
GGGTTGACGGAACGGTGACCGTAACGGAAACAAACGAAACGGAAATCAAATTCGAAATAACCGATCTTACGGAAAACCTCGCATTGGGCACTCTCGTTGTAGAAATAGACGAAAGCGCGTTTGATTATACTTTCGCCGAAAGCGTTTACGTCACGATAAACTATGTCAATCCGAAAATCGATACGGATGAAAACAGTATAGTTATCGACAGAGAAAACAATAAGCTCACGATAGGCAAAATGTATTTGCCGAGCGGCGCGAAAGGAAACCAAAACGGTATTTTAGCCAACAAAAATTATTTCGAAATCACATCTCAGAGCTATAACTCCGATGAGAATTATTATTCCGTAGAACTGACCGTAAAGCCGAGCGAAGAAAAAGATTTCGACGCCCTTATAAAGGACTTGGAATTATGCTGCGTCCTATTGGTTGGCGAAGAAAAAGAAATCGTTTATAGCATGGTTTGCCCGACTTATGCCGAATGCGAAATGCTTTCGGAAGTGGAGCTTGACAAAGATAACGAAACTCTCGAAATCATATTGACGGCAAAGAACGGAAAATTCGCGAGCGGCTTGACGATTGAAGATTTTACCATAAGCCCGACGGAACAACTTACAAACCTGAAATTGGTTTCAGCCGATACGGACACGGTTGTTTTATCTGCCGACTATAACGAAGCTTTTTCATACGGAACGGTGTTTTCCATTTCGCTTGCGGACGGAAAAATAAGCGGAGAATACGACGCGGAAAGCAACATTGCTTTTGTTTACGTTCCGTCTTACGTAACAGACAGAATCGATGTCGATTATTACGACTTTGCCGGGAAGTTGGATTCGTTGCCCGACTCCTTGCTTGACGGCGTAACGTCCGGTTTAGGCTCTGCCGCTGTAGAAATATTACTTCCGTATGTATACGACTTTTTGGGTATTGACACGACAAGCGAAGAAACAAAACAGATTCTCGGTCAAATCAGTGCCGTTCAGTCTGCGATTAACGACTTATCGATCGACATAAGCTATGCGACCGAATTGATAAGAAAAACTTCTAACGAGCTTCAACTTACGTCGTTCTGGGAAAAGGAACGCAATTTGCTTTACACAAGCACTACGGCGTTAAGCTCCGCAAATGTAATCGCTTACGCAAAATATGACGGAAACCACGACGGAAAAATCGCAAAAATTAAAGCGGAACGAGATTTTGAAGAATTTTATTCCTATGTACAATCTGTAGAATCTAAAATGACGGATGTTGACGAATGGTTTAATCCGAGAAATCCCACCAAAGATGAATGGAAAAATATTTATGATGATTTTATAAAAGCGGCATTGAACAAAGACTACTCGGAAAGTCAAATAAAATATAAAATATCCGACAGGCTTAAAGACTACCGTAGTTATGACTATTGGTGGGGTGGAGAACTCTTCGACGAACCTGCTTACGACACAAACCGTATTTACGAATACGTAAAGAACGCAACCTCTATTTATACAGGCGGTAAGATCGATTATACCGACGAACAAATAGCCGCGATTAAAGAAGGGTTTATTTCCGAAATCGAAGAAATAGGAAAATATTCTTACGTAAACGACGTGTTGCTTTACGGCGACCTTTTGTACCCCGTTGACCCCGGTTTGACGGAAAAAGACAGCGCCATCAACCGTTTCTTCGATACGGTCGACATGACGTATAACTTCGAATCCGAAACCATCAAAGCAAAGGAGGCTTTCCTAAGCAGGTCGGTCAACGTATACATTCTGAATGCGTCGTTGGCTTTAAAATATTGCGACGAAACAAACAACGCAAACTACACGACATTGGAAACGCAGTATAAAAACGTTCTTAAACTCTTCAAGAAAAAGAAGGAAGAGATAAAAGCCGCAAAGGCACGCCAAGCCGCCAACAAAGACGCAATATTGTTAACGGGGCAAGTAGTATCGAAGCAAATGAAGGTACTCGATATCGCTAACGCCACATATAACGGACACAACGAAGACGACACCAAAAAGACGTTTAGTTCAATGATTTCGATTTCTGCCGAAACTTATGCGAAGATGATGAAGCGCGCGGAAGTTATGGGGTATAGTCTTGCAGAAGAACTGAACAAGGTGGGCTTTAAAGGCATGACCGCAAATAAAGCAGATAGCAAGAGTTACGTTTACTATTGCGGAGGAATGTCAACTAACTATCATTTGGAAAGTAAAGGAATGCAAATGAAAGAGGCTTTCACCAAATGTTGGTATAACGGAGAGGCGCATCTATGGGTAAACGACGTGACGGCAAATCTCGCGAGACAGACGGGAAAAGGACGTTGCGAAACGTTAAACAACTCAAATATTATAAAAGCATATTGGATGTTTAAATTCTACGCCGGCAAAAAAAATGGTGAAAAAAGATGGTGGGAATACGACCGCTCGTATAATACCATTATCGGTTTTGTAGCGGGCTGATGAAAAAGTTATCGCTAATAACGTCGATAATTATCGTGTTTGTTATGCTCGTATCTTTATCGGCTTGCGTCAAGGACGCATCGCCGAAAGATACGGGCGGCACGTCAAACGCGAGCGAATCCGATAGCCTTGCCGACCGAACGAAAGACGAGTGGACTCTTCTTATATACCTGTGCGGTAGTAGTCTCGAAAGCAAGTCGTTTGAAGCGAGCAAAAACCTCGCTTCCGTTAT
>CAVDPT010000027.1:0-2737 GCA_963610935.1 Bifidobacteriaceae bacterium | reverse complement strand
CACCAAACATAGCCATTGCTTTATCGCCAAATTCGTTTCCGCCATCTAAAATTGCCTGCATTTCCTGTGATATAATTCTTTTTTCGGGTTTATGCTTATCCAACCATAGCATTTTAGGGCATTGCATTCCTCTTGTATAATCCGTCTTTGTTATACCCATTCTCAGCCTCTTACAAGTTTTCTTATTAACTTTACAGCAATAGTAACAACAATAGTCGGGACACCTAAATATATAGCAACAGCTCCAGCGGGTGTAAAATATCCCAACACCTTTTTTATTTCCAATATTTCAGGCAAATTGTTCCATATTACAGAAAACAATGCGGACAGTAATCCCCATATTGTTTGTCCTAAAATACTTAAAATTTCAATAATTATCACTTCAATCACCCTGATCCGTCAAACTCATAAAGTTTTCTATTTTTACTATTTTTTGAATCTTATTATATATCCGATCTGTCTCATCACAGCTTAACACCTCTATTTCGGATTCTTTTTTTCTTCCACAAAATATAGTGAAACAATCAGGCAATACATCGCAACCATATTCATGTCGATCAGCATTTTTAGAAATAAAATTTGTTAAAACATCAATAACTTCCAATGCTTGTTCTTGCCTTAATTTTTTATATATCCGTCCAAGTAAGATAGTCTTAGCAAATTCCCCATTCCCATATATGCTATAATACATATCCCCGTTTTCAGATATTGAAAAAACACAACGCTCTTTTTTATAAAAGTCAAAAGAATGTAGCGAACCGTCCTCTCTCGTAATTTTAATTTTCATCATTTTAAATTACCTCTTTATACTTTTTCAGATAAAAGTGCTTTATCGTTAAAGTATCCACCGCCGTTCCTTACTTCTTTTAAGGAAATCCAGCCGTTGACCTCTTCTCTTTCAGCAAATTTGCTTTTTCTCGTATAGCCCTCATTATGTTTCGTTAAACGCACGGCAACTTCTTCAAAACTATCGCATTTTGCAAGATTAAACAACTCGCTCATCCATGCCGGATGGTCCGGATCTCCCATCGGTTCATACGTTATATCGATGCCAAAGCATTCTGATACTATATGAACCTCTGCTGGTAATTCAATTGAATTATAAAATAATGTTTTCATAAATAAATCCTCCTATATTTCATATGTTTTTTTTATTGTTTCAAGATACGTCTTTATATTATCTACAACGTTTTCGGGAGAAAGGACTTTAAGCTTATCCCCGAACGAACAGCTCCAACCTAAAAATGTAGGGCTGACCTGCACCTCGGCTTTAAACGTAATCGTATTGTCATCAAGCGGTTCCAACGTAATGTTATCGCCGAACACGTCGAATATCACGTCCAAAAGACACTTATCGGCTTGAAATTCGACTTCCTGCTTTTCGCCCTGAAACATTCCGAAAATAGTCTTTTTATGATGTTTCAGATCGATCGGCTCGCCGTTATAAGGATCTTTGCGCTGCTCTTCCACCATTTCCACCTTGTCCATACGGTCGATTCGGTAATGAACAACGCCGGGATGTTTCCCGTAATAAGCAATCAGATAGTAATTATCGTCATCGAATATGGTTGCAAGCGGATTTACGAAATAACGTTTGTGGGCTTTACGATATACGCGCTCGTGCTTGTAAGTGAAATCGAAATACTCGAACGAAACCTTTTTATTATTCTCTATCGCCGAATTTATTTCGCTTATCGCATAAAAGATGTTCTCATTCGTGCTTTTAGTCGTGTTAAACCGCACTATATTGCTTTGCAGAAGTTCGGCGCGATGGCTTCCGCCGAGGTCGGCAATCTTATCAAGCAAAACCTCTGTTTTAGTCGGCGTAACAAAGCTCGCCGCTTGCACCGCGTCCATAAGAATACGCAGTTCGGGAACGTCGAAACTTCTGTCCGCGACACAATAGCAATTCGGCTTTCCCGGGGACTTTTCGCAAAGAACCTCATAACCGAAATTATTCAGCACCTCTATATCCTTATATAAAGTGCGGCGGTCGCAGACGATTCCCATATCGGCAAGTTTATCTATAAGCTCCGTCGTCCCTATATAATGATCCTCGTCGGAGTCCTGCCGTAAGATTTCGAGTAACTTCAAGAGTTTGATTTTATAAGCGTTTTCTTGCTTCATCGGCTTTTACCTATACCTATCACATTTTACAATAACATTATACCATATCCGACTATTTTTGTAAAGAACAAGGTGTACAAGAAAACAGACACCTTTATGCATAAAATAAGCGCAACCAAACGGTTACGCTTAAAATCCTTTTTCTAAAAAACTTCTAAAAAATTTTTTAGGATGGTGCTAAAATGTAGGGCAAATATCCCTTAAAAAATGGCTAAAATCGGTATGTTGTAAGTTTAAACCTTGATTTTTCAAAAAAACGCCAAAAATCAGCAATGAAATCGACATGGTCAACTAACCTATGTAGACCTCAAAAATGGGCAAAAAACATACAAAAAGAGCCAAAAACAAGCGTTTTTGACTCTTTTTTGACCGAATCAGTAATTTCGGTCAACGTAGATGGCTGCCCCTGACAGACTCGAACTGACGACACTTCGGTTAACAGCCGAATGCTCTACCGACTGAGCTAAGGGGCAATATGCGATAGGATTTTACATCTCTGCAAAATCCTATCTTTTCATGGATGCAGCAACAACCTATCTTCCCGAATCGTCTCCGATTAAGTATTTTCGGCGCAAGTGAGCTTAACTTCTGTGTTCGGTATGAGAACAGG
>CAVDPT010000026.1:0-3518 GCA_963610935.1 Bifidobacteriaceae bacterium | reverse complement strand
AGACGGTTTTATGCCGCGAAAGGTTCTTGACGTGAGAAAGGAGTGTGTCAGGCTATCTTGCCAAAGGCAAACGAAAAGCCCCTCGGGGCTGTCGGTTGGCGGTTTATTTGCCTACCGACACGCTCCGCAGAGGCTCAGGTCAAGAACACCGTGGAATAAATCGTCTGCGTATGTATCAAATACGCATTATAAGTCTGAAATCTTTAAGTCCGTAATACTTTCTGTTTTGTATCACATACGGCATTTTAACGTTTTTGTCGTAAAAAGAAAAACCCTGACTTTCGTCAAGGTTTATCGTCTTTGGGGTATTGTAGATAATAATCATTTTGTCGTCATACAACTGAATTTCTTTTATGAAGTAATTTATCAGTTGTAGCGGCTCTTTTTCAAGCGCGGATTTGTAATAATCGATTATTTGCTCTTTGGAAAGTCTGAACGCTGTTTGAGATTTCTCAATCGTCAATCGCTTTTCGATGTCGGTCAGTTTTTCTTCGAGTTCTCGCATACGTTTCATAACCGTTGCGCTTTGTCCGCCTAATTCTATGGCTTGCATAATGTTGTTTATCGTATTCTCGGTTTGGCGTTTCTCTTTTATGAGATTTGTCAGAACCGAGTTTTGTTTTATGCGGTTTTCCTGCACTTGCAGTAAATACGTTGCCATTTTATCTAATATTTCGGGGCGTTGCATTTGCTCGCATACGTTGTCAAGCACATATTTTTCGAGTATTTCTTTTCTGACTTGGGATTTTTTGCAACCGCTTTGGTGTTTTCGTCCCAAACATTTGTAATAGCGTATTTTCTGTCCGTTTTTAGCCGTTCCGCATTCCGCAGAAATAGGACTTCCGCAATATCCGCATTTAATTTTATTGCGAAGTAAATACACGACTTCAACGCTACGAGTTCCGTATTTGTTGGTTTCGGTCTTTCGTCTTACGTTTTCGTAAATTTCCGTCGGCACGATTTGCGGATACATATTTGTAAAAACTTCGTTGCCGTGTCTGTATATACCCGAATATTTTTCGTTTTTGAGTATGTTGTAGACGGTATTTCTCGCAAACTTTTTACCGCGGTTGAAAATACCTCTTTCGGTAAGCGTTTTTATTATGTCTTTAACGTAAACGCCTTGCGCGTATTGGTCGTAAATAAACCTTACTACTTCGGCTTTTTCTTCGTCAATCACGACTCTGTGGTTTTCTACTTTGTAGCCGTAAATGATAGTTCCGCCCGTAAAGTTGCCTTTTTGTCTTGTTTCGTTCATACCGCGCTTTACCTTTTGAGAAAGTTCGGCGGAGTAATATTCGACGTAACCCTCAATCATACTTTCGAGTATAATCGCCTCGGGACTGTCGGGAATATATTCGGTAGCGGAAACGACTTTAACGCCGTGGTCTTTAAGCGTTTTCTTGTGTTTCGTGGTTTCGTATTTATTGCGCGAAAACCTATCGAATTTGTAAACGAGTACGATACTGAAATCGTGTTTTTTGCTATCTTCTATCATCTGACGGAAGTCTGGACGGTTGTCGTTAGTACCCGTCATAGCACGGTCTATATAGGTTCTTAAAATGAGTATGTCGTTGTTTTTTGCATACTCGTTGCATACACGGAGTTGTCCCTCTATGGACTGTTCCGTTTGGGTATCGCTCGAATAACGAGCGTAAATAACTGCTGTTTTCAAAATTGGTTACTCCTTTAATTTTATTTTTTAGATTTGTCTTTCGACGGGAACGGAGAAAACGGAAACGTATGCAAATTTTGCTTACATTTTGTCTTAATTCTTTTCCGTCAAGGGTTGCGCCAAGCAATGCACTTTACCCTTGACGAAAAAGTCGTTTTCGTTTAACCTTTCCCGATCCGAAAGACTAATTAGTTGCAATGCGGCAACTGCGCTATAATCTTTTTGCTTACCTTTCCAAGAATTTCGCCCTCGTTGATGCAGGTGAAGTTATCGAAAAGCAATACTTTGCGGTCGTCAACTCCGAAAGTGCAAACTACATCTTCGTCTAAAACGTCCGAGCGGAAGTAAGTCGGCAATTTTCCGCCATAGACTAAACGCTCGCCGGACTTTTCCATATACTTCGTTATGTATTTCGCCGCCTCGGAAATGTCGTCCTGCGTGGTAATGTCCTTGAAATCGTTACGTCCGAATTGTTTCAGAAAGTGCGTGTTTTGGTATGTCGTTTGCATACGATGTTTTCGCGTATCGTAGTCTTTTACTTCTTCGAGTTTTCCTATCATTTTGCCGTCGGGGATAAAGAAAATGCCGTGAAAATGTAATCTGTTCGTATCTTCGCCGCGTTCCCATACTCCGACGTATTTCCAACCGTTACGAGCGACAAGGTGTTTGAGTATGTTGGAAAGTTTTTTACGGAACGTTTCTTCTGTGTGAAGTTCGTTAGAATATGTAAAAGTTACGAAATAGTTCCAATCCTGCAAACGCAATTTTCGCATAAGCCTTACTTTGCGTTTAATGGCGTTGGTTTTCATTCGTTCGGTGTGTTTCTCGACGAACGCGTTTAATTCGGCTTTATCTTTGAAATTGTCTTGAATAGCGGCTTTTATATGCGCCTTGCGTTCTCGCTTGGGTAACGATTGGCTCTCTTTATATGCCGTTTCAAAGCGTTCTTTCGAGGTTTCGGGCGGCGTTACGTCTGCCGTCGATTGTTGTTTCATTGGTTTAACGGCGCGCCTTTTACAGCCTTTTCCGCTCGGAAATGCTCCCTGCGGTATTCCGACGTAATGACCGCCGTCAAAATAAATTTTCATATTTGCGTAGTTCATAGTTTTTGCTCCTTGTGATTTAGATTTTTTTTGTATGGCGAAAGAGAATAAAAAACGGCAGAATACGAAACACCATACAATTTCATACTCTGCCGTTTACAGTTCGGTTTAATTACAATTCAGTTCAATTCGGTTAGTTTAAGTCATAAATAGATTTCCGTTCAGTTCCTTTCAGTTCGTTTATGTTATCGCTTTTTAGCGTTATTTTCTAATTTAATTTAATATTTTTCTATTTACTCGGTTTATGTTATTAAGTTTTTATGCGTAATTTTTCGGCTTTTAAGTCAGGTTTCGTTTTTGTTTTCGGTTTGCGTTTGTTTGTGCAGTTCGACTATCCTTGAAAATATACTTTCAAAGAAAGTTCGTTTTTCGCCGTCGGTCAACGCCTCTAAATCAAGCTCGCCGACGGCTACGACTTTCAACTCGGTTTGCAGCATTTTTTCGTCCTCCTTTTTTTGAAATAGATTTTATTACCCGAACTCGCAAGATTTCTGCGACTTCGAGAAAATAATAAGGTTTCAATATGCAAATTCTTTGCACGTTGAAAATAATATCCTGCAAATACGACGGAATTTGTCGTATTTACAGAAAAAAGGAATAGAAAAAGGACGTAATACGACCGTAAAATTTCGTACTTCGCCCTTAAAATGCCGCCTCCGACCCTGTTTTCACGGGTGTAATGCTTTTCGCTATCTGTCCTAACGCCGTTTGATAGTTAATTCGCTCCTGACTTAAAAACT
>CAVDPT010000025.1:0-3521 GCA_963610935.1 Bifidobacteriaceae bacterium | reverse complement strand
AATTTAAGAAAATCAAAACAAAAAAGTATTGCTATATTAGAACAAGGTAAAAATTCAATTTCAGATGAGGAAATCTACAATAATAATTGACCGGAAAAACATTCAAGCCAGAATGCTTTTTTTGTTCACATACCTAAGCTATAATGGAAGAGTTAAAGGTCTGACGACACCTCCTCGTATAATATAGATACTTAGTTTTTTTGCAAGGAAACTAAGCAAAACCTTTATACAAATAACTTTCGTTATGGTATAATGTGTTTGGTACAGATAGAGGCTCGTAGTTCACCTCCATAAGACTTTGTTCTTCTAACTAAGGGTTACGCCTCTTTCTTTACGTGTTTGTGCGAATGAGCTGGATAGTACTTGTTACTGCATATCTGACGAGGTTGTACCCGCGTAAAGCAAATTGGATCTTTATCTGTAACTATTTCGTAGGTTGGTTCACCTTATGTTTTACATCGGCATCGACATTGCAAAACAATCTCATCAAGTCGCTTTTCTCGACAACGGCGGCAACGCTATCGTTAAACCGTTCGTTTTTCAGAACTCCAATCAAGGCTTTGAAAAACTCGTGGTTGCTTTTACCAAATACGGCATCTCGAAAGACAACTGCGTTATCGCTATGGAAGCCACGGGACATTATTGGTTTGCTTTGTACTTCTTTTTATCGGATTTAGGCTTTTCGGTGAAAGTCCTCAATCCCATTCAAACCGACGCTTTCAGAGACCTTTCTATCCGTAAAGTGAAGAACGACGTAATTGACAGTATCAATATCGCCGAACTTCTTCGTTTCGGTAAATTCTCCGAATGCGTTATCCCCGACGAGAATACTATCGCACTCAAAAATTTATCTCGTTTTCGTTACGCTATGGTGGATTTATGCAGCGACCTTAAACGCAAGGTTATTTGCTTGCTCGACCAGGTTTTCCCCGAATATGACAAGCTTTTTTCGGACATTTTCGGCATTACAAGTAAACAATTATTGCTGAAATTCTCTACGCCCGACGAATTTAACGAGATTTCCGTAACTAAACTTTCCAACTTTATTTCAAAAGCCAGTCGTGGAAGCCTCGGAAAATCAAAAGCACAAGATCTGAAGTCCGCAGCGGCTAATTCTATCGGCGTTTCTTTCGCTCTCAACTCGTTCTCTTTTCAGATTAAACAACTTGTCGAGCAAATTGATTTTACGGAAAAGCAAATCGACGAAATCGATGTTAAACTCGCGGAACTTTTAGCCGCTACTCGGTATTCCGTCATTACTACGATTACAGGTATCGGGGCTGCCACCGGCAGTCTTATCGTCGGCGAAATCGGAGATATCAACCGTTTCGATTCCGCGCCTAAACTCGTCGCTTATGCGGGGCTTGACGTTTCCGTTAAGCAATCCGGAAACTTTATAGGCACTCAAAACAAAATTTCTAAACGAGGCTCACCTTATCTTCGCAGAGCACTGTGGTCTGCCGCATTCGTTGCTTCACGCCACGACCCCGTTTTATCCGTTTATTACTCGAATCTTATTGCAAGGGGCAAGTCTCATAAACTTGCTCTTACCGCCGTTTCGAGAAAACTCTGCAATATCGTCTGGGCGGTTTTACGCTCCGGAAATCCTTACGTTCCTAAGGCTTAATCTTTGTCCAAAATCGTCAAGTCCGCTTTTTACGGGCTTTTTTGTCTTACTCTTTTTTGCAATTTTTTACACTTAAAAATTTTTTTCGTTTTACCCCTGTTTTTCGCTTGACTTTTCATAGCTGGTCTTGTACTTTCACGTACGTAATTAAGACTGTCAGCCAATCTTCCATTATAGCGTTCGGTTTTGCAGGTTGAGCTTCGCGTTCGTGTCACTTAACAGATTGAATCGGTAATGTGAACAGGTTGGTCGCCTTTACAAAATTTATTTTCTTGGAGGTTTCCTGCCATGAACGCTGTCGGTATCGACGTTTCCAAAGGTAAATCTACCGTTGCTGTCCTGCGACCGTTCGGAGAAATCGTTGTTTCTCCGTTCGATGTGTTTCACAACCCAAATGAACTCAGGGAGCTTGTCACACTCCTTAAAAGTTTGGACGGTGAAACGAAAGTTGTTATGGAATACACCGGCAACTATTATTTACCTATTGCTCAATTTCTCCAAAACAACGGGTTATTTGTATCCGTAATCAACGCAATTCTTGTTCACGATTACGGCAACAAATCTTTACGTAAAGCCAAAACCGATAAGAAAGACGCTTTAAAACTTGCTTCTTTTGCTCTCGATCGTTGGCTTGATTTGCCTGTCTTTTCTCTGCCTTCCGACACAAGGAAAATTCTTAAATCGTACAACAGGCAATATTGCCAAAGCAACAAGCTGAAGGTTATGATTAAAAACAATCTTATTTCTTTATTGGATCAAACCTTTCCAGGGGTCAATTCTTTATTTTCTTCGCCCGCCAGAAAAGATGACGGCCATGAGAAATGGCTCGATTTTGCCCTCAAATACCCGCATTCCGAGTGTATTTCTAAAAAATCTTTACCCGCTTTCTCTAAATCTTACCTTTCATGGTGCCGCAAAAACGGTTATTACTTCTCTGAAAGCAAAGCCAAAGAAATTTACGATTTTACTTGTAATTCTGTTCCGACCTTACCTTTAAACGAAAGTGTTTCCTTACTCATTTCAAGCGCAATTTCTCAACTTAACTGCGTTTCCGAAACCCTTGCCAATCTTGCAACGGAAATGAACAGACTTGCTTCTTCTTTGCCAGAATATGACGTCGTTATGAGTTTATTCGGCGTCGGTCCCATTCTCGGTCCTCAACTTATTGCTGAAATAGGCGACGTTTCACGTTTTCATAACAAACATGCTTTAGTTGCCTTTGCCGGCATTGATGCCCCGCCTTTTCAGTCCGGCAGTTTTAATGCAAAATCCCGTGCTATTTCTAAACGCGGCGCCTCTCCGCTTCGCAAAACTTTATTTCAGGTGATGACCGCTATCTTGCAAAATTCGCCTGCCGACAACGCTGTTTTTCAGTTTTTAAACAAAAAGCGCTCCGAAGGAAAACATTTTTATGTTTATATGACTGCTGCTGCTAACAAGTTTTTGAGAATTTATTATGCTCGAGTGACGGAACATCTGAATTCTTCAAAATCCGCTTAAGTTCCATTTTGTTTGCTTTTTAAGTCAATGCAACTTCATTGGCTTATTTTTGCTTGCAATTTTTCGCTTAAAATATTTTTTTATTTTGTAGCACTTATTCGCTTGACTTTTATTTGCAGGTCTGTTTACTATAACTTTTAATTCGTTTTGTCGATTGTTTTTCATATAATGCTCCCGCGCAGATAAAATTTAGCCGTTCGTTCGACTACACATATATTTTACCAAATGCCGAAACACAAGCGTGAGCATGCAAAAGTATAGTTTCTGTATAGCGAAGGTAGCATTTAAGTATACTTTACCGAAGTTTTGTCTTTCGTTTCGTTTTTTCGTATCAGAAAAAGCCGACCTCGTCAAAGGAAAAAATATTGCTTAAAAAATATACCGCTTTACATAA
>CAVDPT010000024.1:0-3595 GCA_963610935.1 Bifidobacteriaceae bacterium | reverse complement strand
TATAGACGTTTACGGCTATGCCGGTCTCGTTGTAGAAGTCGTCGGTAAGGACTTTAATAAACTCCTGCCCGATTCCTACTTCCATAAGCATTATGTTGACTTCGCCGTTCTCGCCCGTCTTATGTCCGTTGTCTCCGCAACCTACGAGCGAGAAGGCGGAAACCGCCGCTAATACCGTCGCTAAAATTCTTTTTTTCATTTAATTTCTCTCCTCTTTTTGAAAATCATTATTATTGCCGCAACCGCTATGAGAGGTAGTGCGAATATCGCGCCGTCCACACTGGAGCCGCACGAGCAACCGCTGCCCTGTCCCTCGTTGAGAATAATCTCTTCGCTGTAGAAGGTGCCGAACTCGTTGGTGACTTTGGCTCTTACGACTATCTCACCGTCCGTGTTGCTGTAAAGCGCGCCGTCTTTCATTTCCGCGTCGCCTTTTACTATCTCGTATTCCACGCTGTCAAACGCCGTAGGCATACTGCTCGTGTAAGAAAGGGTCGTCCTCTTGCCTGCGGCAACCTCCATTCTGCTGCTTGCGATGGTGACGACGGGCTGCGTCGCGCCGTCTTTAGCAGAGGTTATCGTAACGGTGCTGTCGCCCGCGCCCTCTACGAGCCCGCAGAAGTAAGTGCCGAGGTCGGTTATCTTGTCTATTATGTCTTCAACTACGGTTTCGCCGTTTACCTTGAGGTACACTTGCGTGCCGGCAGTCGTCACTTCGTCCGCGATATAGAAGTCTATACAGCCGATTTCTATCTCGTAAGTCTCGCCGCTCCTGAAAGGCGAAGTTATCGACGTCGAGCCTATTATCACGACGTCTTCCGCGATTATAACCTTATAACCGCTGTTCGCGTGCGTGTTCTTTCCGCGGAACGCGAAGGTACAACCGAAGTCGTCGCCCGTGAATTTAATCTTCATCCTGACCACGTATCCGCCGTTGTTCGCGGAAACTTTCGTCGCGTTTATCATAGATTGCGAAGCGGAAGTCGTGTCGCCTTCGATCTTGGTGTAAGTCTTGCCCGTACCTATCGGGACGATGTCCGAAACGTCGTACTCGTCGTACTTATCCGCCACTCTGATTTTCGGGTTATAGAAGCTCATCAAGCCGATTTCAACGGTCTCGCCGTCTATCACGCGCGTCTTGTCCACGCTCATAAGCGTATAGGAGCTCACGTAACCATTGTAATCCGGATTCTTCTTTTTATCCCAGCCGTCGATAAGACCGGTCGTGTACGGAGACTGATAGATAACCACGTCGCCCGTGTCGGAGACGTTGTAGTCGCCCGTCATCGTACATTCCGCATAAGCCTGTTTATCGCCCTGAATAACGTTGACGAAGAATACGAAGCCTTCTCTGCCCTGCGAGTCGGTCGTGTTGACCGCGCCGAATTCCACGTAGTATTCGCCCGCTTCGAGCTTAAAGTCTTTGGTCATGAAGGTCGCGTATTGCGGAGTGCCGGTCCACCCGTTGGGGAAGAAGTCGAACCACAAGCACTCGTTGTTTTCGCCGGTCTCTGCAAGGAAACCGCTGTAGCGCAGTCTCACGAGCGGATTGCCCACGCCCCAGTCGCTGCCGTAATCAATCTGGCTCCTTAACTCGAGCAAGAGGTAAATATCTTCGTAAACGCCGTCTTGTTCGCCGGTGTATACCGAACGGAACTTGATCTTCGGCTCCGCGTTGCTGCCGACGATCCTGATCGACTTTTTGTAGTCCTTATAAGCGGGCATCTCGAAGAACACGTTGTTGTCCGTAAGCTTTTTCGCGTCGGCTCTGAGTTTGACTACCGAAGCTTCTCCGATATAGTCCTCAATCTTCGTCGCGGTATAGTCCAAAGTCTTGTTATCGATGCCCTGATTTACATAGAATACTCCGTCGGGAAGCGCGGGAATATCTTCTTCGTTTTCCGCAATATAGCTGCCGCCTACCCACAAGGTCAGGTCGTTTTTGACGCCGTAGCACTCTCCGTCTTTACCGTTTAAGACGGTGCCCGCCTTTATGGTAACGCTGTGGACGCCTATTTCCGAAGAGCTCCTCGCGCCCTCTACTATATCGTTGAAGTTCAATATCACCATGATAGACGTATCGTCTTCTTCGAAGCAACCGCCGACGTAGTAAATCTTTGCGTATCTTTCGTTATCCGTACCCGCGTCGATCACGCACTCGTTACCTTCCCACATCGTGTCGGTAAGCCCCGTGACGTCGGTCTGAATGTAGAAGAGGTATCTCTTTAGATTTTCCTGCACGCCGCCTTTTAAGACAGTCTTGTCGTCCTTCTCTTCCTTGCCCCACTCGATGTTCATTTCGGTGAGTTTGGTATACACCCTATCGCCGTCCGTTCTTATCGTGAAGTCCTCGGTGATCACGTAGGAAGAGAATCCGGTGCCCGCTTTAATAGTGATTTCGTTCTTTTGGTCCTTGGGCGCGTCGGTATAATTGACTACGAGGAACGCGCGTTTGTTTGCTAATTCGTCCGCGACAACGCCGACCACCTTCTCCTCGCCGTTTATAGTGACGGTTATGTCGCCTAAAAGTTCGTACGCCGCATTGTAATTTATCTCTTTGTCAAAGTTAAGATATATAAGGTATCTATGGAGATGCTCGTCTGTTTCGTCGTTGTCGTAATCCTGCGCCGCGCCGACCATAGAAGTTATCTTCACTTCCTCTTTCAGCCTTTTGTCGGAACTTAGTCCGTTATAGATATAGAAAGAAACTTCGTTTTCTATATAATAATTGCCGACTTTGCCCGCCTTTACGGTGATTTTATATTCGTTTTCGAGCGGATAGTCGGAAGCTCCGAACATTAACATAGAAACGGGATCATTGCTTCCGTCGCCGTCGTTCTTCCAGTTATAGAACTCCGCTGTCTTTGTCTCTTTTGAGCTCGTCGCGGTATTAAGCACCTCCACCGCAACGTCGCCTATTTTCGAGTACGCCGCACCGCCGAAATCAGTAAGGTAAACCTGATAGCGTTTATTGTCGCCGTGATATATCCCTCCTACTCTTTCGAGTGTTTTCTTGGTAATCGTTTCGCTATACGCTACACCGTCGCACACGATGCGAGAAACGCCCATAAACACTCTGCCGTCCGTAAGAGTCTGCTCTTCTATCTCTAAAGTATGATAGCCGGTCGCGGGAAGCACGTCGTAAGGGATAACGAACGCAAGTTTGTTTTCCGTCGATTCGTCGTCATTAGTGTGTACCCAGTTTTGATAAACGGCAGTTTTTTCTTCTCCGTCTACCTTTATCTTGACGTCGCCTATCTTGCCAAACGTGCCGTCGCCTTCGCCGCCATTCAATATCATTATATATCTGCTCTCGCTCTCCTGATTGGTAAACGAGTCGTAATTAACGCTACCGTCTACGCACGAAATCGTCACCTCTTCGGAGGGCATAGTAAAGGAATAAACTCCATTCTCACCTTTCGTCACGGCAACTTCCTTACCGCTTTTCGTCGTTACGCTGACGGCGCACGTATATTTATACGAAGAGACAAAGTATATCGTCTCGCCTATTTTGCCGACAAGCTCGGAGCTGACGGTAGACGAAGGCGTTGACCATTTGATGCCGAGGTCGTTGTAGTCGGCGTCGTAAATCTGC
>CAVDPT010000023.1:0-5375 GCA_963610935.1 Bifidobacteriaceae bacterium | reverse complement strand
AAAGCGTAACGAAAGCGGTGTTCGCCGCTAACCCGCTTGGCGAATCACCGCTATTCTTCGGTTACGGCATTTTTTCGTTTTTTGTCCGTATTTTGAGGTGCGGATTTTCGCTTAATTACTTTTGCGCATTTGCGCTATTACTTCTTTGCTCACTTCGCCCATATAGCAGCCTTCGTCCCAACATACGAAGTCGTCGAACAGTAGCAGTTTTTTATCTTCAAGCCCGATAGGGCCGGCGATATCATCGTCCATAATGTCGGATATGAAATATTGTGGCAAACCTCTTGAGTAGACGATTCTTCCTCCGTCTTTTTCGAGATACTTCATAATGTATCTCACGGCTTCGCTTAAAACGTGTTCGTTCACTTCCTTGAAGTCCGATCTGCCGAAACGTTCGTTGAAATATGTATTCTGGTACGTCGTTTGCACTTTACCTTTTACGGGCGAGTAGTCTTTTACTTCAACGAGTACGCCGACCATTGCGTCGGGCGGAATATAGAACAGTCCGTGAAAATGTAATCGATTCTTATCCGGGGAACGTTCCCAAACGCCGACGTATTTCCATTTGCGGCGGTAGCACATTTTCTTGAACGTATCGGATAGTTTCTTTCTGAACGATTCTTCGGTATGCTTGGCATTATCATAGGTGAAAGTGCAAAAATAGTTGAACATCTGCAGGTTTACTTTACGAACAAGTCTGACGCGCTTTGCGATGGCGTTGCGTTTCAGCCTGTCGAATTGACCGTCAACGTATTGTTTCGCGGCTTCGGCGTTGGCGAAATACTGTTTTATACGGTCGTAAATATACTTTTCGCGCCCGCGCTTTTTAAGATTTTTACACTCTTCATACAGTTCGTCGAACAGTTGCCTTCGGGTTATCTTTCGTGTTGTCGTAGGTTTTGAAATTTCGTCCGTGGGCGGACTTTTGCTTTGTTCCGAGCATTCTCCTGAATCGACTTCGTTTGCGTTTTTAAGCGCCTTTAAAGCCGTTTCAGTGTTACACTTATCTGCATTTAACTGCGGTTGTTGCGATGTATCGTTAATGACCTCGATTACTTCTTCAGGGCGGTAGCGTTTCGGCACGGCAGGTCTTGTCGTGTGCGGAATCGCTATGAAATGACTTCCGTCGTTGTATATTTTACACTTTTGATATGGAATAATTTTTACCTCATTTCCTTGCGCAAATGCAAGGGTATTTTTTTATTAAACCAACGGGAAACGATTGAACGAAAAATACTACTTCGTTTCCGTCGGCGGCGGTCGCTTGGAATTCATAATCTCGGCAAGTTGTTTTTCGTACCTGCGCATCATAATTTCAGTGACCTTATGGATAATTTCTTCTCTGGACTCGTCCATGTCCTTTTTGTCTACTTCGTCGAGTTTTACATACAGCGGAATATTGACGGCGTAACTGCCGTCCTTTCTTCTAAGCCCTATGTATGCGACCTTTTGGTATTGTTCGTTCATTTAATCGTCTCCCGTTTGTTTTTGTGGTTTTAGTGTAATTTTCAACAGTTGCAGGTTTTGCAACAATTAAAAATTTATCTTGCAAAAAGTGTAAGCCCCTTACAGGACACCTTTTGTCCCAATTAAAAATCTTTTTGTAGTCGTATCTTAGCAGTCAAACAGGAAGTTTTTTTCCTATTTGAAAATTTTCTTGATGAAATTTTAAGGCTGTAATACGACATCTTTTGTCGTGATTAAAAATCTTTTCAACAACTTTTGTATTTATTCTAAAAGTCAAACTCGCAAGTTCTTTGCGACTTCAAAAAACTTTTTACAATAAACTTTTACACCGCGATTTTACCGATTACCAGAACATCGGTGTGACGGAAATGTTCCGATTTGTGATGTTGCAGTAACTTCAACGCAACCGCCGCGTAACTTTGGGGTGATGTTTTTGTTGTGTGCAAACAGCATACACGAAAGAAAAATCAAATGTAACAGACTTTACCAATCACTTTGGGTTACGACCGTGAACTTTCGGATATAGACTGCAAACAATCCATAAAAAACGGTAAAAACTTCCACAAAATAAAAAGCCGCTCGGTTTCGACAAGAAAAACCAAACGGCTGAATGAAATAACAAAAAATATTTGCGATTCACTATTTCTTAATATTGACTTTTTGCGAAATAATGAGTATAATAATAGCAGAATAATTTCAAGGAGTGTTGTATGAATAGAGCAGGACAATATATTACCGCGCTCGGCGGTATTGCCGGTTACAAAGCGTATAGACCTAATCCGTTGCCGCCATTCCCAGAAATCGAAATGGATGCGGAAATGGTCGCATTGCTTTCTAAGGCGCATAACTTTCTCGGCAAGTTGGATATGACATCGGAACTTATTCCCGATATGAATCTGTTTTTGAGCGCATACGTCCGTAAAGAGGCATTGCTCAGCAGTCAGATCGAAGGAACGCAGGCGACCTTGGAAGACGTACTTAATCCTAATGTTGACGTGGCGGTAAATCTTGAAGTAAACGACGTAGTTAATTATGTAAATGCGCTTAATTACGCTATCGAGCGAATGAAAGAATTACCCGTATGCAACCGACTTTTGTGCGATATTCATAAAGTTTTAATGCAAGGCGTTCGCGGACAAGAGAAAAATCCCGGTGAATTCCGCCGCAGTCAAAACTGGATAGGTTCGTCAAACAGCAATTTGCAAACTGCAAGATACGTTCCGCCGACAGTGGAAGATATGCAAACCGCAATGAGCGACCTCGAAAAGTTTATAAACAACTACGATATGGACATTTTGCTGAAAACGGCACTTGTGCATTACCAGTTTGAAACCGTTCACCCGTTTTTGGACGGCAACGGTCGCGTCGGAAGAATGCTTATCACTTTGATGTTGCTTGCCGACGGAATACTTCGTCACCCTGTATTGTATTTGTCGCTATATCTGAAAACAAATCGTATCGAATACTACGACAGATTAAGCGAAGTCCGCACCAAAGGTAATTACGAACAGTGGATAAAATTCTTTTTGCACGGAATAATCGAAACTTGCGACGACGGAATAAAGACAATCGAAAGCATGAATTCGCTTATCAAAGCGGACGAAGAAAAACTTGTCAAGAAAACCGAAACGGTTGTAAAAGTGTTCGATTATATCAAGGAACATCCGATTATCTCTATCGGAGGAGTCGCAACCGCACTCGATTTGTCGTATAACGGCGTATCAGGTGCAGTCAAAAAGATGGTTGAAGTCGGCATATTAAACGAAACGACTACAAAGGCTCGCGACAGAGTTTTCGAATATTCGGGATATATCGATATCTTGAAATCGGGCACTTAATATAACTTTTCGATTTTATTTTTTGGTATTATGGTATCGGAAAAAGTCGGCTCCGTCAAGGGTACAAAATATTGCTGAAAACTATGAGTTAATCGACTTATACGGCAATAATGTTAGAGGTTTTGTCTGAAAGCACGCGAAGCGTATTTTCAAGCAAAACCGATAACTTTTCAACCGAGAAGCGCAAAGTGTAACTTTGCGAGCGCGATAGCGCAAATTTTGAAATAATCAAAATTCGCTTCTCGTTGGTTATATTTTCTACTTATTCCTTGACTGTTCCGCCATTTCCCGATAGTTCGTTCGCCGAAATAATAAATCTTCTCGGAGGAAAAACAATGGACAACGGAGTTATCTACGCCAGATTCAGTTCTCAAAGTCAAAACGAGCAAAGTATCGAGGCGCAGGTTCGTATCTGTAAAGAATTTGCCGAAAGCAAAGATATCAACATAGTAAATATTTATTCGGATAAGACTCGTACCGGAACGAACGACGCCAGACCTGCTTTTCAACGTATGATTGCCGATGCTAAAAGCGGAGCGTTTCAGTATATCGTCGTGTATATGTTTGACCGCTTTGCGAGAAATCGTCGCGACAGCATTATGTATAAAGAAATGCTGAAAGAAGAAGGTATCAAAGTTTTGTCTGCGCTTGAACCGATTGCCGAGGACGAAGGTGGCGAATTCTACGAAATGTTTTTGGAATGGAACGCCGAGAAATACAGTAAACGACTTTCCAAACGTGTTCGGGACGGACTTGATATAAGCGCGGCAAACGGCTCATATTGCGGCGGAACGCTTATCTACGGATATAAACTCGAAAACGAGCCAATTCCCGGTAAACCGAATAAGTTTTATAAGAAAGTTGTAATAAACGAAGAAGAGGCTGAACTTGTAAGGCTTGCATTTAACTATTACAATAAGGGTTACACTAAGAAGCAAATAGCCGATATGCTCAATGAACAGGGTTATCGCGTTAAAGAAAAATTACTGAAAGGCAAATCTTTCGATAAATGGCTAACTGATCAAAAATATACAGGCACGTTTACTTTCGGTGGCAGAGAGTGCAGCAATATGTATCCGCCGATTATAGACAAAGAAACGTTCGATGCCGTGCAGAAAAGACTTGCTAAAAACAAGTATACTTTGGGCGGTAAAGAAACTGCAAGAGTGCCTTATTTGCTCGCGGGTAAATTATTTTGCGGTCACTGTGGAACCGAAATGGTAGCCGACGGCGGAACAAGTAAGACGGGTGCACAACATCATTACTATATTTGTAAAAAACGTCGTGGCGGTAAATGCGACAAAAAGCGTGAAAACAAAGATAATCTCGAATTATACGTTACCGCTTGTGTGAAAGAATTTTTGAGCAATCCCGAAAATGCGGAAACCGCCGTGAACGACGTTCTTGCCTATTACGATAAACGAACCGACGAACAAAATCTGAAAAGCATTACGGCGAAAATAGCAAAAATACGTCAGGAAGTATCCGAACTTACCGACGCATTCGTAAAAGCAAAAAGCGTGTTATTGCAAAACTCTATTGAAACGAAAATGGCAGAATACGAAGTTTTGCTTAACGACCTCGAAAAACAAAAAGCGCAACTCGAATTAGAGCGCGGTTATAAGCTAACAAAGAAAGACTTGCTTGTGTTCATTGAAGAGCTGCTCAAAGGCTATGTAAACGACAAAGATTACCAAAAGCAAATTATAGACCACCTTGTAAGTCAGGTTTTTGTTTCCGATGACAATACCGTTGTTTATTTCAATATTCGCGGTGGCAAAGATTTTGAAAAATTGACCATAGACGATACGAGAGAAGTAGTAAAAAAAGTTCAAACGCAATCACCTCTTGCCCGCCAATCAAAACCTAAATCGAATACGAAAGTGTTTGGTTTAGGTTTTTCTTTTGCAAAAATTCAGATTTTATTTACGTTTTTCGTTTGTCTATGTGCCATCGTTTTATCCTTTTCGGGGTTCGTATAGTCGGGTTCGTATCGCTTTATCCGTAGTAGTTGCAGACGGTTTTATGCCGCGAAAGGTTCTTGACGTGAGAAAGGAGTGTGTCAGGCTA
>CAVDPT010000022.1:0-6473 GCA_963610935.1 Bifidobacteriaceae bacterium | reverse complement strand
CCGCCGGTTGAAGCGGCGGTCTTTGGGGATTATTAAATCTTTTTTACTTTTCGTTAATGACGTCCTTTTCTGAGAATTAGGACGGTATTCTCATTCGGTGATGCCTTGAAGAATTTTATCCATATCCGAGGTCTCTTTTATATATTCCATTCGCTCTCCCATGCAGTACGAATATATATCTCCTTTCGCCACGATAACGTGGTCGATAAGCGTTACGCCGTGCACCGAACATAACGCGTTTATCTTCTTCGTCGCAAGGTCGTCGCATCTGCTCGGCGTAGCCGTATCGTGCGGGTGGTTATGCGCTATAAACAGACACGCGGGCTTATGTAAAGCTATGCCCTTCGCTATCTCCGATAAATCGCCCGTCACCTTATCCCGATAATCGTCGCAATATTCGAGAAACGCTATCTTCCTATACCTTTCGTTGAGAAAGATAACTATGAAATGTTCGTCGGTAAAACCCGAGAAATATTCCTCTAAAAAGTCTTTGCAATCGGCAAACGACGAGAAAATCACTTCTTTCTTTTTAGCTTCCTTGTTCTTTAATATCTCGTAAATTTTACCCGTTGCCACGAGATGAGCCGCTGTGCTTTTGCCCACGCCGTTGACGCTCGCAAGCTCCTTAAACGACGCCTTTAACACCCCTGCAAGTCCGCCGAAGGTGCGAATAAGCTCGTGGGCTAAAGGGTTTACGTCTCGTCTCGGAATAACGGGGAATAAAAAAATTTCGAGCAGCTCGTGTTCGGGCAGCCCGATGGGATTTTCTGCAAATTTCTTGAGAACTCTTTCGCGATGCCCCGTATGTAAATTCTTATCGTCCATACCGCGCTCTCCCTAAAATTTATCCTCGAAACTGTTGTCGTATTTTTCGTCAATAGAGTATACGGTAGTCTCAAGCGAAGAACTGCAGCTAATAACGTCCGCTGCAGTGCAAGAAACAACTTCTATCGTCGGACCGTCATAACTCTTTTTCATCGTTTGCCTCTTAATGTCTGAATTTAATTCCAACTGCAATTAATCGAAAGGATAGTTGTAGGCATGCCGACAATTTGAATATCAAACTTCAAACTTGTTTCGACTTTGGTAGCCGCATTATGTATACGGAAACTAAATTGCCAACCACCGTCCATATATAACTCCACCGTATTTGTGCTATTCGGCTTAAATTCAAGATTCACGATACGAGTTGGCAGACAAGCCACAGGAATATATATTTGCGGTTTTATTGTTTTGCTTGCATGGTTCAGTTGACCATGCATATTATACGATTGAATACGAGTGATACGCTTTGAATCAATACTGATAACTTTGTAAAAATCAAACTCGCCAAGTAAATACTCAACCATTTTCTGCGGAACGGAAGAATCTAACGCATTGCTACGATTAAGTTCGTCCATAAATGCCTGCAAAAGAGGAACATATACCGTTGTATCTTTTGACGGCAATTCATTCCATTTTTTATTGTCAGCCTTTTGTTCTGTCAAGTAATTGAAGATTGGCTTAATATCGTTCCAATAGTTTTCAGAACAAGGGACGCCAAACCATTTATTGCCAAAATCCAAGCCTTTTGCCAAACGGCTATGCTTTACAGCAAAATGATTATGTTTAAGGCTTAAGCCGATTTCCCATTTTACGTCTTTGCGAGCAATAACTATATCTCTGACGTCGCCTTCTTTTCCTTCGTTGTCAGTTTGAACCTTTAAAGAAAGAATATCATCGCTATTTTCGATAATCATAGGTTCCATATCAAAAATAGTAGATACAGCGGCAGTAGCACTTTGCGCAAGTATCGACTTTAACTCATCCGAAATTGTATTCCAAGCGTGTTCGGCGGCGTGATATGCGCTGTTAATCTCAATTTCAGCCTTACGAATTTTACTAATTTCTTGCGATAAAGTCAATAGGCAAATAAATTCATAAGCACGACCTTGATTATTGCTTTGTTCGCTCATTTTTCCTCCTTCTCTTGTAAGGCTTGTTTTATTGCTACCGCAACCTCGTAGGCAAGATTTACGGGAACTGCATTGCCAATCATTTTATAAGCGTTGTCCGTATAATCGTAAATAAATCGAAACGAATCGGGAAAACCTTGGATACGTGCAATTTCACGAATAGTCATTCTACGATATAAGTGTTCTTTGCCTTTTACAAATTCACGATGATTTTGAGAAATGAAAGTCATTTTAGGGGCTTGCGGATGTATCTGACATTGCCTGCCTGATGCCTGAACCGTAAATGCTTGTTCATCCCAAGATTTTACTCTGTTACGGCTCATAAATATAGGTGAGAACGCACCTGTGAAATATTCGTTATTATTAACAGCATCAGGATTATGATAATTTTTATCGCCGACAGGAACCGCCGTAAATTGTAAATCCCAAATTGTATCGCGAAGCGTTAATTTTTTATTATTATCTTTTGTAGAACCTTGAGGGAATTTGAAATCAATATTCAAATCGTTTCTAAAACCAATGTAAAAAACACGCTTACGCTCCTGTGGCACCCCATAATCTTTGGCGTTTACTAAAGTAACGGTTACGTTATAACCGCATTCCTTGAACATTTCAATGATATTTTTAACAGCCTCGGAATGTCTGCCAAGCAACATACCGCTTACGTTTTCAGCAAGGAAAAATCTCGGCTGCTTGCTTTTTAATATCCTTATATATTCATAAAAAAGTTGACCACGCAAATCGTCGATTCCGCGTTGAGCACCTGCCTCGGACCAAGATTGACAAGGCGGTCCACCGATTATTCCGTCAATATTGTCGGGAAAATCTGTATCTTTAATTTTGCGAATATCGTCTTCTATTAACTTAGTATTGGGATGATTAGCCTTGAAAGTTGCCCAAATCGTCGGGTCAAATTCGTTTGCTACGGCAACGTTAAAGCCTGCCATTTCAAAGCCTAAATCCAAACCGCCGCAACCGCTGAACAAACTGATTAAGTTCATTTAAGGCATCCTCCAATAATTATTTTCTTTATTATAACATAACACGGCATACAAAAATAAATTTTTGTATTGCTTTCGCAATATGTTCTTTGCTAAACGCAAATAACAGCCGTTCGTTGAAATATTGCGTGAAAATACCTGCAAATGCTTCGCGCTTGCGTATTTTCACTTGTATTATAACATAAAAAGCATAAATTTCCGTTTAAAAATATTAAATTTCTTAAATATTTTAAAAAAGCATCTCCTAAAGCGATATTCCCTGATCACAAAGACCGCCGGTTGAAGCGGCGGTCTTTGGGGATTGTTAAATCTTTTTTACTTTTCGTTAAAAACGTCCTTTTATAATAAAATAGGACGGTATTCTCATTCGGTGATGCCTTGAAGAATTTTATCCATATCCGAGGTCTCTTTTATATATTCCATTCGCTCTCCCATGCAGTACGAATATATATCTCCTTTCGCCACGATAACGTGGTCGATAAGCGTTACGCCGTGCACCGAACATAACGCGTTTATCTTCTTCGTCGCAAGGTCGTCGCATCTGCTCGGCGTAGCCGTATCGTGCGGGTGGTTATGCGCTATAAACAGACACGCGGGCTTATGTAAAGCTATGCCCTTCGCTATCTCCGATAAATCGCCCGTCACCTTATCCCGATAATCGTCGCAATATTCGAGAAACGCTATCTTCCTATACCTTTCGTTGAGAAAGATAACTATGAAATGTTCGTCGGTAAAACCCGAGAAATATTCCTCTAAAAAGTCTTTGCAATCGGCAAACGACGAGAAAATCACTTCTTTCTTTTTAGCTTCCTTGTTCTTTAATATCTCGTAAATTTTACCCGTTGCCACGAGATGAGCCGCTGTGCTTTTGCCCACGCCGTTGACGCTCGCAAGCTCCTTAAACGACGCCTTTAACACCCCTGCAAGTCCGCCGAAGGTGCGAATAAGCTCGTGGGCTAAAGGGTTTACGTCTCGTCTCGGAATAACGGGGAATAAAAAAATTTCGAGCAGCTCGTGTTCGGGCAGCCCGATGGGATTTTCTGCAAATTTCTTGAGAACTCTTTCGCGATGCCCCGTATGTAAATTCTTATCGTCCATACCGCGCTCTCCCTAAAATTTATCCTCGAAACTGTTGTCGTATTTTTCGTCAATAGAGTATACGGTAGTCTCAAGCGAAGAACTGCAGCTAATAACGTCCGCTGCAGTGCAGGAAACAACTTCTATCGTCGGACTGTCATAACTCTTTTTCATCTTTAGAAACTATTGTCACGGCAGAGAAAACAACGCCTCTTTTCACCGCAATCCGCCCCTTTCGTTTATATGAAACATTTTAACACAAAAGTAACGCATAGTAAAGTGTATCGACGTAAATTTTACGCAAAAAAGCAGATTGTCATAAAAAGCGGGCGTTTTACGAGAAGATCTATCAGGATTAAGAAGCTTGACGGCTCGAAACGGCTTCTATTATTTATGAAATGATAATTTCCTTCATTTTGAACCCCGTCATTTCAAAAAAGCATAGTTTCAAACGCAAGCGGTTAAACCGTATGTTTTTGCGAGTGTCGTCCATAAGTATAGCGCGAACCTTGTCCTTTTCGTGGGCTCTATAACAGTTTGTTAGAATCTCTTTTCTCTTGTTTTTACTCTAATTATTTTCGTATGCCGTCAAAATAAGTTCTTTTGCTTTTTCTATTTCGGAGCGATCGCGCATTATTAACTGTAAATCGCCGCAACCCCAATGTCCTATGTTGCGAACGTCACGTAATGTATCTGACAATTCGTAGTCGTCGGGATTAAGCCTGAAATTTATCAATATTTTTGCCTGATAAACTTCCATGGTGCAGAAATTTTTGATTTTTTTGAATGCCGAATACAGTTTTAATGTGCTTTGAGACACATCATCGCCTAAACTCGTAGCATAATCGGATAATTCGTCATATAGTTCTTTAAATTTTTGCGGAGCGTTTTTGTATTGTTCTGTAAACGTTTTTTCAGTATTTTGTGAGGTTTTATGCTCGACAGGTTCGTTGTCAACAGGGGCTACCGTATTTGTATTTAACAGTTCAAACAACAATAAATCGCTATTGTATTGTTTGTAACGAATAAGCGATACGTTACGATTTATCTGTTTAATGGCTTCTTCGTCATATTTATTGAAGTCGTTTGCAATACAAATCACGCGTGGCATAGACCAATCAATATTGTTTGCAACTTCCTTGCCATAGGTTTCTAAAACTAAAAGTTTGAAATTAGCCTTATGTTCCAATAGCCAATTCAAATAGAAAAGCCCCTGATTTATTACATTTTCACTCGAAAAACGCTTGTATTCGAAAATAACGGGACAATTGTTCTCGTCGAGTCCTATGGAATCCATTCTCCCATTGTCTATTCTATATTCCGAAGCAAGGAATCTCACACCGAAAAATTCTTGCATATTCTTTTCGATAATGTTCTGCAACTCTTTTTCTATCGTTACGCTTTTGGATTTCAACTCTTCAACGTGTCCGGTTACCCTGAATAGTTTTAATTCCGCCATAATGACCTCTCTTTTAGTTGCAAAGGGGCAATTCGTTTATTTTGCCGCGTTTATCGCCTTTGCTGTTTATTGCTCGGCTTGCTTGAACACGATTTATTTTGTAGTTCTTATATAAATCGTCAAAGAAAGTATCTTTTTCGTTCGTTTATATGAAACATTCTAACACAAAAGTAACACATAGTAAAGTGTATCGACGTAAATTCTGTCGTTTCGTGATAAAGTTTTTTGGCGTCTAAACTTTAACATAAAGAAAATCTTTTCGCTATCTTTTTTTATTTCCTTTGTCTCTTATGGGTTGTAATCCTACAAAAGAATTAAGAGAAGCCTTGCAAAACACTTGCAAATCTTTTCGCAATATGGTAGAATAAGTGAGCATTCCGAATATGGAGACGTAGCTCAGTCGGTTAGAGCGCTCGCTTCACATGCGAGAGGTCCAGGGTTCGAGTCCCTGCGCCTCCACCACTTTTAAGAACGCGGCTTTTGCGCTTGCGCACAAACTTTTTGGGGGTATAGCTCAGTTGGTAGAGCGCTTGAATGGCATTCAAGAGGTCGCCGGTTCGACCCCGACTATCTCCACCACGACATATCGGTCGAAAGGCGTTGTCCTTCCGACCGATATAATTAAAAACGGTATAAATTGCTTCCGTAGTTAAATGGATATAACAAACCCCTCCTAAGGGTTAGTTATGGGTTCGATTCCCGTCGGGAGTACCAAAAAACACAAGCAGCCGCTCTTGAGCCACTCAATAGCGGCTGCTTTTTGTGATAAAAACTCACGAAAGCTCCACAACAAGCCCGCAAAAATCCTACAAAACACCCTTAAAATCACTATACAATGTCCACAAGAGAGTGCAAATACCCCGCAAAAAAAGTACGGGAGGGATTATTCTTCTCAAAAGAAACATTGCAAAACTGTTGACAAAAAGTTCGTATAGCGAGATAGATTTCTTACTTAAACTCCTGTACTATCCACCTACGACA
>CAVDPT010000021.1:0-6747 GCA_963610935.1 Bifidobacteriaceae bacterium | reverse complement strand
GGAAATGACGGCGTACGTAGAAACTCTCGAAATACTGCAATATTGGGAAAAATCACAAACTCACGGCTTAAACTACCCCATAGAAGATAAATACAAGATTTGAGCGGAGGCTGACGTTTAATACGTCAGCCCCCCAGCCCTTAAGTTGAGATTGTAAAATGAAGTGTGTAAGTTAGAAAAAAAGGCTTACGCACTTTTTCTTTTAAGAAAGAAGTGTGATATAATACAAAGGAGTAAAAAACAATGGACGGAGTAAGCGGACTTTCGGACGGGGCAAAATCCATATTTCCGAACGTAATCGTTCAGCGTTGTATAGTACATTTAATACGGAATTCAATAAAATACATACCGTCGAAAGACTATAAGGCGTTTACCGCAAATCTGAAAAAGATATACGGAGCGCCGTCGCGGAAATTCGCCGTCCGAACTGTTTCCGTTTGAAGCGCAGGCGGAAAAAAACGTCAGAGCGGATAAAATTATACATATCGTCATAAGAAATTTTTTCATAACTTATCTCCCGTTATCTACCGAAAAGCCAGCCCATAATCTGCTCGTCGCGAGAAACTCTTCCGATTCCGCCGTGCTGATTGCCGCCGTTAAAATAGGAACGCGGCTTTACGTCGAGTACGGCAAGGCGGTTGATATCTTCGTCCGACAAGCCTTTTTCGCGATACAACGAAACGAGGCGATTATAAGTGGCGGTTATCCGCGAGGAGCCGTAATATTCGTCCGATTCGCCGATTACGAAATAAACGGGCATTTCGGCGTTTACGAGCGGTTCGAGTTCGCCGTCCCACACGGAAGCGACGTGAAGCGCAGCCGTGAAAAGTTCGGGATCAATCGTTAAAGCGAGCGAGAGAGTTTCTCCGCCGCCCGAATAGCCGTTTATAAAAACCTTACCCTTGTCTATCGGGTAATTCTCAAGCATAAATTCGGTAAGCGCGACCGTCTGACGAGCGGAAGTTTTTCCCCAGTCGTTTAGTTGCGGCGCGATAATAATCATTCTATCGTTGTATTTCTGCGCCTCGAATACGAAATCTTCCGAGCGAATATTCGAGCCGACGCCTTGAAAATACAAGCCTTCGTATCCGGGGAGTGAAATATAAAGCGAGTATTTTTCGCTTGCGTCATAGCCTTCGGGGAAATAAGAATGATAATGAATATCGCCGTTATCGCCCGAATGATAAACGTTATCGAGCGTAAATCCGCGATAAACGGAAGTGCCGAAAGTGACGGGCAAATCCGCGTTTTCGCCGTTGCCGCCGGGAGCGACCGACGTATCGGAAATCGTCGGGCGGTTGCTTCCGTTCTCTCCGTTTCCGCCGCCGCTTGCTCCGCCGTTTTCGGGAGCGCAAGCCGACAACGAAAATATAAAAGCAAAACTAAACACAACCGCGACAAACGGCTTTATAAATTTTAAGATTTTTGATTTCATTTTCGGCTCTCCTTTTTTATTATAGTTATTCGGTTATACGTTCAGCCCCGCCGTATACGCCGCGGTCAGAGCAGGCGAGCCTGTAATTTCGCCTTCCCGATAAACGCCGGTACCGTAAATTACTCCTTTTTCAACCGCTCCGTTTACGCACGCCGCGTAACCTCGGAAACAAGCAAGCGTTGTTTTCGCCGCTTCTTTTTCGCCGTCGGCACAGGTAACGATATAGTAAAATTCCTTGTTTTTTACTTCCGTCCACCTCGCAACGGTTCTGTCGATAACGGTTTTCAGTTGCGCGTCGATAGAGTAAAAATATACGGGCGAGGCGAGAACGATTACGTCGGCGTCTATGATTTTCTGTAAAACTTCTGCCATATCGTCTTTAATCGCGCATTTACCGCCGTGATCGCGGCAATAATAACACGCGTGGCAATAGCCGATTTTTTTATCCGCGATACGGATTTTTTCGACTTCGTTACCGCTTTTCATCGCGCCGCGGGCAAATTCGTCGCATAATATGTCCGAATTGCCGTATTTACGGGGGCTTCCCGACAAAATCAATACTTTTTTATTCATAATACCGCTTTACTCCCTGATAAAATTCATAAATATCGGCTGTTCTCGTTCGGGAAGTTTAACGCCGAGTTTGTCCGCGGCTTCCTTACAGCGTAAAAAATACGCCATATTTTCGCCGAGAACGCGCATCGTGTACATACCTTCGGTATCTTTTTCTACCTGTTCCGCGCTCGCGCCATAAACGAGATTCCAGTATCTCGAAGAAATAATCGGCATTTCGTGCAAACCGAAGTATTTATTGAGTTGGTCGTATGTGGAAGTAGTTCCCGCGCGGCGAGCCACAACGACAGCCGCCGCAGGCTTTAAATAAAACGCTTTGTTCTGATTGCCGCAGAATTCGCTGTAAAAAAGTCTGTCCATAAACGCCGTCATCGAGCCGCTTGCAGCCGCGTAATGAACGGGCGTTCCGAAAATAAATCCGTCGGCTTCAAGGGCTTTTTCGCGGCACTCGTTCACGCTGTCGTCAAACACGCATTTGCCGATTTTGGCGCACGTTTTGCAAGCGATACAACCGGATAACGCGCGGTTTCCTATCCAGAAAATTTCCGTTTCGATACCGTTTTTGTTGAGCGTTGCAGCCACTTCTTCGAGCGCCCTGTTTGTCGAGCCGTTTTTATGCGGACTACCGTTTACAAGCAATACTTTCATAATCTCACCCCGTAATAATTATTTTTTCAGAGCCGCTCCGTCGTGGAACGCCGTGCCGACTTTTTCGCCCATTCTGAAATAGCAACGGCTTGCGGGATCGTAAGAAATAGGATTTAGTTTATTCAAATCCACGTCGCCGTCCGTCAAAACGCCTTCTTCGGCGATGATGTTTACGATTTCGCCGTAAATAGCTCCCGATTTTTCGTCGATATAATCGAGTTTACATTCAAGCGTAAGCGGCAGATCTTCGATAACGGGCGCGTCTACTTCTTTGCTTTTTGAAAGGGTAAATCCGCTTTTTTTCATTTTTTCCTTGTCGGTGTTTGCAGAAACAAGCCCGACGTAATCGCATTGAATCAAATGTCTTTCATCGGCAATCGCCACGGTAAAAGCCTTGCGCGCTTTGATGTTGGCAACGGTTTTATGCCCCGCGCTTAAATATAACGCGATATGGCGGAAGTCGCAAAGCGTACCGTAAGCGGCGTTCATTGCGTCGGGCGTACCGTCTTCGCAGTAACTGCCGATAATAAGCACCGGCATAGGGAATAAATATGGTTTAACACCTAAATCTTTTTTCATAAATAAAATCTCCTTATTGTTTTTTAAGCGGCTAAGTTCAAGCCGTTTACCCAGGTTTCTACGGTAGATTTGCTTGCGCCCGAAGAGAATCTGTTTCCTGCGAGCCAGTTGCCCGTACCTGCCATATCTCTAAGAAGCGTTCCGCTTTGCCCCATTCCGCTAGAGGCAGATGTGGCGAACGGAATTACCGTTTTACCCGAAAAATCGTTGTTTTTAACGAAGTTATTCACGGGCCATGCGGCGATTCCCCACCAAATGGGATAGCCGATAAATACGACGTCGTATTCTTCAAAGTTATCGGGCGTTTCTTTTACGAGAGGAATATCCCGAAGCGACTCGTCCTCGTGTTCGCGGTTTACTCTGCTGCCTGCGGTCGTCCAGTTAAGGTCGGCGCTCGTGTAAGGCGTAACGGGAACGAGTTCGAAGAGAGTTCCGCTTGTCGCTTCCGCGATATATCCCGCAACCCTTTCCGTGTTGCCGCTACCCGAAAAGTACACGACGAGAATTTTATTTTCCTGCGGCGCGGGATCGGGCGTGGGAGTCGGATCGGGAACGTCGGGCGTATCGGGCTGACTCAAATTAAGAGAAGCAATCCACGATTTTACGCTGCTTTCGTCATTACGAGAAAAACGTCTGCCTTCGACGACGTTCGCGCCGCTTGCGTTGGAACGGATATCCGCCGTACTTCCCGAAATGGAACTGCTTGCCGCGGTGCAGAACGTGTAAATGGTTTTTCCGCCTAAATCGTAGAAATTAAGGAAGGATAAAACGGGCATCGGCGCCGTTCCCCACCAGATGGGGAATCCCACGAAAATGGTATCGTAACCCGCGATAACGTCTTTCGGAAGATAGGTTTTCAGTTCCGGGCGGGCGTTGGCGTCCTTTTCGTCTTTTGCGACTTCAGTAGTCGGCGTATAAGCGTCGGGATAAGGTTCTTTGCGTTCGATTTCAAAAATGTCCGCGCCCGTTTCCGACTGAATAAGTTTCGCTACCGATTCCGTTGTATTTGTTTTTGAAAAATACACAACAAGCGTTTTGCTTGTCTGGGTAAACGTATCGTCGATATTCACTTCGCTTTCTTCGGGCGGTGTAACGCTTGAAGACGGCGAATTGTTCCCGCCTTTGCTTCCGCAGGCGGTAAGAGAAATAATCATAATGAGTCCGAGCAGTATCGCTAAAAATCTTTTCACGGTTTTATCCTCCTGTCGTTTCTTCTTTTTGTAATTTACCAATTTTTCTTTTCCTTTTTGTGGTCGTTGTTATGCTTGCGCTGTTCTACTATCTCGGCAAACCACTCAACCATTTTGGGATCGGAGTGCGAAAAGAAAGAACTCTGTTTTTTATCGAGAGTGGCGATTTTTTCCATATCTTCCTCGGATAATTCAAAGCCGAAAATATCGAAATTCTGTTCCATTCGCTCGATATGCGTGGACTTCGGAATGGCGACTACGTTTCTTTGCATATCCCAACGCAAAATTACCTGTGCCGAAGTTTTGCCGTACTTTTTGCCGATTTCAACGAGTAAAGGTTCTTCAAACATTCCGCCTCTGCCTTCGCCGAACGGCGCCCACGCTTCGTGCTGAACTCCGTATTTTTTCATCCATTCGTGCGCTTCGATTTGCTGATTGTGCGGGTGCGTTTCCACCTGATTTACCATAGGCTTGATACGGGCGAAACGGCAAATATCGACGAGCCTGTCGGGGTAGAAGTTGCTTACGCCTATCGCCTTGATTACGCCTTCCGCGTATAAATCTTCGAGGGCTCGCCACGCTCCGTAATAGTCCGAAAACGGTTGGTGTAAAAGCACGAGGTCGATATAATTTGTTTTAAGTTTACGCATAGATTCGAGTACCGATTTTTTCGTTTCGTCGTATCCGTAATGCTCGACCCAAACTTTTGTGGTGAGAAAAATCTGTTCACGGGGAACGCCCGATTTTGCGATTGCGTTTCCTACTTCTTCCTCGTTGAAGTAACTCTGCGCCGTGTCGATGTGACGATAGCCTACTTTCAAAGCGTCCAGAACGCAACGCTCGCATTCTTCCTTGTCTACCTGATAGACCCCGTATCCGAGCTTAGGCATTTTTACGCCGTTAGATAAAGTAACGTATTCCATAGTTTTTTAGAAAACCTCCGTTTCTTGTTTTGTGCCTTTATTATAACATTGCTTTTAGGAAAAAGGAAGCGCAAAAAAGTTTACCGCTTTAACCAAAAGTTAAAACGAAAGCGCAACCGTAAAAAGTTGCGCTTTCGTTTTAACTTTTATTGTTTTTGTCATTTGTTTACGATAGATTCCACCGCTTTTATAAACTGCCGAACGTGTTTTGACGGCTCTAACGAATACATTATTCCGTAAGGCACGGTAACGTTCGTTTGAGACGGTACGATTTTTAGAAGAGGGTGAACGTTTTCCCAACCGCTTATCGCGATAATGGGGATATTTTGTTTTACCGCTTCGTTGAACGCCGCAAGGTTGAAAAAGTTAAACTCCGTAACTTTAACGCCCGCGTTTACACACGCGTCATGCAACTCGTCGATATAGACATTCCAGCCTCTTTTTATGAACATTGCGCCCGTTTGTCTTAAATTTTCGGGTGAAATACTGCGCTCAAGGACGAGCGGACTTGTCAAAGGAACGGCGAACGATACTTTTTTATCTTCGAGATGAACTGTCTGAAATCCCCGCTCTTCCTTGAAATCATCGTCGTAAATACCCGCAACAACGTCGATTTGTCTGCCTAAATTCAACAGTATTTCCCGAGCATTTTCGGGCGTGTTTTCAAACGGAATAAGTTCTACTTTTAAATTCGGCGCAATATCCTGAATTTCCGCCCAGATATCGAGAATGAATTTCGCGGGCGTCATTACGGACGTGCCTATGCGGATAGACCGCTGATTTTCCTTCCGGTCGATCTCCCTTGCTTTTTCTTCCGCGCGCGTGGTGTAATCCACGAGATATTTTGCGTCGCTTAAAACGCTTTGCCCCGCATCGGTGAGTTGAAGCCCGTGATTTGTTCTCTTAAAAAGAGTAACTCCGAGCCGTTCTTCTAATGAATCTATTCGTTTCATCACGGCGGTGGGTGAAATAAACATTGCTTCCGCGGTTTTTGAAAAACTGCCGTTTTTCGCCACGGTTATAAACGTTAAAAGTTGCGGACTTATCATATATTACCTCTTTATGCATTAACTTTTCTTTAATATATTATAATATATTTTTCAAGCAATTACAAGCAGTACCGGCTATCGTCATTTTAAAACAACATACAAACATGAAAATGTTTTATTTATGACTATTGAAGAGGATGTTGCGCAGATATTTGCAACCTCCTTTTCACGAACTCGCCGTTTACGCTGATTTGATTTAATATTCTTGAAATTCCCCAAGAGTATTTAACATTTGGGGTACACTGCAAAGAGGGTATTCAATACCACGTTTCTTGAAAGTGTTTTATTGTTCTTGTTCCCCCTAATTCCTTTGTACAATGTCGAAATATGTCGTGTTATAGGTTTTCTCG
>CAVDPT010000020.1:0-9638 GCA_963610935.1 Bifidobacteriaceae bacterium | reverse complement strand
GTACAGAAACGGCGTGCCCGTAACGGTAGACGTAGTGGGCGGAAAACTCTCCGAAGCGTTACCTGCGGGACAGGGCGTGTTCGTAATTCCCTACAAGGCGTAGGAAAACAGCTCCGCTATTTTTTGCGGAGAAAATTTTGCACGAGTTAAAAAGCCCGCAAAAAGCGATTGCCTTTTCGCGGGCTTTGTGGTATATTAGATTGGTATGATTAGCGTTAAAGATATTTATGAAATTTGCAAAAACGGCGGCTTTGCGATAAACGGTTCGCCCTTTTTAGAGATAGGCGTTGCGGGCGGAAACAGGAATTCCCATTTCGGCGCGAAGCTCGTCGCTTCTTCGGAAACGCCGAGCCTTAAGGTTTGTTCGGTTTCGGGCGGGGAGACGGATTTTACCGTTACCCTTAAAAACGAACGGATAGAAGCGGCGGCGCGTTTTTTTAAAAGGACGGGCGTGGACGGGTTCTCGGTGAGCCTCTCCGCAAAGAACATCGCGGATAAGCCGATTACGGTGGAAAATCTTTCTTTCGTTCTCGGACTCGGCAAACGCACGACGGAGACGGATAAGGTGTTTTTTACGCGCTTTATTCAAAGTCACCACGCCGAGTGTCAGCCGAGGACGAGGTCGCTTTTCGAGGACGGGCTTTCCGAGCTTTCGCCTAATTCGCAAGCCCGCATATCCCGCGCGAATATCGGCAGCTGGTCTACCAAAGAGGAGCTTCCGCAGGGGATAATTTCCTGCGACGGAGAGTACCTCGCGTTTCAGATAGAGAGCAACGATTTCTGGTACTACGAGATAAGCGATTATAACGGCGGACTGTATCTTCTCGTTGACGGCGGAAACGAGGAGTTCGGCGGCGTGAGCAAAACTTTGCTCCCCGAAGAAGAGTATAAGACGGAGACGTTCTCGTTCTTTTTCTCGGACAGTCTTAACGGCGTCCTTAAAGAGATGACCGAATACAGAAGGCTTATCGCGGGGAAATGCGCCTCGGACGAGAATTTACCGACTATTTTCAACGAGTATATGCACCTCTCGTGGGACAGCCCCGAAGAGGAGCGGACGAGAAGAATAGCAAAAGAGATTGCGGAGCTCGGCGTTAAGTATTACGTCATAGACTGCGGCTGGCACAACGAAGAGGCGGGGAATATCGTCTATCCGTACGTCGGGCAGTGGAAGGAAAGCAAGGCGCGTTTTCCGCACGGGGTAAGGGCGACTACCGATTATATCCGTTCCTTAAACATGAAAGCGGGGCTTTGGATAGAGCCGGAAATAGTCGGATACAAGTGCAAGGAAATGATCGACTTCTACGGGGACGATTGTTTTATACAAAGAAACGGCGAAAAGGTCTGCGTGCAGGGACGGTTATTCCTCGATTTCAGGAAGGAAAAAGTGCGCGAGTATATGACGGAGACTATTCGGAGAATGGTCGAGGACTACGGCGCGGACTATATTAAAACCGACTATAATCAGGACGTCGGCGCGGGCGCGGACGACGCGGACGGCTTCGGCGCGGGGTATAAGAAATGCTCCGCCGCGTTTTTAGCGTGGCTCGACGGCATGCGGGAGCGTTTCCCGTCCGTGATTTTCGAGGGGTGCTCTTCGGGCGGCATGAGAATGGACTATAAAACGCTTTCGAGATTTTCGGTGGCGTCCACTTCCGATCAGATAGACTATAAAAAATACCCGTATATCGCGGCTAACGTGTTTGCGGCTTTAACGGCGGAACAGGCGGCGGTGTGGAGTTACCCCGTGGACGTCTTTGTAAAAATAGGCGAAGTATACGAACCGAGCGCGGAATGGGTCAGGGAAAATATTTCCGAAGAGCGCGTCGCTATGAATATGATAAACTCGCTCCTCGGCAGAATGCACCTCGCGAGCCGCGTTTACCTTTTGCCGAAAGACAGGCTCGCGCTCGTTAAAGAAGGAATAGACTATTACGATAGTTTAACGGAGTTTAAGAAAAAGTCGTACCCGTATATGCCGCTCGGGTTTACCGATTTCGGGCGCGCGTTCTTGGCAAGCGGAATTACGTTCGGTAAAAAGATATACCTCGCGATGTGGAATATCCGCGGTGAAAAGACGGTCACGATACCGATAAAAGAGGGAATCGCGGCGGTAAAGGTCGGTTATCCGACAAGGCTCGCGACGGACTTTGCTTTCGATAAGAATTCGCTTACCGTAAAATTCGACGCGGAAGAGCCGACGGCAAGGTTTTTCGAGATAGAGACGTTATAAAAGCCCGTAACGAAAACACGGTTACGGCAGAGCAAAAGAGAGATAAAAGGACGATTAAAAAATTTGAAGACCGTACATCTTATATGCAACGCGCATTTGGATCCCGTTTGGATGTGGGATTGGGACGAGGGGGCGGCGGAAGCCCTCGCTACGTTTTATTCCGCGGTAAAGCTCGCGGAGGAATACGACTATATTTTTTGCCATAACGAGGCGGTTTTGTACGAATTCGTCGAAAAATACGCCCCCGAGCTGTTTGAAAAAATCAAAAGCCTCGTCGCGGCGGGCAGGTGGCACATAACGGGCGGATGGTATATTCAGCCCGATTGCAACGTGCCGAGCGGCGAAAGCTTTATTCGTCAGATAACCGCGGGCAGAGAATATTTCGATAAAAAATTCGGCAGTCGCCCGACGGTTGCCGTCAATTACGATTCTTTCGGTCACACGAGAGGACTTGTGCAGATACTGAAAAAATGCGGATACGACGGGTACATTTGTTGCCGCCCTATGCCGGACATCAAAAAGCTCCCCGCAAGTCCCTTTTTATGGGTGGGCTACGACGGGAGCGAGGTCAAGGTCTTAAGAGTAGACGACGACGGTATGTACTGTTCTCCGCTCGGAGAAGCGGTAAAAGCCATCGCGCATAAGACGGAGGCGTTTAAGGGGCAGGAAGAAGCGCTGATTTTGTGGGGAGTAGGAAACCACGGCGGCGGCGCGTCGAGAAAAGACCTTTCGGATATCATGAGGTATAAGGAAGAGAAAAAGGCGGAATGTAATATAATTCACAGCACGCCCGAGGCGTATTTTGCGGCTGTCAACCCGACGGCAAAGGTCAGAGAGCCGCTCCCGTGCCTTATCAAAAGCTATTCTTCCATATCCGCGCTAAAGGTTAAACACGCGGAGACGGAGAACGCCCTGTACGCGGCGGAAAAAGCGTGCGCGGCGGCGGAGCTTGCGGGGAAATACGCGGCGGACAGAAACGCTTTTATCGAGGCGGAAAGAATGCTTTGCGCGGCGGAATTCCACGACATACTTTCGGGAACGTGCGTAAAAGAAGGCGAAAACAGCACCGTACAAAAGCTCGACCATGCGAAAGAGGTCGTGAAAGAGGAGTTCTTAAAGGCTTTCCATTCGCTCGCAAAGGACTATTCGGAGGCAAAGGAGGGGGAAAACCCGTTCGTCATATTCAATTTCCAGCCGTACGCGAGAAAGACGGTTCTGGAAACGGAAATTCTTATTCCGAACGCGCTCGTTTCGGATACCGAAATGTACGAGATAACTATGTATCAGGGCGGCAAGGTTATACCCTCGCAGGTGATAAAGGAGTCGTCCAACATAAACTACGACAGAAGAAAGCGAGTAGCGTACGTCGCGGAGCTTAATCCGCTCGGCGTTTCCCGCACCGATTTGTATTATAAAATCGTGCCGAAAACTCCGAAAAAAATCGACTGCGGCACGGGAGATTTCGTCTTCGAGGGCGGCGGCAGAAAGGTAGTTATAGATAGGAAAACGGGCTTTTTAAAGAGCTTCTGCAGCGGCGGAAAAGAGTATATAACGGGCAATTCGTTCGTTCCCGTCATGTTCGACGACAACGCCGATCCGTGGGGCTGGGAGATGTATTCGCTCGGCAAAAACTACCGCGCGTTTAAGCCGGAAAAGGGAGAGAAAAACGATTTTTACGGGCTTGTCGGCGCGAGAGTGGTCGAGGACGGAGACGTTCTTACCGAGATAGAATGCGATTACAGGCTTTCTCGCTCGTTCGTAAAAATTTCGTATAAGATTTATAAAGACTTCCCGTATATAGACGTAAACTGCTACGTCTTGTGGAACGAAAAATCGCGCGGTCTTAAACTGAAAATCTCCACGCTTTCGGGTAAGTATTTCGGGCAGGTTTCTTACGGAACGGAATATTACAAGGCGGACGGCGGAGAGAACGTTTCGCAACGCTTCGTCGGCGTGAGAAACGGCGAAAAAGCGCTTGCGGTGTATTCTTCGGGCGTTTACGGAAACGGCAAAAAGGGTAAGGATTTGTATCTGACGCTGCTTAACGGCTCGGCGTATTGCGCGCACCCGATAGAAAAACGCCCGCTTCTCGACGAAGCGCGTTTCGTGCCGTATATAGAGCAGGGCAGGCACGAGTTCGGTTTCAGGCTCTGCGCGAACGATATTTGCGAGTGCGAAAAAATCGCGGACGAGTTTACGAAGCCGCCGTATTCCGTCAATATGTATCCGCACGGAAACGGAGAGATCGCGAAAAACATCGTGACGGTGGGCGATCCGAACGTGGTTATAACGGCTATGAAAAAGCGCGCGGACGGCGGGTTTATAATAAGACTTTTCAATAACTGCGAAAAGGCGAAAGAGACGACAATTACCGTCGCGGGAGCGAACTTAAAGGTAAAACTAAAAAGGTACTCTTTCGAGACGCTCGTATATGAGAACGGCAGACTGACTCGTTCAAAAAGAGCCGACCTATACTAAACGCAAAGAGGGGACGAAATCGTCTCCTCTTTTTTGTACGCACCGATAGCCCGTAGCCGTTTTCGTCGCACGGGCGAGACTCCTCGACGCCTTTGCGGACGGGAACAAGAGATTAGCGTCGAATTGCATATTAGGCGTCATTTTTGGCGTTTTTTGAGGTTTTTTATGCGATTTTTCGCAAAAAATGCACTAAAAGGGCAAAATAAAAGTTTAAAATGTCTTGCTTTAAACGGTGGCATATAGTATAATGCAAACAGTGGAGAGATTATAAAAAGATAAAAAGCGGTCAACGCTGACAACCTACCGAAACTACAAAAAAAATTTGCAAAAAGCGGGCGCAAGGAGTTGACAAAAAATGAGTAAAGTGCGACAATCGTTAGCAAGCAAGCAAGCAAGCAAGCAAGCAAGCAAGCAAGCAAGCAGACAAGCAAGCAAGCAAGCAAGCAGACAAGCAAGCAAGCAAGCAAGTCGTAAGTCCGCCCTTTTCGGGCTCGACATAATAAATTCAAGCGCACTGCCACATAGGTGAAAATCTATGGGGCGGGGCGTTTTTGTTTTTTCGGAAAACAACGCGTCCCGCACAAGCGAAGGTTTTTAAGTCGCGAACACAAAGGCGACCAAAAATATATCCCCACAAAAGAAAAAGGAGAAAACGTCATGAAAAACAAAACTTTCAAAACCAAATTGCTGGCGGTTATGCTCTGCTTTGCAATGTGCCTTGCGCTTACGCTTGGCGTTATGTTTGCGAGCGGAGCAAAAACGGCGTTTGCCGATGCCGAAAAATCGTATATCGTTAAGGTGATAAGCGATAACGGGAACGAGCTTTATGTTTGCAGAGCAAAAGTCGGCGAAAAGATAACGATAAGCACGTCTGCAACGCTTTCGGATGGCAGTATGTTTGACAAATGGGAAATATATTCCAGAGGTATAACCGAAGCGAATATCGGCACGATCGGAACGCTTGCGGATGAAAAAAGCGCAAGCACTCAATTCACCGTACGCGAAAAAGCCAACGACAACGACGTTTATTTGTATGCTCTTTATAACAAAACGGTGCAAGACAACACGCTTTCGTTTATAACTACAGTCCCGAAAGCGGGAGCCACGCCGGACGATTGCCGCTATTACGCTCCTCATTACGACACCACTATTTGGACTTGGAAATGGTACAGAGGGACCGCGGTAGACGAGTCGAAACGGATGGAAGCCACGGACGCGTTCGAGGAAGGCAAAGAATATACCGCGGTTTATTACGTAAAACCGGCAAACGATTTAACGATTGATTTTGTTGAGTACGTATGGGATGATACGAAAGAAAAAATCGTGTACATAAACGGCGAGAAGGCTGTTTTAACAGGCGCCGTTTACGATGATTATTCGGCGTTTAAGCGCACGTTTACGGCGACGGGCGCAAAGTGCAAAATTACCGTTATAACCCCTAACGGAACGACGATAAACAAATACGACCAAGGTGCAAATTTCAGCCTCGTCGCGCCTGAAACTAAAGCGGACGGAAGCAAATTCGCTTGGTGGGAAGTAAAAAACGACGGGCGAGCGATCATCGATGATGATGAGGACAATGAAACGACGGCAACCGTTGGGAAACTCGATGCTGTAATCGAAGCGGTATATATAAAGTATGCGGATAAATTTTCGTTTGAAGTAGACGAGCCCGAACAAGGCAAAAGCCCGCAGTTTATAATGAAAAATATTTCGAGCGCAGTACAAACGATACCTCTTCCCGTTGTCGAAAACACGTGGTACGAAGTTATATACGACGAAACCGCCGGAAAATACACTGAAGTAAAACAGCTTGTAAGTACGGATAAGTTTGAAAAAGGCAAGCTCTATCAATTCAAGTGGTGGTATATCGTTGCAGAGGATTATACTTTTGACAACGACACTAAAATAGTGCTTAACGGCTCGGACAAAACGGTGCAATTAACTAATAACGGAATGTTCCAAGGTCGCTATTTTATATTTAGTACCGCAGGGAACAAAATTTCGGTTGAAAATGGACAGGCAAAAATTGGCAGCGAGCCTGTAACCAAAGCCGAAGAGGGGAAAACCGTTACTATCGTCGCAGAAGAAAAAACGGGGCAAAAATTTGCAAGGTGGCAAGTTGAGTCCGGTGAAATTACGCTTGCAAATGCGAATAGTCCGACAACGACTTTTACAATGCCGAATAACGAGGTATCCGTTACGGCTGTTTATAACACCTTAATAAACAGCGTCGAAATGTCGGTTGCCGCGCCCGAAAACGATGCGAAGCCGGATTACGACACTTTTAATCGCATCGGCGATCAATTTGATCTTGTTAATATTGTCTGGTATAAAGGAAGCGGAGCTTTCGATTCGCAAAAAATGTCGGCAGAGGATAGTTTTGTCGAAGGGGGAAAATATTCCGTGGCAATAAAGGTAAAGGCACAAGACGGATATGTTTTCAATATCGAAAGCGACATGACGACGAAAAAAATTAACGGAATCGCCGCAACCGTTATAACTGGAAGCGGAACGACGGAAGAAACCTTTAAGGCAACGTTCACGGCGGTAAACGAAGTAATGAGTTATAACGTTACGCTCGAAGACGGTCACTTTGAAGACGGGGCAACGTCAAAAACCGTTAAAGAAAATCAAATAATTAAAGTCGTGGCGAACGCCGCGCCCGAAGGCAAAGAGTTCAAGGACTGGCAGGACGCAAGCGGAAATATCGTTTCAAAAGAAGCGGAATACACGTTTACGGTGACGGGCGAAGTAAATCTTAAGGCGGTGTATGCGGATAAACCCGTCGAACCTGTCGATACTGTAGCTCCTGTCGATCCCACCGACCCGACTGACCCGACAGAACCGACGGATCCCGCAGATCCTGCCGAACCTACTATCGACAAGGAAAAACCGAAAGGACTTTCGGGCGGAGCGATTGCGGGTATCGTCATAGGCAGCGTTGCGGTCGCAGGGGTCGGAGGATTTGCAATCTTTTGGTTTGCGGTGAAGAAAAAATCATTTGCAGACCTCATCGCCGCAATTAAGGGCATTTTCAAAAAGAAATAATCGGTTTAGAGGCGGAGACAAATAAAACGGTGTTTCGGCTCGCCATCACGTAGGGGACGGGCAAATATGCGCTGCTCGGCATATGTGCTTATTCACCCTGTTCAAGCTCCATAAAAAATTAAAAAACGGAAAAGAGGTTGCGATTGTACGCAACCTCTTTTCCGTTGGTGTGAAGGATGGGACTTGAACCCACACGGATAACCATACGCCCCTCAAACGTACGCGTCTGCCAATTCCGCCACCCTCACAAGAATGCCATTATATATTACTCAAAATTTTCGCGTTTGTCAAGAACTTTGCCGTATAATTTTCTATAAATTTCAAAACTTCTGTAAATTTTTTCGAGATACCTCTCCGTTTCACGAAAGGGCGTTCGGTCGAGCTTTTGCCCGTCCGCGCTATAATCCTTATCGAGGAGCCACAGCGAAACTTTCCCTTCTCCCGCGTTATATGCGGCGATGGCGGTTTTCTCGTCCTTAAACCGTATCAGCAGGTATTTAAGGTAATAACACCCGAACGCCACGTTCGTCTCGGGATCGAAGAGGTCGTATTTCTCGCGCCCGAGCCGCTTTGCGATATACCGCCCCGTCTCGTCCGTTATCTGCATAAGCCCTTTTGCGTGGGCGGAGGAAACGGCGTTCCGGTTAAAACCGCTCTCCGTCTTTATCACGGCGAAAACGAGCGCGCGCGAAAGTCCGTAGCCGTCGGCATATTCAAAAACCGTTTCCTTATATTTGATAGGGTAAACCGCCGTGCGGACTCCGCACGATAAGACGAGGAGCGCACCGAAAACGATTGCGCCCCCGAGCGCGACGTATGCGCATAGCTTGTATAGTTTTTTTAATAAATCGTCGCGCTTACCGATTCTCAATCGCTTATCCCCTTTGCCCGAAACGCCGTGTAAATTTTATGTTATTATTATACGCGTGGCGAAGTTTTTTAATCCTGCGAGAGAGAAAAGCCGCGATAAGCCGTGCGCGGCGGTAGGTTTAAGCTCTTCGGCGGTCGGTAACGGCAGTTTGTTGTGAGTTAGAATAAATTATAGCAGGTTTTCGTCGTATACCGCGCGGCAGCCGCCTATGAATTTCGGGCGCGTCCTTGCGCAGACGAGCGGAGCTTCGCCGATTTTCGTTATCGAAAGCCTCACGGGTACGGCGACTTTCTTTAAATGCATACCTATAAGCGTGTTTCCTATGTCCATTCCCGCGTCCGCCTTGATTTCTTCCACGACGACGGGTTCGTCGAAGCTTGCGTATGCGACTGTCGCGAGCGAGCCGCCCGCTTTTTTCTGAGGAACGACGTTTACGCGCTCGAGTGCGCCCGCCGCGGCGCGTTCGACCACTATTGCGCGGTTAAGATGCTCGCAACACTGAATCGCAAGGTAAATGCCTTTCGGTTCGGTTGCCGCCTTAAGACCCGCAAAAATCTTTTCCGCCGTGTTCGGATCTGAATTCGTACCTATTTTTGCGCCCAAAACCTCGCTCGTCGAACAGCCGACGACGAGTATATCGCCCTTTTTAAGCTTCGCTATCCCTATAAGCTCGCTTGCCGCTTCTGAACATTGGTTCAAAATTATATCGTTTTCCATTTTTTCGCCTCTTTTTGTATACATTATATAATATATAAGTCCCAAAAGCAATCGAATTAAACGCATTTCGGGCGGGAAAAGGTTATGTGAAAAATCATTCGAAAATTTTTCGGGAAAATATAGAAAAAGCTTTGATAATCGCTTGACTTAAAGTTTATAAAATGGTAATATGTATAGGCTATCGCGAAGAGCGGTAACGTTTTTTTGCGGGATTTTTAGGGTAAAATCGCGCGACTTACGCCGAAGCGTGGGTGAATTAAGGTAGATTGACAACTGCATAGAGCAAAG
>CAVDPT010000019.1:0-14388 GCA_963610935.1 Bifidobacteriaceae bacterium | reverse complement strand
GGGGGGTACGGAACGGTGGAGGGGCTTAGCAATACGGATGCAACGTCACGTTGCCGCTCCACTGCCGCTCCGCCGGATTCTTCGTGAGCAGGGTCAGGCAGGACGGTCTCAGAATGACGACAGAGGGGGGTACGGAACGGTGGAGGGGCTTAGCAATACGGATGCAACGTCACGTTGCCGCTCCACTGCCGCTCCGCTGGATTCTTCGTGAGCGGGGTCAGGCAGGACGGTCTCAGAATGACGACGGAGGACGACGGAGGGTAGCGTAGAATGACGACAAAAAAGGGGCACGGTGCGGCGGAAGAATTTCCGCCGCACCGTGCCCACCGCAGACCGCACAAGATTTTTATGTTACCCCTCGTCTTCGGTCAAATCGCCGTCCGTGCAATGTACGGTAAAATTGCCCGTATTATATTTCCAATCATAGTCTTTCTTTATTGCGCTCCACAGTGCTTTTGTCCCTTTAAATTCTATACTCGTTAAACCGCTGCACCAACCGAACGCACCATGACCTATAGAAGTCACGCTATCGGGGATTGTTATACCCGTCAAACTGCTGCAACCCCTGAACGCACCACTGCCTATAGAAGTCACGCTGTCGGGGATTGTTATACCCGTCAAACTGCTGCAACCCCTGAACGCACCACTGCCTATAGAAGTCACGCTGTCGGGGATTGTTATACCCGTCAAACTGCTGCAACCCCTGAACGCACCACTGCCTATAGAAGTCACGCTGTCGGGGATTGTTATACCCGTCAAACTGCTGCAACCCCTGAACGCACCACTGCCTATAGAAGTCACGCTGTCGGGGATTGTTATACCCGTCAAACTGCTGCAACCCCTGAACGCACCACTGCCTATAGAAGTCACGCTGTCGGGGATTGTTATACTTGTTAACTTACTGCAACCATTGAACGCACTTTCGCCTATATTTGTCACGCTGTCGGGGATTGCTACACTCGTCAAACTGCTGCAATCACGGAACGCATAATCACCTATAGAAGTCACGCTGTCGGGAATAGATATACTATCGAGCGAAGTGCAACCTGTGAACGCACCTTCGCCTATAGAGGTTACGCTGCCCCCGATAATTACTCCTATTAGCTTGCTGCAACGAAGGAAAGCACCACCGGCAATCACTTTACAATTTTCGTTGATAACACAATTTGTAATGTCCGTTGATTTTGCCTTTATTAGGGCAACATATTTATTTGTATCGTTACCTAAATATAAAGCATTGTCATATTCGTTATAGGTGAGAGAATTGCAACCCTCGAACGCACCATAGCCTATAGAAGTCACGCTATCGGGAATGGTTATGCTCGTCAAACTGCTGCAATATTCGAACGCAGAATCGCCTATAGAAGTCACGCCCTCGGGAATGGTTATACTCGTTAAACTCTCGCAAAACGCGAACGCTCTATCACCTATAGAAGTTACACTGTCCCCGATAGTAATACTCGTCAAACTGCTGCAATCTATGAACGCCCAATCACCTATAGAAGTCACGCTGTCCCCGATAGTTACGCTCGTTAAACTGCTGCAATCCTCGAACGCATAATCGCCTATAGAAGTCACACTGTCGGGAATAGTTATACTCGTTAAACTGCTGCAATCCTCGAACGCATAATCGCCTATAGAAGTCACACTGTCGGGAATAGTTATACTCGTTAAACTGCTGCAATCCTCGAACGCATAATCGCCTATAGAAGTCACACTGTCGGGAATAGTTATACTCGTTAAACCCTGACAATACCAGAACGCATAATCGCCTATAGAAGTCACGCTATCGGGGATTGTTATATTCGTTAAACCGCTGCAATTATAGAACGCCCACTCGCCTATAGAAGTTACGCTATCGGGGATGGCTATATTCGTTAAACTGCTGCAACTACTGAACGCACTATCGCCTATAGAAGTCACGCTATCGGGAATGGTTACACTCGTTAAACTTCTGCAACGGCTGAACGCATAATGATAAATCTCATAGCTTTTCCCGTTATAATCGTTCGGCAAAGTCAATTCGGTATCCGTACCCACGTAACCTAACAAGTAATTTGTGTTTTCGTAGGTATAAAATAAGTAGCCGTCTTTATTTACTACATCGCTTGTTCCGCCATTCTTTACATTCAAGGCGTAATTTGCAACGTAGCCGTTATCTTCGCTTCCTTTCGTTATGTTTAGGCTGCTGTTATTTATTACTTCTACAAGTTTATAGCAACCCTCGAACGCATACGATGGTATTGTTTGTACGTTGTCGCCGATTGTTACGCTCGTTAAACTTCCACAATCACTAAATATAGAGTTATTATTACTTCCTGCGCTTGTACAGTTTTCTGCATTCCATATTACACTCTTTAAACTGTTGCAACCAGAGAACGCCCCATAGCCTATAGAAGTCACGCTGTCGGGGATTGTTATACTTGTTAACTTACTGCAACGGCTGAACGCATAATCGCCTATAGAAGTCACGCTATCGGGAATGGTTACACTCGTTAAACTTCTGCAACGGCTGAACGCATAATCGCCTATAGAAGTCACGCTATCGGGAATGGTAAACGTGGCATCCGTTTTCCCTATAGCGTATTGAATTAAGGTTGTGCCGTCTTTACTATATAAATTGCCGTCTATTGATTTATAGTTCTTATTACCTTCCGCTACGGTTATACTCGTTAAACCGAAGCAACCGCTGAACGCTCTATAGCCTATACTCGTCACGCTATCCCCGATAGTTATGCTCGTTAAACTTTCACACTCCCAGAACGCTCTCTCGCCTACACTCGTCACGCTGTCGGGGATATTTATACTCGTCAAACTGCGGCACCAAACGAACGCTTTCTCGCCTATTTCCTTAACAGGCTTACCGTTGTAGGTCGCGGGAATGGCGAATTTCGTTCTTTCTTCCGTGCCTATACCGGTGACGATATAAAATGTGCCGTCGTCGCTCAAGGTATATTTAAGTCCCGTGGCTTCCTCTAATTTTTCGTAACCGCAGACGGTACATACGTCGTCAACATTGTATTTATGCCCCAAAGCAGATTTTTCGCTATCCTTATACTCGTCTCCGCACTTGCATTTATGTAAGGTGTAACCCTTTTCGGTACAAGTGGGAGCGACTACCGTATCAACGTATGTGTGGACGTGTTTGGGCGAGGGGATAACTTGCTCCTCTTTTTCACCGCAACGCGAGCAAGCTCTCTTCTTTAAGCCGTCTTCTTCTTCGGTCATTGGTGTTACTACTTCCCATTCGCCGTATTTATGCCCCAGAGCTTCCGTTTCGCTATCCTCATACTCGTCTCCGCAAGCGCATTTGTGTAAGGTGTAACCCTTTTCGGTACAAGTCGGCGCAACCACCGTTTCCGTGTACGAATGGGTATGCTCGGTTTCTCCGCCCTTGTCGTCGTCGCTTTCTTTTTCGCCGCAGGCGGTGAGACAAAACGCCGCTATCGTTGCCGCGAGTATCGCGGCAAGCAAAAGTAAAAACTTTTTTCGCATATTTCCTATGCCTCCCGTAAAATTATTTTGCGCGCACAAAAAAAGTGCGCCAACCGAAGTCTGCGCACCTAAAAACGCAAACTCCGATAGTCGCCAAACTAAACGGATTCTATGCAAGAACTATCTTACACATTTCACCGAAAGGAATTTGCGTTTTTATCAAACTCTATGATGAAATGTATAAAAGGGCATAGCAAAACCCTATAACAGTATAAAGAGTCCCTGCAAAAAAGGATTCGTTTAGTTTGGCATTTTCATTATAACACGCTTTTCATTCCTACGCAATCGTTTTCGCGAAAAATAAAAAGTGCGCCAGCCGAAGCCGACGCACTCAAAACGCAAGCTCCGATTGTCGCGAAACAAACTGCATATAGATAGGTGCATACTCTCTCTATAAAGGAACCTGCATTTTAACAAATTCGATAAAGTGAGTACGCACAAATAAAGTATATAATATTCCTTAAAAAATAAAATGTACCTATACGCTAATAATATTCAGTTTGTTTCGCTTTGTTTAGTATAGCACGCTTTCATTTTTTTCGCAATCGTTTTCGCATTTTTGTTAAGTAAGTGACGTAATTCTGCAAAAGTTTTTTCTTTAACCCCGTATAACGGTTGACAAAACGCGATAAAAGATATAAAATAGTTAAGCGTTCAGGGAATAATCGATACGCACCATTAGCTTTGGCTGGTGAGAAGCGTCGGTCTACGGAACCAAAGGCGAAAACAACTAAATAATCGATACGCACCATTAGCTCAACTGGATAGAGCGTCGGTCTACGGAACCGAAGGTTGGGGATTCGAACTCCTCATGGTGCACCAAGCAAAAAGGATAGGTTTTACCTATCCTTTTTGCTTACATAGCGCATAAGATTATGTGCGAACCCGATAGGGGATTCGGGCGAAGCCCTCCTGAGCTAAGAGGAGGAGCGTCCCTCATGGTGCTACCCTCTAACCCTTGTAAATCACTGACGATTTCAAGGGTTTTGCTTTTTAAAAATCTTCTCGGAAACGAGCCTTCGTTAAGGGTATTTTCAAAGCCTTGCCGAAGCAAACATTTGCGTAAATAAAGTTAGGTTAAACGAAGACGCTCGTAATAAATTTCGTGATAAATTCTGAAAAAAGATAGCGTATGCTTCGTTTATTTCATCTCTTTCTTCCCGCGCGGAATCTGGCGGGCGTCACTCCGAAAATTTTCTTGAACGTATTATAAAACTGAATAGCGTTTGAATAGCCGATTTTATACGCTATATCCGAAACGGTCATATTCGTATTTAAAAGCAGCTGTTTCGCATAGCTGAATTTGTAGTTTATAAGGTACTCGTGCGGTGAAACCCCGTAGTTTTTCTTAAAGAGCGCATTGAGCTGGGTTCTCGAATATCCGAGCTTTTCGCACACGTCGTTCACGTTGAAGGATAAAAGTTCGGCAGATTGAGAAAGCTTATTTAATGCGGTCTGCCACGGAGAATTGCTTATCGAGGTTGCGCTTACGGTCGTTATAACGTGCGACAAAAGAAGCAAAAACGCGGAACAGACAAGCCTATCGTGTTCCTTATAAAGCGCAGGCAGCGAGTAGTCTACCTTTGAAAGAATTTCTTCCGTCTCCGCAATTATCGAATTCGGCACGGTAATTACGGGCAGCTCCGTAAAAAATGCAGGCACGTCGTCGCGAAAAAGGGCGTGGATAAGGGAGTTCATAAAGCTTTCTTTTACGAGAATATTGATATATCTCGCGTTCTTTCCTTCGGCGTTGATGAGTGAATGTCTGACGTTTGCGGAGGAGGCGAACATAGAACCCGCCGTACAGGTTATCCGTTCCCCGTTTTTGCGGTTTTCTATCGTTCCGACGGTTACAATCGTAAATTCCCAGTAATCCTTGTGTCCGTGAACGATAGGCCAGTCTATAGTGTTTATATGAAAATAAAAGTTTATGTTATCTATATAAGGTAGCAGGTTCAGACTTACGTTCTGACTGAATAAATAATCGTTCATAAATCACCTTTTGCGCTTTTTATATATTAAATATACAGCTAAAAAGCAAGAAAGTCAATAAAAAACGGAATAATCCCGCCTTATTTATGAAATTATTAAAACCGAACAAAACTATATATTTACATAACATATTGATATTGACTTATTCTATCAAAAAAAGTAAAATAATTTCGTTAGATGAAACAATAATGAAGGAGAAGTCTCGAAAGTGGCTGCGCAATTTTCCGAAATTAAGAATACGCGTACCGTTAAAGACGTGAGAAAACGCAACGAAAACCTGTTCGTTTTAAGTCTTTTGGGCGTGCCGATAATTTTCTTTCTCGTTTTCTGGGTGTACGTCAATTTAGATTCGTTTCTTCTCGCGTTTCAGCGCGAAGATACGTCTACGGGCGTGAAAGTGCTTTATTTTACTTTTGAGAATTTCGAGATGATTTTTGAGGGGTTTGCGTCGGGCGGTGAAATTCTGATCGCTACGCGCAACACCATACTTTTCTATCTCGTCGCGCTCTTTATAGTTTTGCCCGTTTCCTTGCTTATGGCGTATTTCGTCTACAAGAAAATAGCGGGCTACAAGTTTTTCCGTACCGTCACTTATTTGCCGAACATAATATGCAGTTCCGCGCTCGTAATACTGTTTCGGTATACTTTCAGAAAGGGCGGACCTTATAACTCGCTTATGATAAGTCTCGGCAGAGATTTTAAGAATCCGCTTACCGACAACAATACCGCTATTGTGCTTCTTTTAATATATAACGTAATATTCGGTTTCGGTGCGAATATGGTGGTATTCGGCGGTTCGATGAACTCCATCAGCGAGGACGTGCTGGAAGCGGGAAAAATCGACGGGTGCAACTGGTTTCAGGAGCTTAATCTGCTTATCATTCCGATGATATGGCCTACGATTTCCACTATTTTGGTGCTTTCGTTTGCGGGAATACTTTCTTCTACCGGACCTATACTTGCGATGACGAAAGGCGACTATAATACGTCTACTCTTTCATTCCTTTTATATAAATACGCTACGGGAGCTGTACCGGGCAGTACGCGCGATCCGTATTTTGCTTCCGCGGTGGGGCTTTTGATGACGGTGGTTACCTTCCCGATAGTGTTGCTTTTAAGGAAAGTTTTATTCAGAGACGAAAAGGAGGCGCGGTAAAATGAGTTTTGTTCCTACCGAATCTTTGCATAAAACGGCGTTAAAGGCTAAAAAACCGAGACAAAACCGCGGCAGCATTTCGCAGAGGATAGTGTTCGGAATCGCGTTCGCACTGCTTGCGTTATATGCCGCGCTCGTGCTGTTCTTTTTTCTGTACGGATTTCTTATTTCTATAAAACCCGATCAGAGCGTGTATCTTGACGATATTGATTTCGTGAGGCTTTTCAGCTTTCCGAAAAATCCGAGCCTCACTAATTATCTTTCCGCTTTTACCAACTGGAAAGACGCAACGGACGGAGAGAACAGTTTTGCGCTAATGCTGTGGAACTCGATTTGGAGGACGACGGCTTCCGCTTTCCTCAATTGGTTCAGTACGGCGATAGTGTGTTATGTTCTTGTGCATTATCGTTCTAAATTTACGAGCTTTCTGTACGTTCTGGGGCTTTTGGTCGCGATGCTTCCGCTATACGGCGGGCAAGCCGCGCAGTACAGATTGTATTCGAGGCTGGGTTTGATAAACAACCCCGCGATTTCATTCGTGAGCATAGCTCTTTACGGCACCTACTTTTTCTATATGTACGCGTTCTGGAAGGGAATTTCTCATTCGTATGCGGAAGCGGCGGAGATAGACGGGGCAAACCATTATCAGATACTTTTTAAGGTTATGCTCCCGCAAGTGCTTCCGAGTATAATTTCGCTTTTCGTTATGCAGTTTATCACGGCGTGGAACGATTACGAGGGAACCGCGGCTTATATGATCGACTATCCGAATCTTGCGTACGGTACTTACGCGTTCACTATAACGAATAAATACGTCGGTAACGAGCCGGCATATTTTGCGGGGGTGATTCTCTCGCTGTTGCCCATTCTGGCACTCTTTATCGCGTTCCAGAACACTATTATGGAAAAAGTATACTTCGGCGGGTTGAAAGAGTGACGAAAACAATTTCGCTTTATTGTTAACCGCCGTTTTCCTGCGGAAAACGGCGCGTCAAAAGGGTATACCCTTTTGAGCTTTGCGGAGTGCAAAGCTCAATCCCATTTATCGGAAATAAAACAGCCGCTTAAAAGCGGCGAAAAAACATAATTCGGAGGAAACGTAACTATGAAAAAACTTTTTATGAGAATCGTTTGCGTTTGTCTCGCCGCCGTTTCGGTTGCGGGCTTTTGCGCCTGCGGTGGCGGAAAGAAGGACGGTATTCAGATTTCGGCTGTCGAATACGGCTACGGCTTGCAGTGGTTGAAAGAGATGATTAGCGAATTTGAAAAAGACACGGGTATAAACGTTGAGCTTGTTACCAAAAAGGGCTCGGCAGGTGAGGAATCGTTTAAAACGGAAATAGAAAGCGGCGATAGTTATACCGATCTGTTTTTCAGTAAGCGCGGTTGGTTTGCAAAAGACGCATATGTGTCGTTTGTTTCAAAGGGAAAAAGCTACGACTGTTTATACGCAGACCTTACCGACGTGTGGAATTCTGCGTCGGACGGCAAGACGATAAAAGAAAAAATGTATGACAGCTATGCGGACGCTTTCGATATAAGCGGTAAGTATTATGCGCTCCCGTGGGCGGGCGGCGTTCTCGGAATCGTGAGAAATCTTTCCGTATGGACGGATTTGGGACTTACCGACGAAGACGTTCCTTATACCACCGACGAGCTTTTCGCGCTTTGCGACAAGGTAGTGGCTAAAGATAAGTCTCCGTTTATTTGTTCCTTAACCGACGATTATTATGCCGGATGGACGACGCTGTTCTTTGCACAGTACGAGGGAAAAGAAAACGCCGAGCAGTTTATGAAGGGATTAGACCCCGATGGCGAGCTTTCTCAATATTTGTATACTTACGGCGGTCAGACCGAAGCATTAAAGGTTCTGCAGAAATTGGTTTCCAAAGAGAACGGCAAGTTCAGGTATCAATACGATAACGAGGATATGTCTTTCAGCGAAGCGCAGAGTTTTTTCGCCCGCGGTGTGGCTTTGTTTATGGTAAACGGTTCTTGGCTCGAGACGGAAGCGAAAAGCTTTGACGGTTCTTCTTTTGACATGATTAAAACCCCCGTTATTTCATCGATAGTGAAAAAGCTTTCCTTTAAGGAAGCGGAAGACGCGGACGAAAAGCTTAGGGAACTTATTAAATACGTTGATAAGGTAGACGCGGGAGAGACGGCGGAAAAACCCGATTTTGCGAGCGAGGACGACGTAAAGAAAGTTACCGAAGCTCGTCACTATTCCTATATGGTAAGCGGTACCGACCATTACGCATACGTTCCGTCTTACAGCTCGCGTATAACGGAGGCAAAGGAATTTCTCAAGTTTATGTATTCCGATAAGGGGCTTAACATTTATTACAAAACCCTTAAAGGAGCTACTCTTCCCGCAACGCCCGTCGGCGGCTACGACGAAAGCGTAACGCTCTCTAACTTTATGACGAGCGTAAACAAAGCCGCAGTAGATGACTATACTTTTAACAGGACAGAAAAGGCTAAAATATTCGTGATGAACAATATAAACGCATATTCGTTTAACGGATTGGGGAGTTACAGCAGCCTTGTGAGAGCGTTGCTCGACGGAAAAACTCCGGAAGATATAATAAATATGAACTGCACGGAACTCGCGTCCAAATGGGATAAATATCAGAAGTAACCACGTTATCAAATAATTAAGGCGGTAAGAATGAAAAAGAAATTAATTAGCGTAATCACGGCGTTATTACTTGCCGTAACCGCGTTTTCGGGCGTGCTTTCGGGCTGTTCGGAAGGAAGCTCGGCTTCGGTTTGGGGCGCGTATTCTACGGTTAAGGTTACGAAAAACGTTAAAGAAAACGTCCCGTACGAAAAGCTTTCGGCAAGCATTTCGATAAATATGACCAAGAACGAAACGGAAGGCGCGCAGCTTATTCTGACTGCGGGGGACAAGGATATATCGGGCTACGATCTCGTTTTATCCGATCTTTCGGACGGCAACGGAAACGCTATAAATAAAGAGAATATTTCCGTTTATCATCAGAAATATCTTCAAGTAACGAAAGAATCGGACTTACTCAACAAATATTACGTTGCGGGGGACTACGTTCCCGATATGCTTCTCCCGCTCGAAACGGCAAAGGCTTACGGCGAAAACAAGGTAAATAAGGGCGAAAATCAGGGTATCACGGTAGAAATTACGACCGCGCGCGACACCGTCCCCGCAACATATACGGGTAGTTTTACCTTGACTGCAGACGGCGAGAGCTTCGTTATTCCCGTAAGCGTTAAGGTATGGGACGTGGAATACGAAGGGAAAAGGAGTTTTCAGTCCTCTTTTCTCATATATAGAAACAGTCTTATAGCGGGCGAATACGAAGCTTCGGACGAGCTTGTCGATAGATATATAGATTTTCTTCTCGATTACAAGATGAACGTATACGTCATAAAAAGTTCGTATACGCCCGAAGAATTCGCGGAAGAAGCCGTGCGGCTTTTTGAGAACGATAATTATAACTCTATTTGTATTCCGCGGAATTTTAAGGCGAATTACAGTGCGAGCGGAGCTATGGCGGATGAGATCGCCGATTATATCGAGGCGATAACGAAAATTTCCACTCCCGAAACTCCGTATATAGATTACGTTTATATTTATCCTACCTATTTTGACGAGGCGGATCAGCACGAAGCCGTTGCCGCCGAGGTGGAAGCGGTGTTTAAGAGCGGCGGAGAATGGGACAAGACGCTTGAAAAGGCGGTTGGACAGGTAAAGTCCACTGCCGAATATCAGGCGATGGACGATGATTTTAAACAGCACGTCGAAGAAACTATCCTTAATATCCCCGCGATATTTACCAACGTCACTTACAACGAAGAATGGGTGGAAAATTCCCATGCGGTGTTCTGTCCGTACCTGAGTCTTTTAGGCAACGGCGCGACGAGCGCGAAATATACCGCGGGAGCGAATAAAAACGCCGACGGCAATTTGTGGGCGTATACCTGCGTAATGCCGAATTATCCGAATCCCACCTTCCATATAGACGATTTTAATCTCGGTTCGAGGGTTTCGGGCTGGATGGAGAAAAAATACGGCGTAAACGGCTACCTTTACTGGGCGGTCAACGTCTACGAAGCATTAAACGAAGACACGTGGAGATACGTGAACCCCTACGAGACTGCCGAACGTGCGAGTTATTGCGGCGGCGACGGTTATCTCGTTTACCCCGGCGCGTATTACGGTAGCGAATATCCGTTTGCGAGCGTAAGGCTTGCGGCGTGGAGAGACTCTATGGACGACTACGACTCGCTTTGCGTGTACGAGAAGGCGATAGAAAAACTTTCGGAAAAATACGGCGTGGAGTTTAACGCCGACGATTTTGTTTCGGATTTGTACGATTCGCTTTTTGCGGGTACTTATTATTATACGGACGACTCTCTCATAGAAGCGGCGAAAGTCAAGCTCTACGAGAGGATTCTCGCGGCGGACGGGGAGGACGGACTCCTCGTTTTAAGAGAAAACGACAAGGTGATTATATATTCCTCTTCGTCTGTCGAAGTAAACGGCACGAAGCTTGTCGGAGTTGCCGTAGGCTCGGGTTTTAAGTACGAGTTAAAGGCAAACGGCGATACGCTTAAGATCAAGACCGAAAACGGCGAATACGAATATTCGTTCGGCGCGACGGAAAAGATCACCGACTTTGCGGGCGGCAAGGGCGATATAACGACTACCGACCAAAGCGAAGCGAAAATCGCGGACGGCAAAGCGGAGCTGACGATTCGCTCGGTGATGAAATCCGACGACGGCACGATAGACGGCTCGACGAGGAGATTTACCCCGTACGCACAGCTGAAAACGAGCGGACTTTCGGGTGCGAAAGCTTTGGAATTTACGATAGAAAACCTCGCTGAAACGAGTGCGGAGTTTTCCGTTCGGCTCGTCGGCGCGAGCGGCACGACTGTTTTGGACAGCGTATACGTAGCCGTCGGCGAGACGAAGAAAGTGCATATAACGATTGACGCGAGTTCCGTGACGGAAGAGTTATTGTCGGGCGCGACGGCGATAAGGTTTGCGTTTAATAACCTGAATTCGACGAGCGACGCGCTCCTATCGGACAGGACCGTCGCGATAGGCGAAATATACTGCGTCAGGTAGGAGGACGGAACGATGAAAAAGAAAATTTTGTTTTCCGCGCTTCTTGCAGCGGCAAGCCTTTCGGCTTTTGCGGGCGCGGCATGCTCGTGCGGCGGTAACGACGAAGAGAAAACCGCCGAGCAAACGGTGTACGAAGGGACGATGCTTTATAACGGTTTCGATACCGTGAGCGACATGTATGCCGTAAATCAGCTCTACACGTGGAATTATTCTCCGCTCGGGAAGCTCGAAATAGTAAACGCGGCAAAGTTCGCGGAGCTTTCCGCTATTAAGGACGGCGAGACGGGGAAAAAGGCGGAAGACCTTGCTCCTCGTCAGGGCGAAGGTGCGTTGCGTGTTTATTACGACAGCGGCACGTTTACGGAAATTCTCGCGCGGTTCGACCGTTCCGCGCTTGCGGGGCTTCCCGTAGACGAGCTGGGCAAACTGTCGGTACAGATTTACAACGATTCCGCAGAAGAGAAAAAAGTTACCCTTTCTCTTATGGGCGACAAAAATAAAACGCTCGAGCTGGAAAACGGCGAGTTTACGTTAAATCCTTACGCTTGGACGGAGTGCAGCGTAGACTTCGATCCCGTCATAACCGACTATTTTAAGAAAGAACTTATCGGTATAAACGTGCGTTTCAACGACGTGACCGATTCCGTTTATTATATAGACGACATGAAGATAACGTTCGGCAAAATCTATACCGACGAGATAAATGTACGTCTTAAAAAGGTGGAAACGCTTGAAAAAGATATAGACGAGCAAATTTCGGATAAGACGATTACCGCCGACGATAAAGAAACGATTTTGACTTTATATAAAAGTTATGCGGAGCTTCCTCAGGCGTACAGGGCGATAGTTGAAAATGCGGATACGCTGTTCGACGCTGTCGACGCATACTTTGCCGCCGTGAATTCTGCGGAAAGCGCGGACGGCAGGATGACCGCCGTATTTGCGGATAGCGAGTTGGGACTCCGACATTTTGCCGACTTCGACGGCGGTACGATTTCGTACGCTGCGGAAGAAAGTTATTTCGGTGAGACCGGCGCGGTAAAGATAGACTTTAACGGTTCTACCGATTTTACGACGATAGACTTCACTCCCGCAATCGCAAGCGGGTACGACGAGTTTCGTATAAGAATCAAAAACGATTCGGATAAAAAGCGTGCGATTTACTTCAATTGGAAAACGTTCGAGCTTAAAGCGGAAAAAGACTCAGGTGGCGAGGCGGATGTACTGAGCGGATGTATCGTCCCGAAAAATAGCGGTTGGATAGAGCTCGTTTTCACGAGCCACGTGACGATTACTCAAATTAACGCTTCGTCTGTCAATGAAAGCGACAACAAAGCGATCGGTAGCGAAGGCACGCTGTATATCGGCAAGAGTTACGCGATTTCGCATGCAAACGACGTTCTTAACGCGATTGAGGCATTAAAAGATTATTCCTCCTCTTATACCGCGGCGGATAAGGCTGCTGTCGTGAGCGCGAGAGAGGCTTACGACGCTTTGTGCATAGCCTCGCAGGATAAGATAACCAATTTGAGCAAGTTAGAGCAAATCGAAGCCGAAATCTGGAAAGAGGGCTTTAAATCTCTGCCGAGTAGCGCGGACGCTATAACCGGATATAACGCGAGTTATAAGGCGGCGGTAGACTCTTTGTCGGCGGAATATAAGAAGCTTTCCTCGGGCGTTAAGAAACTCGTCGTTGAAGAAGCGAAGCTTCTCGAAGAGTTCGAGGTCAAGATTCTGCAGTACAGAAGGGATTACGTTAAAGATCTTATAAACGGATCGACGGTGAAGAGCGATTACACGACCTATACCGCGACGGAATTGAAGAATATCCGCCTTGCGGAAAGCTGTTATGCGGAGCTTGACGACGATGAAAAGAACGCGATAAAAGACGTCAAAGGCAAGCTCGACAGTCTGATAGCGGCGACCTCTAAATGTTATACCTTAAAAGACCTCGGCGGAGACTTCGTTTCCGATAGAACGAACGTCCCCGGGTGGGGAGCTTATAGCGGGAACCTCGCAAACGAAAAAGAGGGAATGATAGTATTCGACGTAAAAGGCGTTCTTGCGGCAGGGCAAGCCGGCGCGGACGGAGCGTTGTATATGACGCTTTTCCATGACGGCAGTAAAAACAAAGGTCAGGCAGCGGACGGAATTTATTGTATCCTGAATTCCAAAGCGTCGCCCAACAGAATCGTTTTCCCGAACGGTGGTAACGCGACCGTCGCGATGAACGACGTCGATTCGGAGACTACGTACACCGTGTATTATTCGTATAAGGTTGCGGACGACGACTCGTCCGTTACGATAAACGTAAAGATTACGGATTCGAACGGGAACGCGGTGACGACCGAAAGCAAGGACGTGACGGTGAGAGAGTTTGCCGCCGCGGACTTCGGAACCAACTCGTTAGGCGATTGGCTTAAAGGCGCCGGCAGAAAGACGTTCTATATCAACGCGGGTAATTCCGCAGGGCTTAATATTTTAAGCGCGTGGTAAAAAGATAAAACACACGAAACGGACAAGACCGCACCGCAAAATAGCGGGCGGAAAAAAAATAATTGATCGAGGAGGATCGTTATGAGCAAAAAACTTAAAGTGATTGCCGCGTTATGCGCGGTGACGGCAGTATCTT
>CAVDPT010000018.1:0-17629 GCA_963610935.1 Bifidobacteriaceae bacterium | reverse complement strand
GAATAAGTTTATGGGCGTTCATATTCTCTATTATTGCAATTATTGTTTCCGTACTAATTCACTATCTTTGAGATAATAGCGATTGATAAAACAACAAATTGAGCGATTGCGGAAAAAATCAATGCAGCAGTAGATAATTTCAAAGAGGCTTTTTGATACTCTAAAACTAAATCTTCAAACTCCTCTTCTTCGACAAACGAAAGGATAATGCCTTGTTGTTTGTCGGAATAAAGTTCTTTAAGTCGTTTGCGCTCTCGCTTTGTCATAGCATACCTCTCCTATTGTTTTATACTTAAATTATACAGCAATATGAGAAAATAAACAAGACAAAAACACGGTATCAATCAACCTTTTAAGGTTGAAATAAAATAAACAAGCCTTCGGGCAAAAGGAAATTTGTATGGGATTGTTTAATTCCAAAAAGAAAAAAATCGTTATGGAAACAAAAAGAGAAAAATTTGTGAAACTCACGGAATTGCGTACAAACAAAATAATCGACACTCTTCGCCTACTCGGAAACTGTGCTAACGGATATATGTACGATTACACCGATGAGGACGTAGAAAAAATTTTTACAGCCATAGAAAAAGAAGTATCAGACTGTAAAAAGAAATTTCAAGGAATTAAAATACAAAAATTTAAGTTATGACTAAATACTACATACTGTCAACTAAATATTCTCTGCAAGAACGCCAGACAAAGAAAAACGGTAAGCTGTATGACGTTGTTTTCCGTATTTCCGACGCGGACGGTAATGTCACTAAAAAAGCATTATGCGGTTATAAAACTAAAACTCTCGCTAAACAGGCTTATGCCGAGTTTGTGACCGCAAACTGTGAGCTTGCAAAGAACAACCCAAGCATAATGCAAAAACGCGCCGAAAAAGGCAAGGAAATCGTTACGGTGACTAATCTTGCAAAAAACTATTTTCAAGCCGCTCGAAACCAAATAAAGAACTCTACGATTTACGAGAAAGAGAAAATCTTTGACTTGCTTATTCTTCCCCGCTTCGGCTCTTACCAATTAAAACAAATGACGAAGCAAGAACTGTATAAATGGCAGGACGAATTATGGTCGAGTAAAAACCCCAAAACCAACGACTACTACTCTTATAAATACCTTTCTAAAATTCGTACCTATTTGTCTGCTTTCCTTTCGTGGTGCGCCGAACGTAACGACGGCTTTATAAATTATCTTTTGCAGATAAAAAAACCAAAACGCCGCACACCTAAAACAGAAATGCAGTTTTGGACGAGGGAAGAATTTGATACGTTCATTTCTGTCGTAGATAACCCTATGTACCACACCTTTTTCTCTACCCTGTTTTTTACAGGGCGCAGGAAGGGTGAAGTCCTCGCTTTGTCTCCCGACGACGTGAAATCCGATAGCATAAAGTTTAATAAGTCGCTCACTCGAAAAACCTTATCCGATAGCACTTATGAAATTACCTCGACTAAAACGGAAAAAGTATCGTCAACCCCTATCTGCGAACCATTAAAAAAGGAACTTCAAAAGTATGAAGTCCCCGAGGGTAGATTTTTTTTCGGCGGCAATGCACCGCTCACTGATAACACTTTAAGACGAGCTTTTAACAAATATGCAGAAAAAGCAGGCGTTAAACAAATCCGTATTCACGATTTACGGCACTCGTTCGTTTCTATGCTCATTCACCTCGGCGCGAACTTAACCGTCGTAGCCGATTTGATTGGTGATACACTGGCGCAAGTTACCAAAACTTACGCTCATTTATACGAAGAAGATAAGACCAAAATTATCTCAAAAATTACTTGATTTTTAACGGAAATCATCGAATTTTATGGATTATTTTTCCAATGGAAGGATGTTGTAATGTGGTACAGTTTTTATTGGACCGTTCTCTTACAACATCTTTTTTATTATATAAAAAAAATTAGTTTTTTTCAAGTATTTTATCGATAGGTTGCGACAATTTATGGGATAATTTTATTCTTATGAAATCGTATTCAGTTAAATTCAAAAAATACGTCGTCAAAAAACTCCTCGAAAGCAAATCGGCAAAATACATCTGCTCAAAATTCAAATTATCGAAAAGCACTCTCTACTACTGGAAAGAACAGTATCGTAAGCTTTTAATTGAGTCGCATAAAGTCATTACTCGAAACGACTATTTAAAATTAAAAGCAGAAAATAATCGCAATAAAATGATATTAAATATTTACCGCACTGTTTCTTGCTCTCCACAATCCCCTGAAGTCGATAAGTTCAATGCAATCGATTCCTTGAGGTCTCAATATCCGATTAAAACTCTCTGCGAGGTCTTATGTGTCGATAGAAACAAGTATTATCGACACTTAAAAGAAAAGAAAACTCAAAATGAAATTTGGGAGGAAACGATTACCCCACTAATAATAGAGACTTTTTACAAACATAATGCACGTTACGGTGCGAAAAGAATTTGCGCCGCCTTACAACAGGAGGGTTATAAAACAAGCCCTCGCAAGGTTGCGGAAATATTGAGAAAGAATAATCTAAAAGTAATAATCGGAAAGAATATACAAACTTCTGCTACCGAACAATCTGCAAGCAATATAGGTAATGTAGCCTTCTTAACCGAAAAATACGCCTGTAAAGCCCCAAATGTCGTTTGGTTATGTGATATAACGGAAATACCCTGTTGCGGCTTAAAATTCTATTTATGTATCATCGAGGACCTTTTCTCACGATATATTATCGCTTGCGGAATATCCACTAAACCTAATGCAGAATTTTTGTTTTCCGTCTTTCACGACGCTTTCACTGAATGTGGAGACGTAAAACCAGTCGTTTTTCACTCTGTCAATGGGAAGATTTTCAAAAGCAAGAAATTTAGAATGTATTTAAAAGCTCAAGGGTTAAAACAATCCTTTTCAAGAATATTGACACCAACCGACAACAGTTCTATGGAATCCTTCATTTGCACCCTAAAGAAAGAAGAGCTTTATCGGCGACAGTATCAATACCCTGAAGACTTGTTTATCTCCGTTTCCGAATACATAGAATATTACAACAAAGACCGCATTCATTCAAGTCTCAATTATACAACACCGAGCAAAGTCTACAACAACGAAAAAGGAACGATTTAACGTTCCTCTAATTTTTTTAATACATCGTCTCTGAAGTTTTCCGCTTCTTCATAGGTCGAGCATTTTTTTGTCCTGCCCATGTCAACCTTATACTCACCAAATTTATAAATAACAGATTCAGCACTATCTCCATTATGCAACCAAAAAACTATGTCGGGTTGTCCAAATGCTTCATAATCCCAATCGTCCGGAGCAAAGTTTTTGTCAAAAGCAGTTTTGGAAATTGGAATAAAACCATAACTTGCATACATTGCGGAAAGCTTTTCGCTATCAAAGTTATCTAATTTTTTTCCTCCCCTTGAAAGTGCGACGGGAATTAAAGTCTTTAAGACTCCTTTATGTATGCCCTTGCTAAAAACGGAAACAATATTACCGTCCTTTGTTATCGCTATTCCCGCACTGTTATCAAGAGTTGTAAATAATTGCATAGTACCGTAATCATCTTTTGAACGACGCTCTACGAAAGGTCCGAAAAAATTCACTTTTTTCGCCTCCGCAATCGATTCAAAAAAGGTTTCAGCGTCTATTTCCCTTAATTCAACATACTCTATATGGGTTTCTCTATATGCTTTTTTTAATGCTTCATCTATTGTAAAATTGCCCACGCAACAATCTCCGGTTTCCATTTGTTATTTATGCCGTTAAAAATTGTCTCATCTTTAACCAAAGAAATGTCGTTCTCTTCTGCCCCCATTTCTTTCATGCATTCGATAACTTTTTTCTTATATTCGTAAAACTCATTATTTTTACAATCAGAAGCCATATATCCGATAAGAGCATCATAAAATGCCTGTTCCCCTTTCTTTTTTATTGCAAGTGCCATATCATTATCCTCTGTTAAATCTTGGTTTTACAATTAGATTATACCATAATATTCGCAAAAGTCAATAATTTTTTTGGGAAAAATTTGTGTAAAAAAATTGTTTTCTTTAATACGCGTCTTTTTCTTGACAAGAAATGAAAAGAGTGATATGCTACTAAAGAATATTTGATAGACGCATTTACACGAAGAAAATAAGACCGAAATTATCTCAAAAATTACTTGATTTTTAACGGAAATCATCGAATTTTATGGATTATTTTTCCAATGATTGTCCAATAAAACAAGAAAAACACAATATATTGTGTATAAATGGCAGAGCGAGACACTAAATATTGTATCATAAAGTGTCGCGTCTCCCCTGCCAGAAACGCTTTGCGAAATTGCGGAGCGTTTTTTTCTTTTCATATAAAACAGCACGCAAACGGCTCCGCCGGTTGCTGACTGCTCCGCCTTCGTCTACGCAGGACTTCGTCCGCGCCGCGTCTCCCCTGCCAGAAACGCTTTGCGGAATTGCGGAGCGTTTTTTCTTTTCATATAAAACAACACGCAAACGCCTCCACCGGTTGCTGACTGCTCCGCTTTCGTCTACGCAGGACTTCGTCCGTGTCGGAAATACGGAAAATAACGTCGTAGAGTTTGCCGTTTTTCTTTGTCTGACGTTCTTGGAGAGAATATTTAGTTGACAGTATGTAGTATTTAGTCATTGTTGTTTATTTGTTTGCGTAGCATTTGTGTTTCTCGATATTGCTGTACATCGGGGATATCAATCCAACTAATAGTTTCGTCGTAATTTTCAAAAAAATTTTTTTCTTTTAATGGTAAATTGAAAAATCCTCTTAAATATACCTAAGGGTTGATTGATACCGTTTGAACACGACCTTTAATTTATTATATATGATAAACGATTTTTTTACAAGTGTTTTTGACGGAGTTACGTCGATTACAGAAAAACCATGCGCCAATAACACCGTTAAATAACTCAAGCCCTTTTCATTAAACAAATGTCACTGTCCTCTGCGTCGTTTTCAGTACTTTTTTCTCAAAATGTTCTTAAACAACGGTATACACAATAATAAAGACGCGCATATCCACGCCCCGGGGTCTCCGAAACAGGCAGCGACGTACGCGCCATGAGAGGCGGCAGAATTTATCGCACTGCCGTTTACAAACGGCGGTAAAAACGTACAAATAGCCGACCTCGCCACAAGTTCGGCTATCCCAGCGCCGAGGACGTAACCTGCCTTACACACGCCCTGCACCGCGCTCCTTACGACGATGAGGAAACCCACGATAAAAAACAGCGACAAATCGACGTATACGAAAGTATTTCCGTAGCGAATAGTCTCGGCGTTTATCTTATCCGCGCTCATAAAAACATATTGATACGCGCCGTTTATACAAGCAAGCATGGCGACTGCAAGACAAATAAAGTGTATTATAACCGCGATGACAATCGCTTGCACCGTACCTTTTTTCACGCGTTCAAGGTCGCCTTTTCCGAAGCATTGCGCGTTAAAACCGAGTATCGCCGCGCCCAGCCCGTTGTAGAAAGAAATCAAAAAATTAAATAGTTTACTGCCCGCGCCGTAACCGTTTTGCGCAGGCGTACCCGCAACCATAACGCCGTTCTCCCCCACGTCGAATCGGACGATTACGCCTTGCATAACGATAATACCTACGGCAAGCACGGAAAACTGTAAGCCGAGCGGTATGCCTTGTTTTAAGTGCGCCCACATAGCATAAGCTCCGCTTTTTAAGTCTGCCTTTTTAAGCCGTAAATCCTTATACTTGACGAAAGTATAAATAAAACAGCCTATCATACTCAAAAATTGCGTAATAACCGTCGCGATAGCCGCGCCTGCCGCACCCATTCTAAACGCCGTTAAAAACAGCACGTCGAGTCCGACGTTCAGCGCGGTCGATATTACGAGAAATATAAGCGGCGTAACCGAATCGCCGTATGCCCTTAAAACTCCGCAGATGAAATTATAGCCCATTTGAGTTATTATCCCCGCGAAAATTATAAGGCAATACGAATAAGCGGCGTCGTAAACGACTTTATTCGTCTGCGTAACGTTGATAAGCCCCAAAAGCTGTGGCAAGAGACTTATAGAAAGCACGGTCAAAACGATAGAAATTATCACGGATAAATAAATTTGCGAAGCGAACGAGCGGCGTACGCCCTCCGCGTCTTTAACGCCGACGTGTTTTGCCGTGATGACGCCGAAGCCCGCCGTACACCCGAACGCGAATTGCAAAAATATAAAGGTCAAAGGGAAGGTGTCGTTCACCCCCGCGACTTCCCCCGCAGAAAGCACCTGTCCGCAAATTATCGCGTCGGTAAGGACGTAAATTTGTTGTAATAAGTAAGACAGCATAATGGGCGCGCCGTACCTTAAAACTCTTTTCCACGGCGTTCCTACCGTCAAATCGACGGGGCGCATAAGCTTTCTTAAAAGGGTTCCGCCCTTTTTGCTCTCGTTGTCCGCAACTTGCGGATTGTCATTCACGTTTGTTTTCCTTCCTTGTAAGGTTTTTATATTAAATCTATAATTTAGCTCACATCATTATATAATTTAAATAGCATATTAGCAAGCTTTTAGACGCGATTTTCGCGCCGTAACGCTAAAAAAGCACTCGGTATATTGCACAGTGCTTTTAGTTTGCCGAGCAAAGTAGTCATTATAACACGCCACGGCTAAACTATCGCGAAAAGTTGATAAATAAAAAGGGGTTTTTGGGTAGCACCCATTCTGCATAGTGGACTGTCAAACTAAATGCAACGCTCAGATGGAAAATAATTAAATAAATCTACGGGTTTTTGACAGAGTGATATATAAAAAAAACGTGCAATGCAGGGTTTTCCCCATATTGCACGTTATTGTCATTTTTTCGGTTACAGCGGGTGGTTATAAACTCTTTTCAAGCGGTACAAACAAATGGCGCGCTACACAGAGATTTTTGCTACGCCGCGCGCCATTATTATATAAAATTCTTTATTAAACTCTTTTTATCCGCGAGAATTGTCAAATATTAAATATCCGAAGGATTTTGCGGGTATATCGAATTTTCCATCGTCAAGCTTTTCTGCGCCGAAATATTTTTCGGGCGTTTCCGCAGTATTAACCGTTTGCGGTTTTTCTCCCGCGTTCATCAAAAATATCGTGCGCTTTTCTTCGGACACGAGATTCTTCTGATACAGTCCCTCTTTCACCCGCGAATAAGGATACTTCTTCGTTCCTTTCGCCATCATTTTTTCAAACAGCTCGGCAAAGACTTCGCTTCCCGTTTCGTAATAAGAATAACCTATCGGCGCACAGCAGAGATATACCCTGCCTTTCCCGTATTTTATCTCGTAAACGGCGGGCGTACCGTCCGAAAGCCTTGCAAAGACTTCGGCATTTTCTATTCTATAAGTGCTTTTATACGGGGAAACGCGCGCTTTCTTACCGTTATACTCTATTTCGTCGTTTTCGCCCGTCACCACTCTTTCGCGCATTCTCGCCTTAAAAAGCTTCGTGTCCACGTCATATGCCTGCATCCAGGTATTAGTCGTGCGAAGTCCGAAGCCTTCGTCCAAAATCGCCGTTCCGCCTTCCGAAACGAATTTTTCCAGCGCGGTTTCGACCTCGTTTTTTATCATGGGATAATACGGAAAATACAACGTTTTATATTCCGCAAAGCGGTTCGCGTCCCTGACGGGCAGATAGTCCGCGGGATAGTCCGCTTCCCTTAAAAGTCTGTAAGCGCCCGCGTGGCTTTTTCTGTAATAGTATAAAGGCTCTTTTGCCTCGAAGGAATAGTTATCCGCCGTCGCGCCGTCCTCTATCACGGACATAAGCGAACTGTCGAAATCGCATACTATCGCCGTTTCCGCTTTTTCGGCTTCCGACGCGGCGAACAGCTTTTCTTCCCTTTTTAAAACTTCCGAAAATTTCGCTACCGAAGAAGCGACCTTTCTCGGCGTACCGTCCGCGTACATAATTCCCGCGCAGTCGTTCTCGTTCCCCACTCTTTCCGCGCGGTATTGCCAGAAAACCATACCCCTCGCCCCTGCGGATAACGCGGAATATAATTTGAAATCCATATCGAACTCGGTATCGTACCAACGGAACATTCCGAGCCCCGGATAAATTTCGTGCAGAAAGAAATTTTTATCCACCGACCTCACGAAGTCGAGAAGCATCTGCATATCCAGCCTTTTTCCGCTCGTATCCATATCGGTGTCGCAAGGAATGGAAGTTCCCCAAAAATCCACGGCTTCGCTTGCGCGGAAATCGTTGCACATATCGCCGAGATTCGTCTGAAACGCGGCGGTAAACCCGACGTGAGACATTATGGGGCGCGTTTTATCGAATTTACGTATTCCTTCGTACACAAAACGAAGATTATTATACTGCGTTTCCCCCGCAAGGAATTTTTTGAACTCGTATATATCCCAGTAGCCGTGCGGCATTACGGGTAAATTTATATTCTCGAAGCTTTCTTCCGTCGCGCCGTAAAATGCGTTCATTTTTTCTATCGTGCCGAACTTTCCTTTCAGATACTCCCCGAAAGCCTTTCTGCAATGCGGACAAAAGCACTCCTCCACGGGCTTGTTGCGCGGCTCGTTCCACACGTTCCAGAGTATTATGTTTTTATTCCCCGCATACCTTTCCGCGACCTTTTCGACGAATTTTCTCGCCGCCGCCTTAACTTCGGGATTATTAAAACAAGGCTTCCAGCCGCCGAAAAACGCGCCGTGGTAGCCGCCGCGAAGCTCTTCGCCTTTCGAGCCTATTCTCGCTCCGCCGAGCTTATCGAAAACGTATTGCGGCGCACATTCCAGAAGAAATTTCATAACGACCTTGACGCCGTTCTTTTCCGCAAGTCTTAAAAGCTCGTCTACGTCCGAAAAATCGTATCTTCCTTCCACTCTTTCGTTGTTACGCCAGTTTATGCGTATCTGCATAACCGAAAGTCCGTATTTTTTCAGGTTTGCTATATCTCCCGCCCACTCTTCTTTGAGTGGCGTCGGCGAACGGTAGTATTGAGTTCCGTATATTATTTTGTCGAAGTACATTTTATCCTCTTCTTCACTGAATACAATAAGAAATAAGCATTTTAAGGTCGGTCATACAGCTGCAATCGACGGTAGGCATAGGCTCGTATCCGAGCGGCAGTATTCCGTCCTCCGTTTCCTCTATTTTTTCGTCACGCTCTATAAACGCCGTAAGCCTTCTTATCGCGTAATCGAGACGGAACGCCTGCCCGCCGTTATAAAGGTGATGTATTTCCAGCCCGAACGCCTTGTTGTCTTTAAGGAAATATTCGTCGAATATTTCCTCGAATTTAAGCAGCTCTTCTTTAAGTCTTTTTATATCCCCGATTACGGCTTTTGCCGCCGCTTTGTCGTTTTCTTTACAAAGCTTTCTTATTTTTGCGGGAATACCGACCTTTGCGGACAGCACCCTTGCGACCGCCGCCGTCATCTTATATAAATGCGAAAACCTTCCGCTTTTTTTATTTTCGTATTCTTCGGCAAGCCTTGAATAAGCCTCTCCCGAATCCACGGGCAAAAGCGTATCGAAATTGCCGAGCAGAATATCGGTATAAAACGCCCAGAAGGAAGACGAGCTTCTTTCTTTGCAATCCGTTCTGAACGGATTGTCTATAAATTCGAGAGAGGAAATATCGTCGTAATTTTCGCCCGTAAGCTGTTCAAACCTCGTTTTATCCGGTTCGCCCTCTCCCGAAAAGCCGCCGTTATTATATTCCGCCGCGATAAACAGGGCGGGAAGAGCGGCGTAGTTGGAGCAGGGCGCGCCGCGATCCGACCACAGCGTGACCATATAGTGCTTTATTCCCTTTTCGGCAGAAACTTTCATTTGCGGAATTATACGCGACACCGAATAACGATTATTCGGTCCGAATCCGAGATATTTCCACGCCGCGCCCGCAAAAGCCACGTCGTCGCAATTTTTTTTCATTCCGTCTATAAGCTCCGCGAGCTTTTTTTCGTCCTTTTCTTCGTAATTCCACAAAAAGACGGTAGTCCCCTTCGGCAGGCGCGCCTTTATCTCCTGCGGCGATACTGCGGAAGCCTCCGTTTCCGCAAGCATATCCCCCCACATTTCGGGAGTGTAGCCGTATTTTTCAAGGAGCGGTAAAACCCTTTCGAGATGCTTTAATATAAGCGACTTTTTATCGGTGTAACCGTGTTTTTTTAAATATTCGCCCGTGCCGAGACCGAAAGCTTCGTCAAGTCCCAGATGAATTCTTCTGGAACTTATCCCCTCCGAAATCGCGCCGAGCATTTCATCTATAAGTTTATAAACCCTGTCCTCTCCGACGAGAAGTACGTTATCTGTATCGAAAATATCGAAATATTCGGGATACTTTTTCAGAAAATGCAGATGCGAAAGAATATGAATCTGCGCGACGAGTTCTACGCCGCGGCTTTTTGCATAAACGTCTATATCTTTCAGCTCTTCCGTGGTATATCCGCCGCGCTTGTAGTTGAAACGCGGTTCGTTTTTTATCTTGTAGGCGTCCGCAAGCCCGAGGTACAGTCTGTCGTATCCGAAATCGGCAAGTATGTCTATAAAGTTTTTAACCGTTTCGGTTTTCGGCACGACTCCGCTCGAACATTCGATCAGTGCGGATAACGTTTCAAATTTCTTCATGTAAACAATATTCTCCTAAAATGCGTTATAAACGACATTTCTTTTTCATCCTTTTCTATCAACCGCTATATTCGCCCTTCTCACCTACTTAAAGGCGTTTACCGACCGAACGATCGGCAAACGCCTTTAACACTCCCGTTTATCGCTTTTAAGTCGAAGCTCTTTCTTATGCTATCGGCACGATGAACACACCGTCGCCCGAAGCGATATTCATAGTAAGCACACCGCCGTCCGAGAGCGTTTGTAAGCTCGGTTCGCCGTCCTTGTAGACGATGGCTTTCGTATAGCCCGCTCCGAACGTGAATGTAGCCGTGGCAGTGACGTTATCGTGCGGAAGCGTTACGTTTGAAGCGAGATATCCGTTATAAGCTCCGCACTTGAATCCGCCGACCACGAGAGCGCCCGTACTTGACGCGGTTATTGCGTTAGTGGTGTTCGTGGTAGACGCACTGCCGAAGTTCGTCGTATTAGAACTGCCCTGAACGAGCTGTACGCCGCAACTGTCGAATTTCATAAGAATTTCCGCAAGCTTCGTCGCTTTTGCGTTGGCGTCTTTACCCCAGTAGTACAAATTGGAATAGGTATAGCCCTTTGTCCAGTCTTCATAATCTTCCCAGCGAATCATCGTATCCTGCAGGCACTCGGTTGTATTCGCATAAAGCAAATCCGTATCTCTTTGCCAGTAGGTAAAATAGCTGAGTCTGGTAAAGCCGTATGCGAGCGCGGTGTATACCTGCATGGTAATATCCGCTTTGCAAGTCGTCCTCTTGTACGAAGACTCTGAATTTGCCTGCCCCGCCGTATAAGACTGTATGCAAGTGCCGTAAACCTTATTGCTTTGCGCTCTTATGGTCTGCATATCGTAAAACCAGCTTTCTTCCATACTGTAAGACTCGGATTGTCTTTTCCACAACAAAATGCTATCAACTGCCGGCGTATAATTGCAGGGATAGTTATCGAAGGAAATCGCGGTATCTTTAAGAAGCGCCGCGTATTTCGCAACGTAAGCCGCGTAATCTCCGTTTATATACTCCGAAACCGTATACGTTTGTAAAAGCGCGCACTCGAAGCCGTAGCCTGCCGCTATCGCTCCCTTCGTATACGCAATATAATTGAAAACCGTTGCGAAGTTATCGTACTGTGCCCAAGTCGGCTCGTCTTTAAGGGCAAATCCCGCAAGCTGATTTCTGCCGTTGACGGGCGAATATGCGTAACCCTCGCCGTTAGCGTCGACATAGTTTATAAGCTCGTCATAAGCCGCGCCTATATTCGTCGTAGAGCCTAAATTTATCAGGTCGGGGATAGTAACGTAAACGGGGCAAGGTTTATGATAAGTCGCGGCATATTCTGCGGCAAGATCGAGCGCCCAGAAAACGTCGTAATGTGTATGGCTTATTCCCGTTCCTTTCGCGGTAAATCCGCCGCCCTCTAAACTTAAATAATAATTACCGTAAGACGCGTCCGAAACGCTCCAGTGCGTAAAGCCTGCGTCCATATACTCTTTGAGTACGGCAAGGGTAGCCGTGCCGCCCGCATAACCTAAAGTCCCTTTCGAGTCGAAGCGAGTACCGACTTTCGGTCCCTCGTAGGCGAATACTTCGAGCTTTTTCGTGCTTGTCGAAGCGGCGGTTACGTTGCTCTCGAAAACGGCAACCGCAGCCGCGCTTTCGGCAAATTTTACCGTGCGATTTTCCTTACTTACTTCGCCGTACTCGTTACTGCCGATTTTTTTACCCGCAATGTAAACCGAACCGATACCGCTAATATCGAAACCTTCTTTCGGCGTAATAGTGATAGTATAAGAATCGTCGGTCGGTCCGCTTACCGATATGGTGTAACTTCTGTCGTTGCCGACGAGCTCGAAGTTGCTGTCAAGCACCATAACGCCGTCTATATACTTCTGCAAAATCGTCTTGTAGCTGTCTTCCGTAACGTAGTCGATCGCACTGCTTGCAACTTCGTAAATGGAACGGACGTTGTTTTCTTTACTGTAAGGCGTATAGATATACTTCGTGCTGTTGTCCGCATACGTCACTTTAACGTAAGCCCTCGCGGCGTATTCCGAACCGTAGTTGCCCTTTCCTATACTGTTAAAATATAACGCATAATAGTATTCGGAAGCGTCGTCGGGATTCGTCGTATACTTCATGTTGTTTGCGGAATTTATGTCTCTGTAATAATCCGGATAACTTTCAAGCGTTTCGTGCGTAATATCGAGGTTGTTTTCGTTGATATAGGTATAATCGGCAACGATCATACCGAAACTTGCGATCGAAGCGTCCGTTTTCGCACCCGTCTCTATAAACGCTTTAAACTTTATTGTAGCCCCGTCGTCCACGAGTTTGATATAAGCTCCGTCTTCGATCGAGAGATTGACGGTCTTTGCCGTGATTTCGAGATCGCCTTTCTCTTTTGCGCTCATTACGTCGCTGATGGATTTATAGAGCTTACCGTTATAAAGGAAGCCCGCAAATACCTTTGTCCCGTCGGTGAGCGAAGCGGTGTCGAACGATATGGTAAGACCGCCGCCCGCCGAACCCGAAGCGAGCGTATTGCCGTCGTTATCCTTTATCGTATAAGCATAAGGATATTCGGAGAAAGTACCCGAGCCTGCGATATAAACGATACCATCTGTTGTTTCCGTCTTATTAGAGAAGAAGAATAAACCGCCTACCGTTGTGTCAGTAACACCATCGCCGCCAAGTGCTTTCGTTACCGCAACCTTATAAGTGCCGTCTAACTTAACGTAAAAGAGGCAGTCCGTATCGCTACCCGCAAGCCTTATCACGCCTATTTCCAGTTCGACCGATTTATTTACGTCATCCGTACCGAAATAGTTACCTATATCGAAAAATATCGGTTCTGCAAGCGGGTACTTCCAGTAGCCGTTTACGGGAATAATGATATACATATTGTTTCCCGCGCCGGTCTGCGTATAGATAGTCTTCCATACGAACGATCTCGTCGTGTTGGCGGCGGAAGGGGTAAACGTAATATACGATTCACGGGTAAAAGTCCAGACCGAGGGAAGTTGCCCTTTGTCCGTTAACTCCGAGCCATACTTCCAAGTAAAGTCGTTGTTCTGCAAAACCTGATAATTGCCGTCGAGAAGAGAGGGCGTGACGGATTCTCCGAGCTGCCCGAAAGTGCCGGAAGTCCCGTTACTCCAGATCGCAACGCCGCTATCGGTATCGGAGACCGAAGTCCTTGTTTTGGCGACTTTAAGTACGCCGTCTATTTTGGCAAAAATATACGTTCCGCTACCGTCCGCAAGGTCTATCGCGCCGAGTTCGACTTTGTGAGTCGTCCCCGAAGAGAATACGTTCTTAACCGACCTGAGATTCGCGTTGTCGCCGAGGGAATACTGAAGTTCGTCCGACGCAAACACGAAGTAATAGCCCGACCAACCGCCTTCTTTAGTATCGCGGAGCGCAATATAAGTACCGTTCCCGACGGTGTAAGTAAACTTATACGTGAGCGAAGTGAGCGTTGCCGCCGTGTCGGCTTCGTTGCCGTTGTAACGCCAGAAGTAATTGTAGTTTCCCGATTCGTTAACGTAAGACGCGTCCATACCCAAATCGGTGTTGGTAAGGGTTATATAAGAAGCGAGCTTCGTCTCGTCTATCTCATCCACGTCGGAATATTCCACATCTTCGAAAGTCGCTGCCCATAACGTCACGGCTTTGCCCGTAGAAACAGCGGAGTTTGAAACAAGCGCACTCAATAACGTGGTCCCGTCTACCTTGACGAATACATACGTCTCGCCGCTACCGCCTTTAAGATCTACCGCGCCGACCTCGACCGTATTGCCTGTAAAATTCCCGTCCCATGCGGCACTGACATCAGAAAATCCGTTCCCTGAACATGTTACCGTCCCGCCTCCTTTAGAGAATACAAAACAATACCCGTTAGCCCAAGCTGCGGTCTCTCTTATTCTTATACCAACGTCGGCGGTATTCGTAATCTTCGCCTTATAAACGACCGAAGTGGTAGAGTACGAGCTTGTATACGTCGCTGCTTCAAGCGAAGAAACGCTTTTCCCCGTACCTAAATCGGCGTTTTGCACGGTTACGTAGTCTTCGAGAAAACTTGCGGTGTCGTCAACTTGTGCGAAAGTTCCTCCCCACGCGGTAACCATATTGCCTATGGTAGTCGAATCGACGGAATCCCTGACCGTGGAATATTTGACTACGTCGTTGATTTTTATAAAGATATAGGTCTTATAAAGCCCGACCAAGTCTATCGCGCCGTACTCAACCGTATCACCCGTGGTAAATATCGCGTCCGTTGTAGCAAAATGACTTGCACCCTCAAAAACTTGCACTTTACCGCCATCTATGATATTAAATTGATACCCGCCGGACCACGCCGCGGCTGCCCTGATTTTCACGTTGCCGTTGCCTGTAATCTTCGCCTTATAGGTCATCGACGTGGTAGAATACAAGCTTGCATACGTAGCTCCGTCAAGCGAACTAACGCTTTCCGCCGCGCCTAAATGGAAATTCTGCACGGTTACGTAGTCATCGAGAAAACTTGCGGCGTCGTCAACTTGTGCGAAAGTAGCGCTGCTCAACATCACATAATTGCCAACGGAACTCGAATCGACGGAATCCCTGACCGTAGAATACTTGACTATGCCGTTGACTTTCGCAAAAAGATAGGTCTTATTAAGTCCGACCAAGTCTATCGCGCCGACCTCGATCGTATCGCCGGAGGTATAATCGTTTGCAGCCGAAGTGACAAACAAAACACCTTTTTCCGAAACCTGTATTTTGCCGTCACTAAGACCTTTAAACATATATCCGTCTTCGCCCCATCCCGAGGTTCCCCTTATTTTTATATAGAAAACCCCGCCTGAATCCGGCGTAACTTTTGCCTTATAGGTCATCGACGTGTTAGAATATTTAGTACTATACGTCGTTTCAATAGAGTTAACGCTTTCCGCCAAACCTAAACTGAAATTCTGCACGCTTACGTAGTCTACGCCCTGATATGGGAAAGTCTCTTCCGCAGACTGCATAAAGGTACCCGTTGCTCTACCGCCCCAGATTCCGAAGCCGCAACCGCTCGAAGACAAGGTATTCGTTATCCTCTGCACCTTATATTCTCCGTCTATCTTGACGTAGATATAAGTTTTGCCTTCCGTCGTCGTATCTATCGAGCCGAGCTCTATTTCGTAAGTAGTACCCGAAGTAAGCAAAGCTTCGGTTTCTTTTTGCACTCCGTCCACATAGTATTGAACCTTGCCGTTCGAAAAAATAAACTGATAGCCGCCCCAACCGCCGTTAGTATCCCTTAATGCGACGTATGTTCCCGTATCGATAGCTTGATACCTGAACTTATACACCATAGAGGTGGTGGAATAAGCCGTGGCGAAGGAATAATATTTTGCATAGTTCGGATCGGTAAAACCCGCGGGATCTGCGCCTACGTCCGAGTTCTGTACCGTGACGTAGTCAGCGAGCGTATACGCGCTTATATCTTCTATATGATCCTCAGCCTTTACGGAAGTGAAGGTCATAGCCGCAAATGCGCAGACGCATACCGCCAGAACCGCGCCGAAAAAGGCAATCAGTTTGCCCCGAAACTTATTTATTGCGTTTTTCATTCAAAAAGCCCTCCTTATAATCCTATACCGCTGTCTTTACCGCCCGGAGTATCCACTCCGTTTTCGCCGGCGGGATTCGATTCGAATAAAAGATCGACTCTTGTTATAGGAAGAATCTCGATTATCGTCGGCGTTTCATATTCTTTTTTCATTTTTTATTAACCTCCTGACAAATTTTTTTGCCAAAATCCTTAATAAACCTTTACTCGTTTTGTTCGTTTTTTCTTTCAGACGATGCGGCTCTTCGCCGCCGTCTCGCGCAGTCGGTCTCTGCCCGTCCATAATCGAGCGGGCAGAACCGTTTTCTTATGTCTGCGTTTTTACGTCACTCGCTTATTTTGCGAGCTACGTTTTTTTATACTTTCAAACAAGCGTTATTCCGCCGCAGGCTCCTCGAAAGTTCCTCCCCACGCGGTAACCATATTGCCTATGGAAGTCGCTTCAAGGGAATTTCTGATCGTAGAATACTTGACTACGCCGTTGATTTTTATAAAGATATAGGTCTGTTTTCCGTCTTTTAAATCTATCGCGCCGTACTCAACCGTATCACCCGTGGTAAATATCGCGTCCGTTGTAGCAAAATGACTTGCACCCTCAAGAACTTGCACTTTACCGCCATCTATGATATTAAATTGATATCCGCCTTCCCACGCCGCGGCTGCCCTGATTTTCACATTACCGTTGCCTGTAATCTTCGCCTTATAAATTACCGAAGTAGTAGAGTACGAGCTTGTATACGTCGCTCCTTCAAATCCGTCAACGCTTTCCGCCAAACCTAAGGTGCTGTTTGTAACGGTTACGTAGTCTTCGAGTAAACTTGCGGTATCGTCTACCTGCTCGAAGGTTGCAGCCCACAAGGTAACCTTATTTCCCGTCGAAACGGCGGAGCTCGAAACAACCGCACTCAATAACGTGGTCCCGTCTACCTTGACGAATACATACGTCTCGCCGCTACCGCCTTTAAGATCTACTGCGCCGACCTCGACCGTATTGCCTGTTAAATTTCCGTCCCATGTGGCGTAGACCTTATCAAATCCGCTCCCTGTACATTCTACGACTCTACTGCCTTTAGAGAAGACAAAACAATACCCGTTAGCCCAGTTTGCAGTCTCCCTTATTCTTATACCAACGTCGTTGGTATTCGTAATCTTCGCCTTATAAACTACCGAAGTGGTAGAGTAAGAGCTTGAATACTCCGCTCCGTCAAGCGAGGTAACGCTTTCCGCCGCGCCTAAATGGAAATTCTGCACCGTGACGTAGTCGACGAGCAATTCTTCAAACTTCATTGCCGTCGTGACTTCTTTTTCGCATACAGAACAGGTATGTTTTTTAGTCCCGTCCGCATCGAGAGTCGGTTCGGTGACGGTCACCCAAGCGCCGAATTCGTGCGCGGCTACGCCGACCTTTTCTCCGCAAGTGCAGAGCTGCCAGT
>CAVDPT010000017.1:15215-17858 GCA_963610935.1 Bifidobacteriaceae bacterium | reverse complement strand
TTGACGGACTTACTTGACGGACGAGTGCTTCGTAGCATAGCGGAGAAGCGTCTTGTTTACTTTGACGGACAGACGAAGGATCTTGGCACGCAAGTACCTACCCCCGACGTCATCCTGCACGGCTTTGACGGACTTACTTGACGGACGAGTGCTTCATAGCGTAGCGGAGAAGCGCAGTGCTCACCTGACGGGCAGACGAAGGACCTTGGCACGCAAGCACCTACTTACGACGTCATCCTGCACGGCTTTGACGGACTTACTTGACGGACGAGTGCTTCGTAGCATAGCGGAGAAGCGTCTTGCCTCCTTGACGGGCAATCGAAGGATCAAGGCGCGCTGCGCCGCACTTTCTAATGCTAAACATTAGAAACGCTCCGCTGTCGCTACGCTGGATTCTTCGATAGCAGGAGCAAGAAGCGAAGCTCAGAATGACAAAAAGGGCGGCGCGCTGCCGCCCTTTTTGTCATTGTCCCACTATTTTTGTCCCCCCTCGCCGTCAATCTAAATAGACCGCTTGCGGAAAAAACACCTTCCCCCGTCTGTCTATAGTAAAACGCTTGCGGATAAAAAAGCCTTCCCCACGTTTATCTTTGGGGGAAGGGGGACCGCTTGCGGTGGATGAGGGGGAAATAAAAATTTTCTCTTTTTTTTTCGAGATTGTTACATTCTCGAAAAAAAAGACTTGAAGGCAGCCCCTCATCAGTCGCTTGTCGCGACAGCTTCCCCCTCGGGGGAAGCCTTTAAAATGCGACCAAGTGGGCGTGCAGAATGACGACAGGGGCAGTGACGTCGAGTGTGACATAACAACACGGATGCAACGTCACGTTGCCCCCCGAGCCCGAAAAATAGTGTCCGAAAAAAAGTTATCCACAATATGTGGAATAATCGCCAAAAATTGTGAATAAAAATATAATTTAAGAAAAAGTTATGCCCAAAATCGCAAAAAAATAGTAAAAATCGCTTGACTATAAAAGGCGCGGCGGATATAATAGAATAAAACTAACGGGATTATATGGGCGAAAAACTCATATAACATTATTTGTCAACGAATTTTTCACGAAATTGCTTGACAAATAGAGTTTGCTATTATAAAATATAGACGATGTGTTAGTGACGGGATAGGTGTATTCTATCCCTTGCCGTCATATTGCGACGGTTGGCGTAGGCGGGAGACCGCGGTTTCCGCCTCTCGACGGGGCTACGAAATATCGCGAGAGAGCGCAGAGTCCCGTTCGTAATGTTTCGTAATATAATACATTATATAATGGCGAAATGTGACGGCGGATCGACGGGGACGATACGGAAAAACCAGACCGACGAGGGCGCAAGGCAAAAAAGGCGCCCGAAAAAAAGTCTGTTCAATATATAAAAAATTTTTTTGAAATAAAAAAAGGAGAAGAAAAATGCAAAAAGTTAAATCGACGTTGATAAAACTTTTAGTAGCCTTAGTCTCGCTGTGTTGCGTTTTGGGCATGACCTTTGGTCTTGTCGGATGCGGCGACAGCGTGAAAGGCATCTCTAAGACGGAAATCAACGCGGAAGGTCAGTTGGTGATCACTTATACCGACGGCACGACCGATACCCTCGATATGACCGGCGTCAGCACGTTAAAGAGCGACTGCAGTCACAATTTCATTGACTGCGTTGTTTCTCATGCGAGCTGCGTGAAAGAAGAAGTGGTCGTCAAGGTCTGCTCGGCATGCCATGGTAGCAAAGTGGTTGTTGGCGAAAAGAATTCCGATGTACACGGCGTGTGGAAATGGGAGACGAATGCGGACGACGAAAGAGTACAGGTTCTCGATACCTCCTGCATAAAAGAGCTTGAAAAGGATCCCGAAGAGTTTGCGGGCGCTTGTCCCAAGAGACAGTGCACGTTGTGCAATCAGATGCTCGCTCAGCACGAAGAATTGGTAGAATATCCCGTTGCTAACGAAGACGTAAATCCCTGCGAAGACGAGCACCTCGTCATAGTTTCCTGCAAGAAGTGCCACGCCGTCGTTGACAGCGTTAAGAAGGAAGCCGCAAAGGGTCACGATTATGAGGTAACAAAAAAGGACTATAACGAAACAAACGACACCTACACGGTTTATTTAGCGTGCAAGAACGACAATTGCTACTCGGCTATCAAGGCTACGGCGAAATACGACAAGGATAAATCGGTAGAACCGACTTGTAAGGAAGGCGGCACGAAGGTCTATACCTACACGTATAACAACTTCCTCGAAGATAAGACCGGCGAGTTCTCTGTAGACGTTGCTAAAGACGATAATCACACTATAGTCGCGGGGCTTAGAGCTGCGATCGGCGCGGATGTGAATTACGATGCGGCGGGGCTTGTCAAGAAGGCGGTAGAAGACAAGAAGATTAAGATTTTGGATGGTGCGGCAAACACTTGCACCACGTCTGCGAAAGCTTACTTTGTATGCGAAGTTTGTGGAGAGTCGATTTCTATTAACCTCTATGGCGAGCACAAATATAAAGATCCTGTCGCTGCAACCTGCACGGCAGACGGTTATTCCGAATGTGAAGATTGTCATCGTAAGGACTACTCCGCTGAAGACTACGCAAAAGGACACACTTGGGCATACAAAGATGGTTCCTTTGTATCGACCGGAGTTAAAGTGGGTACCGTCGTTCTCAAGT
>CAVDPT010000017.1:0-14877 GCA_963610935.1 Bifidobacteriaceae bacterium | reverse complement strand
GCGAAAGCTTACTTTGTATGCGAAGTTTGTGGAGAGTCGATTTCTATTAACCTCTTTGCCGAACACAAATATGATGATCCTGTCGCTGCTACATGCACGGCAGACGGTTATTCCGAATGTGAAGTTGAAGGTTGTCATCATAGGGACTACCCTGAAGCAGACTACGCAAAAGGACATACATGGGTATATAAAGATGGTTCCTTTGTATCGACCGGAGTTAAAGTGGGTACCGTCGTTCTCAAGTGTACTACTTGCAAGACAGAAAGTAATGCCTTAGCGGTTACGTGGAAGAAGACGGAGACTGCGAAGGATTGTAGCCAAAAGAACTACGAAGTATATGAGCTTAACGCTGACGTGATAGATGAGCTTACCGGACACGAGACGAGGGAGGCTACAACCAAGAAAGAAGCTATTTCGATCAAGGTTGAAAGCGATACTCTTGTTGCACACAAGTTGAACGACAGTCTCAGCTATAAGACCGGCGACAATGTGCATTACGATGCGGCGGGGCTTGTCAAGAAGGCAGTAGAAGACAAGAAGATTAAGATTTTGGACGGTGCGGCAAATAATTGCGAAGATTCTGCGAAAGCTTACTTCGTATGTGTTGATTGTGAAGAGTCGATTTCTATTAACCTCTATGGCGAACACGATGTTTCCGGTCAGGAGCTTAAAACCAAAGACGCAACCTGCACGGAAGCCGGCTATAAGTATAGGGAATGTAAAGTATGTGAAGCAGAAGTAAAAGAAGGCGATCCGATACCTGCTTTAGGTCACGACATTAAATGGACTGTGTCCGATGCTACGGCTGAGTCTGCCGGTACCTGCACAGGTGCATGCTCGAGATGTACTGCTTCCCTCACCGCTACCGGTGCGAAAACGGAAGAAGTTGCCCCCACTTGTACGGCTGATGGTTACGTAATATGGACTTATAAGTACGATGGCAAGGAAGTAGCTAAGTCTGACAAGATTAAAAAGGGAGATGCCCTTGGACATCTTGCAGTGACGGAAAGCACCCCTGTCATACTGTATAAAGACGGCGATACGTGGAAAGCGTATTACTTCTGCGCTCAGTGTAATCAATATGTTCCTAACGATATTGAGCTTAACGCTTATGATGATACTCACGCAAACTTCGGACCTTACAACGTAAAAGAGAACATAACGGTAGGAAGCGATTCGTACACTGTATACTACGATAACACCGTTAAACAATTCGTTGGTAAGAAGGTGGCTAAATAAGGTTACGTACAAAACCGACAAAGTTTTGTAAGCAAAAAAGACGCGCGGGTGATTTCGGATAATCCGAACTCACCCGCGGAAAACAAAACCCAAGCGAAAGCAATTCGTTAAATCAGTGACGAAAAAGGTTTCGTTAAAAACAAAGACGAATGTAAATTCGTAAAAAAAGGTGCGGCAAGGCAATCGCCTTGCCGCTTTTTTTTTACATTGTCCCACTATTTTTGCCCCCCCGCCGTCAATCTATAAAAGACCGCTTGCGGAAAAAACGCCTTCCCCCGTATATCTTTGGGTTAGGCGGTGACATTGTTCAATAAGCCTTCCCCCGTTCATCTTTGGGGGAAGGGGGACCGCTTGCGGTGGATGAGGGGCAAATAAAAAATTTTCTCCGAATTTTCGAGATTGTTACAGTCTCGAAAAAGAAGACTTGAAGGCAGCCCCTCATCAGTCGCTTGTCGCGACAGCTTCCCCCTCGGGGGAAGCCTTTAAAATGAGACCAAGTGGGCGTGCAGAATGACGACGGGTTGTCGGGCGGCGCGATGCCGCCCTTTTTTACATTGTCCCACTATTTTTGCCCCCCGACCCGTTACCTTGCCGTCACGTTGCCGCGAAAGCACCGCATTGTTCTAATGCTAAACATTAGAAACGCTCCGCTGGATTCTTCGATAGCAAAAGCAAGAAGCGAAGCTCAGAATGACGACGGAGGGGTACGGAACTGTGGAGGACCTTGGCACGCAAGCACCTACCCCCGACGTCATCCTGAGACGGGCTTTCTTGATGGACAGACGAAGGATCAAGGCGCAAGTATTTATCCTCGACGTCATCCTGAGACGGGCTTTCGTGACGGACAATCGAAGGATCAAGGCGCGAAGCGCCGCATTGTTCTAATGCTAAACATTAGAAACGCTCCGCTGGATTCTTCGATAGCAAAAGCAAGAAGCGAAGCTCAGAATGACGACGGAGGGGTACGGAACTGTGGAGGACCTTGGCACGCAAGCACCTACCCCCGACGTCATCCTGAGACGGGCTTTCTTGATGGACAGACGAAGGATCAAGGCGCAAGTATTTATCCTCGACGTCATCCTGAGACGGGCTTTCGTGACGGACAATCGAAGGATCAAGGCGCGAAGCGCCGCATTGTTCTAATGCTAAACATTAGAAACGCTCCGCTGGATTCTTCGATAGCAAAAGCAAGAAGCGAAGCTCAGAATGACGACGGAGGGGTACGGAACTGTGGAGGACCTTGGCACGCAAGCACCTACCCCCGACGTCATCCTGCACGGCTTTGACGGGCTTCTAATATCCAATCGACGTCATCCTGAGAAGGGCTTTCGTGACGGACAGACGAAGGATCAAGGCGCGCTGCGCCGCATTGTTCTAAAGTACATCATTAGGAAACCGCTCCGCTGTCGCTCCGCTGGATTCTTCGTAAGCAAAAGCAAGAAGCGACGCTCAGAATGACGACGATTAGGGTTTGAAAAACCGTGCAGAATGACGACGGGCTGTCGGGCGGTGTGATGCCGCCCTTTTTACATTGTCCCACTATTTTTGCCCCCCGACCCGTTACCTTGCCGTCTGTCGCTGGCTATATTTCTCAATCTTTACGCCTCTTTCGTTAAAAAACAGCGCGCTCGGGACAAAAGTCCCAAAGCGCGCTGTTTACTTTTAAGGAAGTAGCGAAAGTGGTGGAGATGCGGAGACTTGCACTCCGGTCTTGAACGCTTTGATAAAACCTTCTACATACTTATCCGACGATTAAATCTCGAAATCGTCACGGTCATCGGCAACCTTGAACGACTCCCATTCCGCTGAATTCCGCTTGCAGACCGCGGAAGGAATCCGCAAGCCGTACCCCGCCTGATTTAAAGCCCCTAACCCCGCCGACGGGAAAACGGCGAGAGGAACTTACGCAAAGTTAAGCTGCGTACGCTAATTCGTTATTGTTAGCATTTATTGTTTGATCCCGTTTTTACGAAGTCGGGAATCCTTCGGTATGCTTATTTTTTATCGCGGTCGCCCAATCGAATCTATAACACCCCCGTTTAATAACGATTTTCTTTATTTTACCAAATAACAACGTCTTTGTCAAGCTTGCGCTATATTTCGTCCGCTTCTATCTGTAATTTTTAAGCGTTCTTTCCGTTTCTCTTTTTACGTCCTTTTCCATAAGCGAACGCTTTTTGTCGTAGGTATGCTTTCCGCGGCATACCCCTAATTCCATTTTGACGAGAGCTTTTTTAAAATACAGCCGAAGCGGTACTACCGTCAAGCCCTTCTCGTCGATTTTCGCTTTTAATTTCCGTATCTCGTCCTTCCGTAGGAGGAGCTTTCGCGCGCGCTTGCTGTCCTTGACGTTGTACGCGCCCGCCTTTTCGTAGACGGCTATGTGCATATTTCTGACGTACGGTTCGCCGTCCTCTATCGTGCAGAAGCTGTCTTTTAAATTGCAATTCCCGCGGCGGAGCGATTTGATTTCGCCGCCGTCGAGGACTATCCCCGCCTCTATTTTGTCGAGTATAAAATACTCGTGCGAGGCTTGACGGTTTAAGGTTATCGTCTTTTCTTCCATTCGCTTTACCTCCTTTTCGTCCGCAACCTCTTCGCGGTAAAAACGCCCGACAATGCGTCCTTTGTCCCTTTGCGTGCGGTTGTCGCGCTCGCGGTTTGTAGAAAAAAGCGACCCCGCGGTATAATGGCGGGATCGCCGAAAAATGTTTTTAGGTGATTATGCTGGCCCCGGATAGAGAACCGCAATGATTGCGAACACGATGGACAAGACCGCAAATATTATGCCGCTTATCACGGTGAGTTTCCTCATCTTGTGTTCAAACGTTTTGCTTTTATTTTTACCTAAAAAAGTTTCGGTCTGACCGCCGAGCGCGCTCACGCCGGAGGAGTTCCCCGGTTGAAACAGCACCACGAGAATAATGAACAACGCGGCAATCGCCATAACGACGAGCGCGACTTGCTTCAATCCTCCGTGCCAAACATTCAAAAACCCGCCACTATTGGTCATGAGCATATCGTATATATTCATTCTTATCTCCCAAGTCGCGTAAAAACACTTACGCGCCGTTTTTCATAAAGTAGAAATATTGTAGCACAATCTGTGCTTTTTATCAACTGTTTTTCGATACTTTCGTCATTTTCGGGTAAATTTTTGCCCCGCAAAGGCTTTTTCGCTCTTTTGGGCGTTGCGCGACGAAAAGAAAAGCTTTTTTATTCCGCGCGAAAAACGAGTTAAATAAGGCTTTTACCCGTCATTTCCTTCGGGACGGGCAAGCCCATCATCGTAAGCAGGGTGGGCGCGATGTCCGAAAGTCTGCCGTCTTTGCCCTCGGGGTACGGCTTCGGGAGCTTTTTGCCCTTAAACCTCTCGCCCACGACGATGAACGGGACGAGGTTGGTGGTATGCGCCGTAAAGGGATGTCCGTGTTCGTCTATCATCTTGTCCGCATTGCCGTGGTCGGCGGTGATTATCGCCTCGCCGCCCATGGAAAGAATTTTATCGACGACTTTCTTCACGCACTCGTCAACCGTTTTAACGGCTTTCACCGCCGCGTCGAACACGCCCGTATGCCCTACCATGTCGCAGTTGGCGAAGTTCAGTATCATAACGTCGTATTTGCCGCTGTCAAGCTCTTTGACGGCTCTGTCCGCGACCTCGTACGCGCTCATTTCGGGCTTTAAGTCGTACGTCGCGACTTTGGGCGAGGGGATAACGACGCGCGTCTCGCCCTCGACGGGAGCTTCTAATTTAGCGTTAAAGAAGAAGGTGACGTGCGCGTACTTCTCCGTTTCCGCTATGTGGAGCTGTGTTTTGCCGAGAGAAGCGAGGTACTGCGGAAGGGTGTTCTTAATCTCGTCCGGCGGGAAAGCGACGTATACGTCCTTAAAGGAAGCGTCGTACACCGCAAAGCCCGTATAGGTCGGAGCAAGAAAGCCCGTTTCCCTCACGAAATACATATCCTTGCCCTTTTCCGCGTCGGAGTAGGGGGTGAAGTCTTTTTGCGAGAACGCGCGGGTTATCTGGCGCGCTCTGTCGGGGCGGAAGTTGAAGAAAATTATCGAATCGCCCTTTTCTATAAGCGCGACGGGCTTGCCGTTTTCCACGATGTTGGTGGGGAGCATAAACTCGTCCGTTACGCCCTTTTCGTAGCTGTTTTGAGCGGCTTGAATCGCGTCTTCCGCCTTTTCGCCGTTACCCAAGGTCAGCATATCGTAAGCCTTTTTTATCCTGTCCCAGTTGTTGTCTCTGTCCATGGCGTAGTATCTGCCGCACACGGAAGCGATTTTGCCGTAAGAAAGCTTGTCTATTTCGGCTTGAAGCTCCTCGAGATAGCCCGCGCCCGAACACGGATCGGTGTCTCTGCCGTCCATAAAGCAATGAACGAATGTGTTCTTTACGCCCGACTTTTTCGCAAGCTCCAAAAGCGCGAAAAGGTGGGTTATGTGCGAATGTACGCCGCCCGTCGAAAGCAGCCCGTAAAGGTGCAGGTTCTTGCCGTTTTTGACGGCGTTGTCTATCGCCTTTAAGAGGGCGGGGTTAGTGAAGAAATCGCCGTCCTCGATACTCTTCGTTATCTTGGTCAAATCCTGATAAACCACTCTGCCCGCGCCGATATTGAGGTGTCCTACCTCCGAATTGCCCATCTGCCCTTCGGGGAGACCTACGTCCATACCGCTTGCGCCGATAAGGGTAGCGGGATAGTTTTCTATATACTCTTTGACGAACTTGCCGTCCGCCGCGGCGACGGCGTTGCCCTTCGTTTCGGGGTTATAGCCGTAGCCGTCCATTATAATCAAACAATAAGGTTTTTTCATAAAATTTCTCTTCTATATAAAAGGCACGTTTCGCGCGTGCCTTTTGTGTCTTTTTAATTAGCCCTTGTAATTCACGATTGCCGCGAAGTCGTTTGCTTTCAACGCCGCGCCGCCGATAAGACCGCCGTCTATGTTTCTCATAGCCATAAGCTCTTTCGCGTTTGCGGGTTTCATACTGCCGCCGTACTGGATGCGGAGCGCTTTCGCAACGTCCTGTCCCCAAGTCTTTTTGACAAGGCTCCTTATATAACCGATAGTCTTATTCGCGTCGTCCGCGGTCGCGGTCTTGCCCGTGCCGATTGCCCAGACGGGTTCGTACGCGATTACGATATTAGCGAAATCTTCCGCCGCAATATCCGCAAAGCCCTCTAAAACCTGTTTTTTAAGAACGCGTTTCGTCTTGTTCTTTTCGCGCTCGGTAAGCGTCTCGCCCACGCAAACGATGGGCTTCAAGCCGTTTTTAAGAGCCTGTTTAAGTCTCTTGTTCACGCTCTCGTCCGTCTCGCCGAAATACTGACGGCGCTCGGAGTGACCGATAATGACGTACTCTACGCCGATTTCTTTGAGCATATCCGCAGAAATTTCGCCCGTGAACGCACCGCTGTCAGCCCACGCGACGTTCTCCGCGCCGAGCTTTATCTTGCTGCCCTTTATTGCTTCCGCAACCGTCCAAAGGTCGGTATAAGGAACGCAAACCACTACTTCGGGCTTGGATTTAGCCACGAGGGGTTTTAACTCGTTTATAAGTTCCGCGGCTTCTTTAGCCGTCTTGTTCATCTTCCAGTTGCCTGCGATTATAGGTTTTCTCATTGTAGTATGTCCTTTTTATATCGTTTTTTATTATTAGTCTTTATCGTTGAGACATTCGATGCCGGGGAGTTTTTTGCCCTCGAAAAGCTCCAAGGACGCGCCGCCGCCCGTCGAAATGTGCGTCATTTTGTCCGCGAAGCCGAGCTTCGTCACCGCCGCCGCAGAGTCGCCGCCGCCGATTATCGTGGTAGCGTCCGTATCCGCAAGCGCTTTCGCAACCGCTATCGTGCCTTCCGCAAAGCAGGGGTTTTCGGAAACGCCCATAGGTCCGTTCCAGATAACCGTCTTCGCGTTTTTGACCGCGTCCGCGTAAAGCGCGCGGGTTTTCGGTCCTATATCCAAAGCCTCTTCGTCGGCGGGAATAGAATCTATATCGTGAATAAAGGTCTCTACTTTAGCGTCGATGGGATCGGGGAAATCTTTTGCCGTCACTACGTCGAGGGGGAGATAAAGCTTTTTGCCGAGCGTCTCCGCCTTTTTAGCCATTTCGAGGCAATAGTCCATTTTCTCGGTATCGACGAGGGATTTGCCCACCTCGTAGCCTCTTCCCTTAAGGAAAGTATATGACATACCGCCGCCGATGATAAGCGTGTCGCATTTTTCGAGGAGGTTGTTTATAACGTTGAGCTTATCCGCGACCTTCGCGCCGCCCAAAATCGCCACGAACGGGCGTACGGGGTGTTCCAAAGCGTCCGCCATAACGGAAAGCTCTTTCTCGATAAGGAAGCCGCAGACCGCCGTCTTTACGAAGCCGTATTCCACGATAGCCGCCGTTGTCGCGTGCGAACGGTGAGCCGTGCCGAACGCGTCGTTGACGTATATATCGCAATAGGAAGCGAGCTTTTTGCAAAGAGCCTCGTCCCTCTTTTCTTCGCCCGCTTCGAAACGGGTGTTTTCGAGAAGAACTACTTCGCCTTCCTTGATGTTTTTAACCGCTTCGTCCGCAGACGCGCCTACTACGTCGGTAGCGAACGTAACTTTCTGCCCGAGCTTTTCGGAAAGTCTTTCGGCAACGGGACGGAGCGAATATTTTTCTCTGTCCTTTTCCGCCTTTTTAAGATACTCCGCGGTAGCCGCCGCTCTCTCCGCTTCGGGAAGAGCTTCGACAGCCTTTTTCTCTTTTTTGTTGAGACCGAAGCCTGCTGTAAGAACGTTGTGGGGCTTACCCATATGCGAGCAAAGAATGACCTTTGCGCCGTGTTCGATAAGGTATTTGATGGTGGGAAGCGCGCCGTTGATGCGCGTTTCGTCGGTGATAACGCCGTCCTTCATAGGAACGTTGAAATCAACTCTGACGAGGCATCTTTTGCCCTTTACGTCTACGTCTCTTATGGTCTTTTTATTCATAATTGAACCTCCGAAAGATAATTTCGTTTTTATTTAACCGTTTTAACGGGTTTATTATACATAAAACGCGGGGTTTTGTCAATCGAATAAATGCGGCAAAGCTTTTATTTTACTTATATTTTACCTTGTTTTCGCCCGTTTTGGGCATAAAAAAGGGGAAAAGCGAGTTTTCCCGCCTTTCCCCGTTTTGCACCGTGACTATTTAACCTTTTTGGTTCTGTCTTCTTCTACGAGACGGGCGATAACCTCTTCTACGTCCATAACGCCGAGGTCGCCTTCGCTTCTCGAACGGACGGAAACCGTTCCCGCTTCCGCTTCTTTATCGCCGACGACGAACATATACGGAATTTTGTCGAGCTGCGCTTCTCTTATCTTGTAGCCTATCTTCTCGTTTCTCACGTCCGCTTCCGCACGAAGCCCCGCCGCGCGAAGCTCGTCCACAAGCTTTTTTGCATAATCCGCCGTTCTGTCCGTAAGGCTCAATACCTTTACCTGAACGGGGCAAATCCAGAACGGGAACGCGCCCGCGTATTTTTCGATAAGCATCGCGAGCGTCCGCTCATAGCAACCGATGCTCGAGCGGTGTATTACGAACGGGTACTGCTTTTCGCCGTTTTCGTCTATATAGGTCATATCGAAGCTGTGCGCCGCCGCAAAGTCTAACTGTATGGTTATTATAGTATCTTCTTTGCCGTATACGTTTTTCGACTGCACGTCGAGCTTCGGTCCGTAGAACGCCGCCTCGTCGTCCGCTTCGACGTAGTCTATTCCGATGTCGTCGAGAATTTTCTTCATGAGTGCTTCGGTTTCGTTCCACGCCTTGTCGTTGTCTATATATTTTTCTTTGTTAAGTCCGCGCTTGGAGAAACGGAAGGTCACGTCCTCTCTCATTCCGAGGCAATCGAGGAAATAATAGCTCAAATCGAGACAACGCTTGAATTCGTCTTCGACCTGCTCGGGCGTGCAGACGATATGCCCGTCCGAAAGGGTGAACTGACGGATTCTGATAAGTCCGTGCATTTCGCCGCTCGCTTCGTTGCGGAATTCCGTCGCCGTCTCGCTGTATCTGCAGGGAAGGTCTCTGTAACTCTTTAAGCCGTTCTTATAAATCTGATACTGGAAGGGGCAGGTCATAGGGCGGAGCGCCATCGCTTCGGGCGAATTTTCGTCGCCGATTATGAACATTTTGTCGCGGTAATGGTCCCAATGCCCCGAAATTCTGTAAAGGTCGTTTTTCGCCATGTTCGGAGTTTTGGTTATCATAAAGCCGCGTTTTTCCTCTTCGTCCTCTACAAAGCGCGAAAGTATCTGCAAAATTTTCGCGCCCTTCGGCATAAGAATCGGGAGCCCCTGTCCTATAACCTCTTCGGTCATAAATATGCCGAGGTCTCTGCCGAGCTTGTTATGGTCGCGCTTTTTGGCTTCTTCCAAAGCGGTGAGATATTCTTCGAGCTCGCTCTTTTTCTCGAACGCCGTGCCGTATATACGGGTAAGCATTTTGTTCTTTTCGTTGCCGCGCCAGTACGCGCCGGTGATGGACGTAAGCTTAAACGCTTTGATTTTGCCGGTAGACGGAAGATGCGGTCCGCGGCATAAATCCATAAAATCGCCCTGCTTATAAAAGGAGATAACGCTACCCGCGGGCAGGTCGTTTATAAGCTCTATTTTATACGGCTCGGAGAAGTCCTTAAAAATTTTAAGAGCCTCCTTCTTGTCGTAAACGATTCTCTCTATAGGAAGATCGCTCTTTATGATTTCCTTCATCTCGTTTTCGATTTTGGATAAATCCGCCTGCGTTATAGGCGTTTTGAATTCTATATCGTAGTAAAAACCGTTCTCTATAGTCGGTCCTATCGCGAGTTTCGAGGTGGGGAAAACGTCCTTAACCGCTTGCGCGAGGACGTGCGCCGTCGTGTGGCGGTATACCTGTAAGCCCTCTTTATCTTTAAGGGTAATAACCTGCAAATCGCAGTCCTTGTCTATTACCGTCGAAAGGTCTTTTAATTCCCCGTCTATTTTTACGCAGACGGCGTTTCTCGCAAGCCCCTCCGAAATACTCTTTGCTACGTCCATGGCGGTTATGGGCGCACTAAATTCGAGCGCGGAACCGTCTTTTAACGTTATTTTCATAATGTCCTCCTTGTTACCGAACCTCTTTTTTATCTATTTTTTTAGCGATGTATAGCGAAAGCGGATAAAAAAATCGCCCGTTACGTTTTGCCGTAAGGACGAAAAAATTTCCGCGATTCCACCTTGTTTGCCGCAAGTCCCTTTTATATGTGTGTCGCCTGCGACCGCTCTTTGCCGCGCGTAAGCCCGCGACGTGCTCGCCCTCGCGCAGCGGTTTCGATTATCGCCGTCGGTTACGGGGCTTGCACCTTGCCCCCGCTCTCTGAAAACTTCTCGGCGGTCTACTTGTCCGCGCTTATTAAGGCATCTTAAATTTACAAATATATCATAAACCCGAAAGTCGATTTTGTCAACCGTTTTACGCAAAAATTATTTTCCCCGTCGTCGTCTTTAATAAAAGCTTTTTCGTTTCAGTCATATTTTACCTTCGTTTTACCTTTATATAACGCTTTTTTATTGCAAAAACCGTTTTAAAATGCTAAAATTATTTTTATGAAACGGAACTGGTTGTATAAAAAAACGGCGATAATTACGGGCGCGAGCGGCGGTATAGGCGCGGCGGTGACGAAACTCCTTATCGAAAAATACGATTGCAAGGTGCTGGGAATCGCGCGAAACAAAGAACGGCTCGACAAGGTAAAGGCTTCTCTCGGAGAAAAAGGGGCAAATTTTACTTACCGCGTTTTCGACGTCGCGTCAAGAGAAAACTGGAAAATCTTTGCCGAGGAGCTTGCGGCAAACGGTTTTAAGCCCGATATTCTCGTAAACAACGCGGGCTTTATGCTGCCGTTTAAGAGGTTTGAAGACATATCCTTCGAGGAAATAGACGAGATAGTCGCAACGGACTTCGTTTCTAATCTCAATTCGATAAAATATCTTATGCCGATTATAAAACAATCCGCAACCCCCGCGATAATAAACGTTTCGAGCGCGGCGGGGCTTTGCGCGGTCGTCGGCGAAAGTATGTACTGCGCCGTCAAATTCGCGGTGCGCGGCTTTACCGAAACGCTTATCGAAGAGTATAAGGGTAGAATTTACGTCGCGGGCGTGTACCCGGGGTTTATCCGTACCGAAATTTTACGGCGAATGTCCGTGACCGACAAGGAAAACAAGCTCATAAACAAGTTTATGATGCCCGTAGAAAAGGCGGCGAAAAAGATAGTAAAGGGAATCTCTCGCCGCAAAAAGCGTATGGTTATGGGCTTTGACGGGCGTTCTATGAGTTTTTTCGGGAGACTTTTTCCGAAAGCTACACCCGCGCTTGTGAGAAAAGTGCTTAAAGCGTCGGGCTTGGAACTGTTTTCCGAAGTATTTTAAAATAAAAAGAAAAACATTAACAACGAATTTATTACAAAGAGGCGTAAAAAGATGAAAAGAGTGCTAACCGTTCAGGATATTTCGTGCGTGGGAAAATGCTCGCTTACCGTGGCTTTGCCGATTATTTCCGCGTTCGGCGTGGAAACGGCGGTGCTGCCGACGGCGGTTTTATCGAATCACACTGCTTTCAAGAGCTTTACCTTCCGCGACCTGACGGACGACATAGAGAGTATCGAGGAAAAATGGAAAGCGGAAAGAATGGGCTTTGACGCTATTTATACGGGTTATCTCGGTTCGATGCGGCAAATCGCGCTCGTTGCGGGGCTTTTCGATAGTTTCAAGAATTTCGGCGGAAAGCACGCGGAAATCATCGTCGACCCCGCGATGGCGGATAACGGAAAACTGTATTGCGGTTTTGACGAGGCTTTCGCCAAAGAAATGGCAAAGCTTTGCGGAAAAGCGGACGTTATCGTGCCGAACCTCACCGAGACGGCGTTTATGCTCGGCGAGCCTTATCGCGGAGAGGGTTATGACGAAAACTATATTAAGTCGCTTTTGAAAAAACTTACCGCTCTTGGCGCGAAAACCGCGATAATAACGGGCGTTTCGCTTGAAAAAGATAAGCTCGGCGCGTACGGGTACGATTCTAACGATGATAAATATTTTTCGTATTTCAGAGAAAGACTCCCCGTATCCTTCCACGGCACGGGCGATATATTCGCAAGCGCGCTTTGCGGCGCGAAGGCTCTCGGATACACCGTTCTTAAAAGCACGGAAATTGCCGTCGATTTCACGGTGGAAAGCATTATAAAGACCATGCAAGATCCGCGCGCGAACTGGTACGGCGTAAACTTTGAAGAAGCCTTCCCGTACCTGATGAAAAGAATAGAAAAATAAGGCTCGGCGGAGGAAGTAAATATGTCAAAAACCGTAGTCGTCGGCATGAGCGGCGGGGTGGACAGCTCTGTCGCCGCCCTTCTTCTTAAAGAACAGGGTTACGACGTAATCGGACTTTATATGAGCAATTGGAAGGAAACCGACGAGTGCGGCGCATGTACGGGTGAGCAGGACTTCGCCGACGTGCGCAGGGTGGCAAACGCTATCGGTATTCCTTACTACACCGTCGATTTATCCAAGGAGTATATGGATAGAGTTTTCTCGTATTTTCTCAAAGAATACGAGGCGGGCAGAACGCCTAATCCCGACGTCCTTTGCAATCGTGAGATAAAGTTTAAGGATTTTAAGGAACGAGCGAAGGAGCTTGGCGCGGACTATATCGCGACGGGTCATTATTGCGATATTCTGCACGAGGACGGCGTGCATTACCTCTTGAAAGCGAAGGATCAGGGTAAGGATCAGACGTATTTTCTCAATCAGCTTACGCAGGAGCAGCTCGACGGGGTTTTGTTTCCTTTGGGGAAGCTCGATAAATCGGAAGTACGAGCTATCGCCGAAAAGCACGGGCTTGCCACCGCGGCGAAAAAGGATTCCACGGGAATTTGCTTCATCGGGGAAAGGAATTTCCGAAATTTCTTAAAGCAATACCTTCCCGCCCGCAACGGGAAGATTATGACCTACGACGGCAAAGTCCTCGGCGAGCATATCGGGCTTATGTATTACACGATAGGTCAACGCCGCGGACTGAATATCGGCGGACAGAAAGGGGACGACGGCTCGCGCTGGTTCGTTATCGAAAAAGATTTAAAAAACAATATCCTCTACGTCGCGCACGGCGCAGAGGACAGGCTTTACAGTAGCGGGCTTATCATGAAAGAGTGCAACTGGATTCCCTTTCCGCCCGAAGAAAAGGTTTTCGAGTGTACGGGCAAGTTCCGCTACCGTCAGCCCGAACAAAAATGTACCGTATATATATATAATGAATATATAGAGGTCAGGTTCGCCGAAAAACAGCGCGCCATAACAGAAGGGCAGTTCGCGGTTTTCTACTTGGGCGAAAAGTGTATCGGCGGCGGCGTTATCGAAAAGGCTATCCCCTGACGTTACCGTTTCGCTTTATTAAAAACGCGCCCGTCTTGCCAAAAGAGACGGGCAGGGCGTGAATTTGTAAGAAAGGCACCCCTTAATCGTTAGATATTGCCTAACGATTAAGGGGTTTTCTAAAAACAAAATGTGGTATAAGGAGAGAGAAAACATACAATATTTTGTGGAGGGTGAAAAAAGCGGGAAAAAAGTTAAAAATTTTGAAGAATTTTCGTGAAAAACGCTTGACTAACGGGGTTATTTAGTATATAATCGGTATCACCTCGCAAGGAAGCGGGGAGCTACGGGTAAGCCGACGCGAGTGCTGTTTACAAGCGGAGGCAGACGACGGAATCGGGCTCGGAAAACGAGCGTAACCGCGTCCAAAAGCGTTATAAAAGATTTTCTGAAAAATTAAAAAAACTTTCAAAAATCCTTGAAAAACGCTTGACTTAATAAAATGCCTGTGGTATTATGTATAGGCTGTCGTCGAGAGGCACAGCCAAGCGTCAACCGAAGTTGACGGGAGTTGGTTAAAAATTGAATAGAAGGAAATAAGACAAAATAATAGTTATTTTGAAAGTTTCTGTCAAAATCTTTGAAGTATGAAATATGTACTTTAAAAACAGTCATTAAATGACAATACGCTAAACAAGCGAAATTCGTTAGAGCAGTTGAGCTGAAAAGCTCGGCTTTAAATCATTAAACTTAAGAGTTTGATTCTGGCTCAGGACGAACGCTGGCGGTGTGCTTAATACATGCAAGTCGAGCGGACTTGCGGGGGCTTGCTCCCGCAAGTTAGCGGCGGACGGGTGAGTAACGCGCGAGCAACCTGCCTATATCAGGGGAATAACACAGAGAAATTTGTGCTAATACCGCATATGACCACAGTGGGGCATCCCACAGGGGTGAAAGATTTATCGGATATAGATGGGCTCACGTACCATTAGATAGTTGGTGGTGTAACGGACTACCAAGTCGACGATGGTTAGCCGACCTGAGAGGGTGATCGGCCACATTGGAACTGAGATACGGTCCAGACTCCTACGGGAGGCAGCAGTAGGGAATATTGGGCAATGGAGGCAACTCTGACCCAGCAACACCGCGTGAATGATGAAGGTCTTCGGATTGTAAAGTTCTGTGATGGGGGACGAAAAAACTGACGGTACCCCAAGAGCAAGCCACGGCTAACTACGTGCCAGCAGCCGCGGTAATACGTAGGTGGCAAGCGTT
>CAVDPT010000016.1:0-18310 GCA_963610935.1 Bifidobacteriaceae bacterium | reverse complement strand
TTATAACACAGGTTGCAATATGAGTGTTTTGTTTTTCCTTTCCTGTTGCACTTGATAGTATAATTCACCTGCGGAACTCCGAAACTTGACACTTTGTGTCAAGTTTCCACCGGTTTCAGCCGTTGCTCGAGGCTCTCATTTTCCGTGAGAGGCTTTTTTGTTATTATATTTTTGTTTTATTGCCTTTGTAAATTTATAAATTTTTCGGTAAATTGCGCAATTTTCTCCGAAGTCTTTTAACTTTCGTAAATTTTCTCGAAAGTTTATTAAAAATTATTGCAAAATCTAATAATTTATGATATACTAATATAATAATAGAATAATAGATGCACGGTTGAAGCTGTAACTGTACGAATACAGCTGTAACCACCTTGCCCTCCTTCAAAAAATAGGGGAAGCATTTATCTGCCGAAAGAGCAAGGCGTTAAAGTCCTGTTCTGCTTCGTTCATAAAAATTGATTGTATGGTATAGCTGAAATTTCGCCGAGGACACCGACGGAAACCACTTAAAGGTGATTGTAAAAATGATGAAAACACACAAAAAAACAATTCAAAAGCGTGCTATATCTGTATATTGCATGACGCTTATAGTCGTCCTCGGGCTGATTATGACGGCGAGTGTAACATATGCCGTCGTTTTGTTCTCTTTCAAGGTGAATTCTAAAGTCAGCGGAAATACAGACTCGATTCAAAACACCGAGTCCGTTACATACACGAATTTAACCGTGGATAAAGAGTCGGTCGCGTTTACGTCCGCCGGGGAAAAGAAGGATATTGCTCTCACGGTGTCTAACGACGCGAATGCGAATATCGCATATAGCTTCGGCGTTACCGCCACCGCGTCCGCCGACGATTCGGCAGATATCGACGCGATAAAGTCGAGCGTGCTGGTTTATTTTGACGGGGAGTTTGTCGGTACGCTTGCGGACATCGGAGCCGAAGACAGATTGGGCTTATATAATGTAATGAGAAAGGGCGACAGCGCAAAGACCGCATCGCATACTCTTTCATTAGAGTTGCATATATCCGCGCCGAGCGATTGCCTGAATAAAGCGTTTACGATAACCACAACCGCTTATTGCCAAAATGCCGACTATCTACATTACATTTTTGTATCGACGGAAGACGAATTCAGAAATGCCGTAGAAGATATAAACACGGGGTTGCTCAACGCTGCAAACGAAAAAGCGACGATCGTGCTGGGGGAGAGCGTTTCGTTATCGAACGGCTACGAAATAAAATACTCTGCAAATATCGACCTTAACGGCAATAAGCTTGAAAACGCGGGCGATATCATGTTGTCGGGCGAGGGCGAGTATAAAATCTACTCGTCAAAAAAGATTGCGAGCGGATACACGACGCTTTCGTCTAACGGAAAGATCATCGTGAACAACGAAAAAGCGTTCATAAACATCGCGGATTTTTACGACGGTACGAAAACGTTAAACGTTGGTAAAGCGTATACGGAAAAGGTTACGCTGAGCAGCTACGACACTGCGTCTGCCTTCGATTTATACAAAGAGAATGTTAAAAATGCGGTGTATCTCGGCATAAAGAGCGGTGAAACAAAGGATGTTTTCGGCGCTCTTTCATGCTATTTAACGGATTCAAGCGTAAAGGCTACGGTCAGCGGCGACTCTACGATTTCGGGCGCTGCGGTTACCGCGGACACGGTGAGCGGCACAACGGTGAACGGTATTACGCTGACGAACGGCACGAGAACCGAAACCATCGAATTTAAGGTCATAGGCGGCGGAAACGACGAAATTTACGCTTCCCTTTTGGCAAACGAATTCAAGCATATTCCGAACACAGTAAAGGACGAAGCTATCACTTACGATATCCTTTTGCCGAAGCGCATCGAGAATAAAAACGTTTCTATCGAGTGGACGAGCTCGGATGAGGATAGCATCTCGTCAAACGGCAAGCTCGCAGACACGTTAAAACAGAACGCAACGGTAACGCTGTATGCAAAAATAACGATAAACGAAAGCGTTTATACAACGTCTTTCACGTTTAAGGTGACAAGCCAAACAAGAGAAACAAAGTTTCAGCTTTTTGTCGCGCAGTTGAGTCCGATAGAGCTCTCGGTTGTAGATAAGGTCGAAAAAGAAAAAAGCGATTCAAGATTTTTGTTGCCGTCGGTATCGGGCAACCAAGCCTATACAACAAGCTATGAAATGATATATAACGATGTGGGAACGGCTATTCGCACATGGGACGAATTTAAGGATATAGGTTTAACCGCCTTAGAATATAAGGTGAACAGCGGATATAACTTTATTGCGCTTGCCGACTCGGACGGCGGCGCAGGCACATGCGTATATCTGAAAACCGCAACCTTCTACAAATTTGCCCAGCTTACCGTTACCGGCACTTTCAGTGACGGGGAGAAAATAGACGGCACGGTTAACGTGATCATTACGCTCGGCAGCAATACCGAGCTTTACGAGCTTGCTTTTTCAAGCATCGAGAAGAAGCTTGCCGATATCGATATTTTGCAAAATATTTTAGATACCCGCGCTGCTTACGGCAGAGAATACGAACGGGGCGACTTTTATCTTGACGACGAATATCAGGAAATAGCAATCTCTTATGAGAAGTACGGCACCTCGTCGTCGGCGATTACCGGTATAAAGAAAGACGACGAAGGCGACACGAGGTATCATGTATATATAGACGCGTCGGAATTCGGCTCTAACGAGACGAGCCTTGCCATCAACGTTATAGTGAAAGCTGCGGGTGACAATACCGGTGCCAGCCGGGTGATGTATGTAACCGCCCCCGCCGTTATCAAGGCGGACGATAACGGCTTTGCGAATTACAGCGTGTACAATTCCGTGAAGTATCAGACTGCGGTCCAAGTTGCCGCCGGCGAGTATATAGGGAAGGACAACATTACCGACAGTGAGCTGACAGAAAGGTTAGAAAGCTTACCGACGGGTGACCTTGATTCCGTTACACTCTCCTCTTACAACGCTACGGGCTTTGAAAAACAAGGAACGGTAGTTACCGATAAAAAGAAAGTAAAAGACGCCACGGGTAGCTTTGCTGTCAACGGCGATTATATTTTGGCGCGCGACGCCGAAAAAGTTACAAGCTTGGAAATGAGAGTAGGCAATAGCGGTTCGTCCGATGCTCATATCTACGCGTATAATTTTGCGCGCCTTTTAAGCTGGGCTACGGGAAGCGTAAAGGGTGAGGCGCTGCCGTTTTCCGTCGGCACGTATACCACTGCTGCGAACGGCAGAGAGTATATGAACGAGGACGAGGTTGCGGTTCTCAAATATTATCTTAAAAATACGGTAGGTTTTACCGACGACGAGATAACGGCTCTGTTTGAAAAAACTACCGAAACTCCGACGCATACGGTAAACGGCGAAACAAAAGGCTTGCACGTGATCGAAGATTATGAAGCGGTTTCGGAAAAGGCAACTGCACTCGCAGATAGCGACGGGGAGACATATTTTAAGTATACCGAAGTTTTGCAGTGGGCGTTAAACGAAAAAGACTTTTTGAGGGCTCACTGGAACACCTATTATGATTCTCATACTCCGCCGAACCTCGGCATTATTGCAAAGATTGCAGTCGATATGTCGGGGAACAGTACTCGTTCGACCGACACGTCTAATATTACAAGCACAACGCTTGATTGGTCGTCTACTCCAAGCACATGGGGAAAATCGACAGATACGTACTACACCGGTGAAACCAATAGCAAATATGGAAAAGTAACTCTTACAAACGGGGTGTATGTCGGAACTTACGATGAAGACGAAACCGAGTATATATCGGACTATGAAGCGCAGTGCATCATGGCTTTTTGGTATGGTAAATATTCTTCGTCAACTACAACGGCAGACGGTTTTGCAGAAGTTTTCCTTGCCTCATGCGTGATACCTACGTATTTGTCGGATGACGGCGCAGGGATACTTATCAATGCTGTTTACGAAAAGCTCGGCACAACAAATTATTCGGCAGGGCTTACAGACGGCGTGCCCGAAATCTCCGTTTTAGATGATTCGTCTACCGGCTTGTCTTATTTTACGTCGTTGAATTCATTAAAGGTTTGCGGCAAGGTAGAAAGCGAGGGAATCACCCTTCCCGCATTTATCGCCACCACCTCCTTAACGGGATTTTTTAACCGCGTAACCAAAATCGACGACGAAAAGACGGACTCGTCCAACAAGCTGACGACGCTTGTAATGAGCGGTTGCTCTAAGGGATATACCGAGTTTGCTCTTACCAATATATCGAGGCTTACTAAAATTGTCTCGATGGACTTTTCGTATAACGACGGGATAGATACGATAGGTGATTTGCTCAACACTACCATTCAAAATATCGAATATCTCAACGTGCATAAAGTAAATGTATCGGGCGTGTATTTAACGTATGTTTTAGATAATATTCAAGTAAACAGCACAAAATCGCCTACGATATATTATACGAACGGCACGGCAAAGGCTATATATTCCGCAACAAAGTCGGCAACCTCTACCGAGCTTCGCTACTTAAAGGAATTAACCGAGATAAACAGTAAATATCTTTTGGTTACGACAAAGGTTGATGCAAGCGACGGGACGAGTGATCACTATAAAAACATTCAATGGTATGTAGAAAGCGGCAACCCGGGCTATATCGTAAACGACGGCGGTAGCGATGAGTATACGGAAGTAACGTCGGCAGACGAATTAAACCGAATGCTTTCCAACTATTATATATTTACCGAGAACGTAACCTATAACGGTACGACGTATAAGGCAAATACCGTTTACGAGATTGTCTACGATAACGGCGAATATAAATTAGAAGAAGCATATTCGGTGGACGGTATCGTTGACTCTTCGTCGAGTGCAGAAAGCGCTGAGACCGAGGCAACCATAACCGAATCTCGTACTATGACTCAAACAGGTAGCACCGCAATCACCGAGCCTACCTGGACCGATTCTTCTCTTACGGTGACCGGAAGTAGGGAATGGAACAATTATACATACTCATTAAATAACGTAGCAAGCGGAGTAACCGGGGAGGCATTATATACAACAAGCCAGAGAAAGCGCACAATCACGATTACAAACAGTTCCGGTTCTACAGTTAGCGGGGTATATCTTTTTTATCGTGTTTATACAACGCAAACCGGAACCTATACATACCGCTATCAAATCGGCAATGTTGAATCCGCAAAGTATTACATAAACAATGTCGGTATAGAGCGGTATTACAGATATTTAGATATAACGATAACCTTTTCGCGTAATTACGAGGCGTATTATTATTCCACTTCAAGCGCAAGCAATAGTTCGGTTACTCTCACAAAACTAACCGACGATTTTACGTATACCGCTAATAGCACAACCTACCCCATATATACCAATAAAAGTAACGGTAACTATTATGTAGATGTGTTTACCGCTACGGTAAACGGCACGGAATATGCCGGAGATTCGTTAGAGGAAGTGGTCGGAAAGATAAAAACCGCTCTCGACAATTTATCATCGTCAAGCATTGCGTCGTCACCTTCCACTTATACGAGTTATATTACGCCGATAAGTAATAGCAACGGCATAGCAGGCGCAATAAACAACGCGGAAAACTTAGCCGATGCTTCCGTTTATGACCTTTACAAGTATACCGGAGCCACGGCAAGCGGAGTTTATTATAAAAACGGCTTAGAAGTATCGTATTCTTATACAAGAAACGCCGGTTACCGTTACGTCTTTGACGCTGCAAACGGCTATACTTTATCGGCATATACTTTGCAGATCGCTACAAACGGCTTTAATATGCAGGCGATTTTAGACGAGGCAAATACGCACCTGCAAGACGTGGAGTTCGGCAACTACTACGGCAACTATTATTGCTATAACGGCACTACATGCGTTGTCAACGGCAACACCTATACAAAAGGGTATGTTTACAGACTGTTAACAGGTTCTGACGGCAAGTTCTATTTCGAGCACGATAATTTAGAGGATGTAAGAAAAACTTTTGTAACGGCTTCCGGTGAAAAAATAGTCAACGCATTATTCGCCGGAGTTAACGGAACATATGAAGAGGGACAAATTTTGTATATATCCTCATCCGGTTCTTGGTACGGTGCGGGGCTTTTCGAGCTCACCTATAACGAAACTACAAAGCTTTATTACTTTAAGTCTATGGGCGGTGTGGGTAATGTGTCTTTTAGCGGCGAATCGTATACATATACCTTTACCGAACTCACCGCAGGGCAAAACCTGACAAGCGACGGACTTTCAAAGTTTATAAACATTCGCTATGTTGCGACAGATACTACGCAGTATTACAGCGGCACGGGCGGTTCGGAAACGATTGTTATGGTTGCGAGAATATTAGACGACGACGGAAATGTCATAGACGAACGGCATTTTATGGTTGAAGTGTCTGCCGGCTGAAAATCAAACGATTGCGAGGAGGTAAAAATGAAAGCAAAAACAAAAACTATGCTTTTAATCATTTCGGCGATCCTGCTTTTCGGCGTCTTCGCCGTTTCGATGTACGCTTTTTTCACCTCCGATTCTTATAAAAGTTTATCGGGGCAGGTATCGGGTAGCGACAAAGCGACAAATGCAATAGAAGTATCTTCGTTCCATGATCTTTGGAAGTATTCGGTCGGCGGCACAACGTTTACGTCCGGCGAGACTACCTATATAAAAGGGAAAGATAACGACGATGAAAAAACGTCGGACGTAGCGAACAGGCTTGTGTTAAAATTCACAGACGATATCGAGTTAGCGTCCGATATTTCTTTTCATTCCGATATTCACTTAGACCTGAACGGGAAAACTCTTTATTTGAACGGCTACGAGCTTATTATTTCACATACGTATAACGGAAACACGATCATTTCGAACGGCGGCGTTGTGGTTGACGAGTCTTTGACGGATGACGAACAAACGGCAGGCAAAACCGCAAAAACGGGTATGATATATTTTGACATTCCTTATTCAAAATATTATCTGAACGGCGTAACGTTTCATTACCGCGATGCAACGAAAACGGCAACCGCAACAGACTTTTATCAAGACGTTTCGGCGAATACCAACATCATCGCATACCATGCAATGAAAGAAGTCGCAAAAAAGATTGTCAACATAACGGACACTCTGCCGGGTAACCTTTCTTACGCCGAAATCATTGCGATGACGGATACAACGTTTGACGCAGATCTTTTCTTGTCTGCAAAATTCTGCTATGCGGGGATGGACTCTGAAACCGAGGAGGCTTGCGCTTTTGTCTGTTCCGATTTGGATTTAGCGGAAAACGTAAAGGGGTATCGCGATATAACGGTTGAATACGAGTCGAGCAATACGGCAGTGTTATCCGATCTCGGAAACATAACGGCAAGCGCAAGCGATATTGAAGACGTCAATCTTACCGTAACCGTAAAAAAAGACGGCGCTGCAATCGGCACCGCCGTGCTGCCTTTGCATATCGTCGATACAACCTCAAGCAGTCAAATGCTGATAACGGGCAAGTCTTTGCTTAGCTCGTACATGATCAAATTTTATAAAAACATCAGCGAAACGGAAACTCCGTCATACTCTTACGTCATAGCAAGGTCGATGCAATTGCCGTACTCGCTCACTCTCGGAGGCGGGACGGTTGCTTTTGCATACAAAGGCTATGACAGCAGCAATAAAGAAGTGGCGAATGTTTTCTCTCATGAGGACGGAGCCGACGTGTACACATTGGAGCCAAGCTCCGCAATGACAAAAATCACCGCGACCGTTACGGCAAACGACGACGATAGCGAAGCTATGGACTTTGCCGTTCAGGCAAGCGACGCGGGACTTGTCAGAACGGACGCCTCTTACGCGCAAGACTTTATCACGGAAAATTACGGCGGACAGGTAAAAATAAAAGCGACGGAAATACTGAATGCGGATAAGTCTGTCTCCTATACGTTTGACTCCGCAACATTATATTCGCCCGAAAACGGCAACGCCAACGCAAAAGTCAAGTCTGTCAAATACTCGCTTATCAACGATACCAACTCGCTTTATGTTTTAAGCGGAGACGGCAGCGCGCTTAGCGGCAACGAAAATATAACGTTATCCGTTGCGCAAGGGAAAAATCCGCTCGATTACGTTCAAACCGTTCAGCTCGATTGCTTGTTTGAAATCGAGGGACTCGACGAAGCGGTCGACTTACAGATTCCCGTTCAGACGGTGCTGTCGGACGGCACAAACGTTTCGGCATTTTTGCAATATTATAACCTCTACGAGCAAATGTTTTTTACAAACACCGGTTGCTATACCGTTACTACGTTTGAAATGCCTTTCTCGTCGGGAAATACTACATCGGACTTTGTCGTTTGCTATGATATGCTACAATACGAAATGGCAACGGACGGCACAAGGACAAAGGTGTGGAACGCTATCACGGGCGTAGATGTTTATTTATACTGCAACGGCACGAAAACAAAGCTTACGCCTGCCCGGAACGCCTCCGGATACAATTCTTACGTGACGGCGTTAAATCAGCTTTCTGTCAGAGATATTGCCGACTACAGCGACGCGAAATGGATTTTCGAGATAACGAAAGAGAATCTGACAAGCGTAAATCAGACTTTTGAATTCGTTTATAACTATGTAGCTCTCGGCAGCACGGATTTGACGAGCTTCATCGTGTTTGAAGATTCTTCCGGCGGGGAAAGCAAGCCTATGACAACCGAGTTTACGATTCCCGGAATATTAAGAAATACAGGCTCGGGCGACGGGTATGTTTCCGATACAAATCTGTACAACGTAATCGGCAACGTTTTCGGCGGAGATTCATTTGCCAAAGACAATACGTATATCTATACCGACCTGTTGAAACAAAATCTTTCTATCGATATCAACGATACTACCGCCGTTACGGTTGGCGATTCGTCAACTACGATCAGCGCATTATTGCAGGCAACAACCGATTTTACCGGACTGAAATATCTTGTCGGCACAACGTATCTTGATCTGTCGGGAATTGACTTGTCGCAAATCGACAGAAACGGCACGGCGTCGTCGGGAGATATTTATAAGACAAACCTTTCCGCCATAGCGAGCATGACATCGCTTGAAACGCTTATTTTAATGAATTGCAATTTGGGCGAGGTCGTCGGCGATATAGCAACCGTTCCTCCGAGCGACACGGCTCTTGACGGTTTAGCAAATCTGAAAAGCTTAAAAACGATCAATCTTGCAAACAAGGATGAGGTTACGACAAACAAAAACATTATTTACGATTTTGAGTTTTTGCTTAACATGCAGTCGCTGAACTCCGTATACGTATATAGAAATCTCGATACCACAACGATAGAGGGTGTGTTCTATGGCTCGGAAGGCTTGGTGAATATGGAGCACTTTGCAGAGCTTTCCGACGGGGGCATTTCCGTCTATAACACCGCAAGCGGAAATATTGAAAATCTGTTTACGGCAAGCAGCGGAACGAATGATTATAAAACGCTTCAAAACCTCGAGTATCAAAGGAAGCTCACGGGAAATAAGAGCATTGAAACCGTATACGGTCAGTTTGAATCCACTACTCCGAGCGATTTCGCATTAAATGAAACATACACGGTATCGGGCACAACGTATACCGTATCAAACTATAGCACTACCGACGCTTTCACGTGGGGATATGAGGGCGACGACGAAACAACGGCTACAAGATTTTACGTCGAATATCATCTGAACCTGACCGAAACGGGGGCAAACACCGTAAACGTCAATATACGCGTTTACTTTAACGTTGTCAGGGTCAGTGCCGAATCGGCGGCAAGCACGAAGGGGGCATCATGAGATTTTTCAAAAACAAAAAAATGATCTCCTCCATGCTTTTGGCTGTCGCAACGTTCCTGGCACTTGTTTTTGCATTTTTTAATACGGAAGCGTGGTTCTCGGCCAATAAAGAAGTGGACGCCGACGGAATGACGATAAGCACCGCAAGCGAGTATATGACATTCGGCGACACATTGACCGTAAAGGCGGTTATGGGCAATACCGTTGTTGCGCAGGGAACGTACAAAAAAGATGAGGACAGCGAGGCATCGTCCAATTATTTTTTGCTGAAAGACGGTAGCGATACCGATTATGTATTAGATGATGCCGGTAATAAAAAACCGATATCTTACGATTCTCTATATCCCGGGGAATATATAGAAATGACCGTCAATTTTACCTGTAGCGAAGCTTTGATCGGCACAAATTATAAGCTGTATTTTTCGGGCTTGTCGTCAAGCGATACTTTTAGCTATAACGATCAATCTTACAGTGTTTTGGGCGTATACAGGGTGTCGGTTGTGAGCTCCGCCGACTCTGTGGCGGATAAAGGATTTTTAGCGGATTATACAAATCCGGAAGCTGTGAACGATTCGTTTGTAATTACGACGGGAACTTTTGAAAGCGGTGAAAACACCGCGACGTTCAGGCTTACGATAGACCTTGAACAATATAAAGAATTAGACGGAGTAGCAACCAACACTCTTTCCGAAAAATCGGTTTCAATCAAGAGATTGGTTTTAGAGGGGGAATAAAATGGCTAAGAAAAAGGCACTTGCTTTCATCGGGGCGGCTTTAGCCCTCCTGATCGCAGTCGGCGGATATAGTGTGTATGCGTGGTTTTATATTGCGGGCGACGCCGGGACGATGACGTTCCGGATTGCCAAGGTGAATTCGGAGATGTATTTCTATACCGCTAAAGATTCAAATCAAAACGGCGTAGTCGACTTGCTCACGTCGGGCGATTCTCCCGTAGCGGTGGATAGCGCTTATCAAAAACCCGAGTATTATAAAGAAACGAGATATTTTGATTTCGTTGCACGTGCGGAAGCCAAGGCGGAAACGTCTGCCGAAGTTACAATAGAGACAATAACGATAAGCGATTATGTAAAGAATATTTTACCAAGTCAAATATATACCATAAAAATAAGCCTTGTAAACAAAGGGGATACCCAAAATCAAGTTGCGATTCGTTTGACCGAAAAAAGCGATTTAACCGAAGCAGAGCAAAAACTTTATTCCGCTTTTGCCTTGCGCGTGGTAAAGGTAGTGAACGACAGCAACCTGCAGAGCGATGAGCCGACTTACGAAAAGCATGACTGGGTATATCTGTGTGACAACGTCGAGGGCACTACATTTAAGCAGCTGTCTGTGATTGAAGATACCGTACCGGGGCTTGACGAGCAGACGGAAGCGGACAAGACGGGAGATGGAGAAGTTGTAAATGTGGCGGATTATTGGCTGCAATTTCAACTTTTACCGTATGAAGATTACCTCTTGAACGTTGAACAGCGCAGTATTACTCAAACCATCCTTTCTAAAGAAGATTATCAATCGTTGCAGGGTGCGGAGTTTTCGTTTGACTTATCTATGCTCTTCGAAGTTAACGTATGAGCTTCGGTAAATTTGATTTGTATGTAAAGAAATAGTCCGAGCGTTATTTTTGACGGTTACATAAAAGCGTATGCGAGAAAAGAAATCTATGAAACAATGGACTGTACGGGGCTTCATGCCGAGGCTTTTCCGTTGTTCACGGACTTGCTTGCCGTTTTGCAGGGAAGAACAAGAAAGAAACGGGCAGCCTGAATTTGCGGGATGTGCGGACGGCGGCGTGGCAGGATAAGTACCCCTTTTCGGATCGGATGTGTGTCTATGCACAAAAGCCGGCCGCCGGTGCCTGCACCGAGATTGCGCTCCGGAACCGCTCGAAACGACGGGTAAACCGCGGCGCATACGGACGATAACGTAAATTCTCGACCGACCTCTTGATTTTGCCGCAAAGGGATGGTATAATGATAGAGAAGAGATCGGACGGTAAATTTGCACGTGCGAATGTCCACCGCGGCGATCGCTTTTTTGATCTCTTCGGCGAGCGCGAGATATTTTGGTATCGTTTTCATCCGGTACGATATTTTTCTCCCGTTTTGGTTATTTACACGAGACCACAAAGATAGTATATTGCAAATAGCCGCAAAAAGCAAGAAAAATTGAAGCGCGGCGAAAAATCGAACCGAAAAGCGGGATGCCCCGCGGAAAAGAGCCCCCATGAAAACGAATGAGAAAACGCACCTCGCCGTCCTGCGTCTGACCGTGACGGCAATGCTCACGGCGCTGAACGTCGCGTTCAGCTCCTTCGGCGTCCCCGTCCCAGGCGGACACCTCTATCTCAACGACGTCGTGATCTGCACGGCGGCGATCCTGCTCGATCCCTTTTCCGCCTTCTTCGTCGGGGGCATCGGGGCGTTCCTCGGCGATCTGTTCTTTTATCCCGCGCCGATGTTTGTCTCCCTCGTCACGCACGGGGTGCAGGCGGTCGTCGTTTCCGTCTTCTCGCACTACGTCATGAGAAGCATCCGGCGCTCGCGTCGGGCATCGGCGTGACGCTCGGCGCCGTCATTATGGTCGTCGGGTACTCCCTCGGCAGAGCTTTTATTTACAGCACGCCCGAGTATGCGCTCGTGAAGCTCCCCTTCCAGATCCTTCAAGCCGCCGTCGGCGCCGTGCTCGGTATGCTCATCGTCTGGAAATTCGGCGTCCGCGCGCTCTTTGTGAAAAAGGGAATTTGTGCGAATTAAGAATTAAGAATTAAGAATTCAGAATTATGACTCGGAAAGAGCCTTTCCCCTCGGGAAGTGATGCGGGGGAAGGCTTTTTTCGTTTGCCTTTCGTTTTCTCTTGACAAATCTCCGATTTTTTGCTATCATCGGGATGGAAATTAAGCGCCGCTTAAGGCGGGCGCGGTAGAATGAAGAAAACGGAGCCGAAGAGCTCCGAAGAAGGAGGACCCGACATGCGGCTTTTGATCGCGGAGGACGACCCGCGGCTTCTTAAATCTTTGCTTCATATCTTCACGGCGAACGGCTACACCGTCGACGGTGTGGACAACGGAACCGACGCCTACGATTACGCCGCGAGCGGGGAATACGACGGGCTCGTGCTCGATATCATGATGCCCGGGGCGGACGGTATCTCGGTACTCTCCCGCCTGCGCGCGGAAGGCGTGCACACGCCCGCGCTTTTTCTTACCGCGCGCGCGGAGGTCTCACAGCGTGTCGAAGGTCTTGACGCGGGGGCGGACGACTACCTCGCGAAGCCCTTTTCCACCGAAGAGCTTCTCGCTCGCGTGCGGGCAATGCTACGGCGGCGGGAGAATTTCGCGCCCGAGCTTCTCACCTTCGGGGGCGCTACGCTGAACGTCTCGACCTTCGTCCTCTCCTACGGCGGGCGGTGCGAAACGTTGAGCGGTAAGGAATTTCAGATCCTCGAGCTCCTCATGCGGGATCCCGGGGTGATCGTTTCCGCCGATCAGCTGATCTCACACGTCTGGGGCTTCGACACGGAGGTGGAGACGGGCGTCATCTGGGTGCATATCTCCAATCTTCGGAGAAAGATCGAGGCGACGGGCGCGCCCCTTTCGATCCGCTTTGTGCGCGGCGTCGGCTACGTGCTCGAGACATCGGCAAGAGAGGGAGGAAAAAGCAAGTGATCTATCAATTAAGAAGAAAATTTATCCTCATCTCGGCAGGCTCGCTCTTTTTGGTCTTCGCGATGATCTTCGCCCTGATCTGCGTGTTCAATACCGCCTCGGTGGATCGGTCGACGGACCTCCTGACCGACGCGGTCGCGGCAGGGGGAGGGAAGTTCTCCGAGCCCTCCGACCCCGGCACGGACGTCCCCGATCCGCCGCGGGAGGACGGTGAGGTCCCCCCGCCGAAGAAGCCCGACGCGACGGACAACATCGACAAAGAGGCGAGATTCAGCACGCGCTACTTCACCGTGTATTACGACGCCGAGGGTGCGCTTTTGCGCGTCGACACCTCGGCGATCCACGCGGTAAACGAGGAGGAAGCCGTCGCCTATGCCGCAGGCGCCCTCGCGGGAGGACGCGAGCGGGGATGGTCGGACCGCTACCGCTATAAGGTGTACGCACTGGACGGAGGCACCGCCGTCACCTTCGTCGACGGCGGGATGCAGCGGGCGCAGGCAAAGAGCTTTGCCCTCGGTGCACTCGGTGTCCTCGGGGGCGGATGCGTCCTTGTCACCCTACTGACCGTGATCTTTTCGGGCGTGGCGGTGAAGCCCGCGGCGGAAAGCTACGAAAAGCAAAAGCGCTTCATCACCGACGCAAGCCATGAGTTGAAGACCCCCCTCACCCTGATCCTGACGAACGTCGACATCGCCGAGAGCGAGCTCGGAAAGAGCGAATGGCTTGACGACATCCGCACCGAGGGCGCGGGGATGAGCGCCCTCATCGGGCAGATGGTCTCCCTCTGTCGCATGGATGAGGAACGCCCCGCATTGACCGCGGCGCCCTTCTCCTTCTCGGATGCGGTGCTTGATGCCGTTTCCGAATTTGAGCCGCTCGCAGAGGCAAAAAGCAAACGTTTATTTACCGATATTGCTCCCGACGTGACGGTTACGGGGGATGAAGGCGCCCTCCGACGCGTCCTTTCGATCCTTCTTGATAACGCGGTCAAGTATTGCGATCCCGAAGGAAAGATCGTCGTCACCCTCATGGGCGGACACCGACCGACCCTCACGGTGACGAACGATTATCGGGATGCCGCAAGCGCTTCGCCGGGGCGCTTCTTCGACCGCTTCTACCGCGCCGACGTGGCGCGCACCTCGGGGAGCGGCTTCGGCATCGGACTCTCGATCGCAAAGGCGACGGTCGACGCCCATCACGGAAAGATCGAGGCGTCGGCGCCCGACGACCGACACATCGCCTTCCGCGTCACCCTAAAAGGCTGAAACCGCAAAAAGAGCTCCCTCGCGACCCGCGCGAGGGAGCTCTTCGCTTTACAGACTCTCCGACAGGAGAAAGTCCCGGAGTTTGATATGTCGGACGGTGCTTGTTCGTCATTCGTTACGATCATTTGAGAGAGGGTGTATACTGAAAGATTTTCTGTTCTTGGGTCATTTTATTCACTATACTGAAAGATTTTTGCTTTCCGAGTCATTTTGTTCACTATACTGAAAGATTTCATCGTCTTTCGCGATTTTATTCAGTAGAAAAAAGGCTTTTGCCGTTTGAGAGCGCCCGCGCGTTCGTATTTTTTGAGAGGCGGCAGGGACGGGATAAGGACATGGCGGAGAAAGCGCCGCGGCGCCCGATGATAGACGCAATCCTTTTTTTGCTATCCGCACGGAGGAGAAAAGGCACAAAACGGAAAGCGTTATTTACAAAGTAACATAAATTTTATATTTTGGCATGATATTGTTTCAAAAGACCACGGATTTTTCAACGCAAAAGCATTGACAAATCCGTTTCCTTGTACTATAATATTTTATCGGATAGGAAACGCTGTCAGGAAACGTATACCTTTTCTGACAAGCGTTTGCGTGGGAGGAATTTCGCTTGCAAGCCGATTTTTGCCTATCAAAAACGCTGTCAGTAAAATTATACCTTTCCTAACAAAAATTTGTTTCGAAAACGAAAGAGAGGAAAAAGCAATGCACACATCAAACGCGGGTGCGGGACGGACGAGGATCGCGGCGATCCTTTGCCTTCTCGCACTTTTGATCTCCGCCTGCCTTCTGCTCGGCTCCTGCGGTGAGGATGAGACGCCGGAGAAACCCGATACCGGCGACGTCACGCCCGATCCGACGCCCGACGACACGGAGAAACCCGACGATACGGAAAAGCCCGACGATTCGGGCAAGACGGATCCGAAGGACGACGAACCGAAGGCGGAATATACCGTCACCTTTAAGGTCGACGGCGCGGTCTACAAGACTTTCACCGTGAAGGAAGGGGACAGCCTCACCGACCTTCCCGAGGTACCCGAGGTCCCCGGCTACGTCGGCTCGTGGGGAAACTACTCCTTTGAGAACATCAAGGACAACATGACCGTCGAAGCCGTTTATACGCGGCGCGTCTTTACGCTGACCTTTGACTATGCGGGCGCGACCGAGGGCACCGAGACGCCGAGCAAGGAGATCTTTTACCGCTTTGACTTCGGCACGCTCCCGACCCCGAAGAAGGAGGGCTATACCTTCGACGGCTGGTATGTCGACGGTACGAGAGTCGATGCGAATACCACCTATAACTACACCGAGAACAAGACGGCGGTTGCCCGTTTTGTCGATTATTATTCCGAGGGACTCGTATATTCCGAGCTATACGGTAAGCCCGGCCTTTACGTCACCGGCTTCGGCACTTGCACCGACAAAGACATTATCGTCCCCGCCACCTATCAAGGCAAACCCGTGATCGGCGTCAGCGAGAATGCGTTTGCGGGCCATACGGAGATCACGAGGCTTTGCTTCGGCGAGAATCTCTATATCGTAAGCGGCGCCGCCTTCAAGGGTTGCACCTCTCTTCGGAGCGTGACCTTCAAGCATACGGCGGGCTTGCCCGAGGACTATCAGCCGGACTATAACTATTACGGCAAGCAGGCGTTTGACGGGTGCGGCGCGTATGACTTGACGGTGCCGACCTACATTCTCGAGCTGCTCGCAATCGGTAGCTCAAGACAACTCGGCAACTTGAAGAACCTCACGACGACCGCGGGCGATCGCTTCCCGCGCCTTCAGGATTGCGGCACGCTGGAGACGGTCACTCTGCACGAGGGCTTGCTCACCATGGAATACGGCGCCTTTTGGTGCCCGTATTCGGAGTCTCATCTGACCTCCGTCACCCTGCCCGACAGCCTGACGGCGATCCCGGGCTACGCGTTTAACAACTGCGGGGCATTGACCTCCCTTCATATCGGAAAGGGCGTGACGACCGTCGGTGACAACGCGTTCGGCGGCACGCCGGCGAACCTTGCGATCGAGCTTTCGTCCGAGAATACCTCGCTCATCTTTAAGAACGCATGTCTGATCGTCAAGGAGAGCGGAATGCTCGTCACCGCGAAGGAGGGCTTTGTCCTCCCGACCGACGGGACCCTCGTCGTGATCGGCAGCGGCGCTTTCTCGGGTCTTGACATGACCGAGATCACGATCCCCGCCTCCGTGACGACCATCTACGGCTCCGCATTCAAGGGGTGCGAAAACCTCAAGACGTTCACGGTCGCAAACGGCAGTCTTCTGACCGTCTGCCCGAGAGAGGCGTTCGAAAACGGCATCGAGATCGCAAAGGTTCCGCTCGCCGTGGTCTCTGACTTTCTTCGGAGTGCGCAGGAGCTGACCGTCTTTGGCGACGGCGTGTTCGACGAAAGGATCGGCTATTATTCGAACCTTGAGCTTCTGGTCCTCGGCGACGGGATCACGGGGATCGGCGATGAGGTCCTCTACAGGAATCCTACCGTAAAACGCGTAGAGCTCGGACGCGACGTCACCTCGATCGGCGTGAACACCTTCCGCGAATCCGCGGTCTCCGAGATCGTCCTTTCTTCGACGATCACGGAGATCGGAGCGAACGCCTTCTGCGTAAGCAATGACAGAACGACGCCCCTCAATATCTACTATGCGGGCACCAAGGAAGCCTTCGGTGCGATCACCGGTATTGCTAACGCGGGACTTCCTTCCGACGTGATCTATCACTACGAGAGCACGGGACCGGAAGACACGGTGGAATAAGACCGTTCGGCTTCGCGCCGCGAAAAGATCGAAACGGCGTCCTCGCGAAAGAGAAGAAAGCACCCCCTTGCGGGAGGAAAAGCAAAAGCCTCCCGCAAGGGGGCGAGCTATGCCCGTCGCGCGCCGCGGCTTTCATCGGATCCTTCGGAAATTCATGTCTCGGAGCGGAGCCTTCAAGGGGGATAGCGCAACCGAAAAAATTTGCCTGCCCCCCTTGACTTTGCTCCGAAGATATGCTACAATAAGACATCAAATCGAATATTTGCCACCGGGCAAAAGAATGGAAAGCATTCATATACTTATCGTTAGGTCTTAGAAGATAAGTATGTGGGTGCTTATTTTTTCGGAGGTTTTTATGAAGGATTCAAAATCGATTACAAACTATTTTTCCGTGGGAGAAATTCTGTTATGGAGCCTATCGGTCGTTTTCATCGTCGCGTCGTTCTGCATGTTTGACAGGACGAACTATCTGACGCTTGCCGCCTCGCTTGTCGGCGTAACGTCGTTGATCTTCAATGCGAAAGGCAATCCGATCGGGCAGGTTTTGATGATCGTGTTCAGCCTGCTTTACGGGTATATCTCGTTCGTTTTTACCTATTACGGAGAGATGCTGACCTACGTTTGTATGACGATGCCCATGGCGGTCTTCGCTTTGATCTCTTGGTTGAAAAACCCCTATCACGGGAACAAGGCGGAGGTAAAGGTCAACCGCCTGAAAAAGAACGAGCCGATCTTTCTATGGCTTGCCACGGCGGTCGTTACATTGGTCTTTTACTTTATCCTGAAGG
>CAVDPT010000015.1:0-36224 GCA_963610935.1 Bifidobacteriaceae bacterium | reverse complement strand
AAATAAGCAATGGATAGATTGAAAAAAGGCGAGGAAGCAACCGCGGTTGCTTCCTTTCGGGCAGGGGTTCAAGGATATGAGTCCTTCTACAAAAGAGCTTATGAATTTGGTTTTGTCAAAGCGTATAAGACACACGGGGCATCCGGTTCTTCATTGGATGATGGATAACGTCTGCGTGAGGACAGATCCTGCGTGAAATATAAAAATGGATAAGTCGAAATCGACAGAGAAGATAGACGGAGCGGTTGCAACGGTAATGGCACTCGACAGAGCAATACGCAATCAAGGACAGTCGGAATCCGTATACGATTCACGAGGCCTTTTGTTTATTTAGTAGTATTGCTCCGAATTAGGTATTATTGTGCCGTAAAATGCAGAATAATAAAAGTTTCGGTCATACAAGTCGAAAACAATATTATTTGAGAAAGTTTTAGACTTCCAATTCCAAAACCCTTGACAAAATCATTTTTTTGAGTATACTATTAAGTAAGAAGAGCAGGAGGCTAACTATGACCGAACTTATAAATCGCCCCGAGTATTTGAAACAGCTGATACAAAATAAAGACGTTGACTTGGTTAAAATAATTACGGGAATTCGCAGATGCGGTAAGTCGTCGCTGTTGGATTTGTTTCATCAATACCTTTCGCAAAACGGTGTGCCGGATGAAAACATTATTCATATGAACTTAGAATCATTGCGTTATCGTAATCTTTCGAACTACCTTAACTTTTATGACTATGTCGGCGAGCGTATACCCGAGACGGGGAAAACTTATCTGATATTTGACGAGTTGCAGGCAGTCGAACATTGGGAGAAGGCAATCGAGTCTTTTCGGCTTGATTTTGACGTGGATATTTATATTACGGGTTCGAATGCGTATTTACTATCTACGGAATTTTCAACGCTCCTTTCCGGAAGATATGTGGAAATCCGCATGCTACCGTTATCTTTCAAAGAGTTTTTGAACTTTTATGATTTCGATACGTCCGTTACGACAGAGGAAAAGTTTCAAAAGTACTTGCAGTTCGGCGGAATGCCCGTTTTAAGAGAATATCGATTCAACGAGGCAAGGAGCAATCAGGCACTCGAAGGGATATATTCCACGGTTGTATTAAGAGATATTTTACAGCGTAACAATCAGGCAGACCAAACGACGCTGAAAAAAATCGTGATGTTTCTTTGTTCGAATATCGGAAGTATTACTTCGCCTAACAGTATAGGTAACGTATTGTCTAATGAAGGCGACGTGAACGGACAAGGTAAAAACATTGCCGGTAAAACGGTGGATAAATATATCGATATGCTGCGAAGTGCGTTTATCTTTTATTCCGCCAACAGGTACGATGTAAAAGGGAAACAGTTATTAAAGACGCTGGAAAAGAATTATATCATAGATATGGGTTTTCGCAACATGTTACTCGGCTATCGTGACGCCGACAGGGGGCATATCATAGAGAATATTGTATTCTTGGAACTTATAAGGAGAGATTATCGTGTATACATCGGTAAAGTAGGAGAAACGGAAGTAGACTTTGTCGCCGAAAAGCCGAATGAGAAACTATATATTCAGGTAACTGAGAGTATGCTCTCGCAAGAAACAAGGGAACGGGAATTAAGACCGCTTCGTATGATAGGGGACAATTACGAAAAAATCGTATTATCGATGGATAGAAATTATATAAATTCTTATGACGGCATCAAGTCTTTGAATTTACTTGATTGGCTCTTATCATAAGATAGAAATTGCAGGAAAAGCAATATTCTCGTAAAAACATATCGAAATTACGAGAAACAACTAAATAATGAGAGAAAGCATTTACCGATCGGTAGGTGCTTTTTTTATGCGAAACGGGAGGATTTATGGGATAATTCGCTCGGTAGAAAAAAGCCGAAGTGGTGTTGGCGGAAAGTATTCATGATAGCGATAGGTTTTCCTTTAAAGTATTTTGTTGCTACTTCAACTTTAACGTAAAGAAAATCTTTTCGCTATCTTTTTTTTATTTCCTTTGTCTCTTATGTATTGTAATCCTACAAATTTTTTTAATTTTTTTTTAAAATAAGTATTGACAAACGGCTTAAAGTGTGTTATAAAGAAAGTGTAAAGAATTTGATACGTGTAAAAATCAGGAGCAAGATGATTAAAACAACACGGGCGATGGTTGCGGAAAGAGCAGGCGTTTCGTTACCTATGGTTTCTTACGTAGTGAACAACTCTCGTCCCGTTTCCGAAAAAACTAAAAAAAAGGTGCTTCAGGCGATCGAGGAACTCAATTACATTCCCGACGCGGCGGCTCAGAGCATGGTTCTTAAACGATCGAAGTCGTTCATGATAGTATCGAATAATATAATAAACCCGATGTACGGCGAAATAATTCTGGAATTTGAAAAAGCCGCTTTCTCGTTCGGTTATTCCACGCTGATATGCGGCGGATTTCTGGAACTGAAGAAGTACGTTTCGTCGATCGTCGCGAAGAGGGTGGACGGGTTGTATTTCGCGTCCGTGCCGGATAAAGTCAAACAGAGCGACATAGATTACCTTATCGAAAACAAGGTTAAAATCTGTTGCGGAAATTATCTGCTTCCGCACGAAAAGAGGGTGAACCGTCTCGATATCGATTACGAGGACGGAATGAGACAGGTCGCGGAGTATCTCACACGCCTCGGTCATAAAAAGATTATTTACGCTAACGGATTTTCCGAAGATTACGAACTGGATGTCCGTTGCAACGCTTTCATTCGTTACGCTCTCGGCGGCGAAAAGCAAAGCGACAGAATTTTTTACGGCGACGGCCCCGGCAAAATGAACGATGCCGAGGGTTACGAACTCGGCAAAAAGATTCTTGCGAGCGGAGTTAAATTCGACGCCTGCGTCTGCGTTTCGGATATGTTCGCTTACGGCGTGATGAGAGCGTTCAAAGAGGGCGGACTGAACATTCCCGAGGACGTTTCTGTTATCGGATTCGAAAATTTAATGATTTCCGATATCGTTTCGCCCCGCCTTACGAGCGTTTCTTTCGACAGAGCGGAGTTTTCGTCCACGCTCGTTCGTCAGCTCATCAATTCGGTGGAAACGGGCGTGCTTTCCGAAAAAATAATACCCGTTACGATCTGCGAGAGAGAAAGCGTTCGCGACAGGACTCAGAAATAATTAACGCCGCTTAATAAATGCGGTACAAATAAAACAGTATAAATAGAGGATAATTATTCAAAAAAACGAATAATTATCCGAGTTTATATATTTGACACGTGTAAAAAACGGCAATAATGCCGCAAGGAGGAAAAATATGATAAAAACACTCAAAAGAACAATGTTGGCAATTTTAGCTTTGGCAATGTCTGTCTGCGTGTTTTTAGGGGTGGGTACCGTAACCCGCGCCGAAGCGGAAGAACTCGTTTCGGGATACGGTTTCACTTCTAACAACGCGTCAGGAACGATCACGCAAATCGACGACGGCGTGAGAATTTCTGCCAAAGCGGCTACGACCGGAGACGTCTTCGATTACACTTACGATACGCCTTTAAGCGTGACCGATCTGAATGTTTCTTACAGGCTCACGTCGGATACGACGAGAGAAGAGGGTTCTCATTCCAGAATGAATATCTATATCCTTCCGGAAAAGAATTCGGCACTTACCGCAGGCGTTAAAATCCAGCTCATTCATTCCGCGTGCAGCGACGAAAGAGAATTCATAGTCGGCAGTTGGGACGATCATGCTTTCTTCACGGACGATTATTCCGTAGAAATGCGAATTTACGTCGAAGGCAGCGTTGCGTATGCGTTCTTTAACGGCGCGAGGTATCAGTTCAACAACGGCGACGACGTCAGCAAAATTCTCGCTATGCAATCCGCCGGTCACGCTTATCTTCGTTTAACCGCGCATTTTGGGGAAAACGGAGAATCGGCTCTCGGATACGATCTCGATATTCGTTCGATTGACAAAGTTTCGTTGGGAAAATCGACTTATAAGGACACCTCTTTTGTTTCAAAAAAAGTTTCTGCCGCGGCGGAATCGACCAAGGCTATAACCGAGGACGGCTTTGTAATCAGCGGTAAGTTCGCCGCGGGTTGCGGTACTGCCGCCAAGTATTCGCTTGGTTCTGAACACGCGATCGCGGAGGGCGGTCTCTCATCGTTCGGAATGACGATGGACGTTTCGGGCGTCGATTTAGCAGTGAAGAAATATATAGAAATAAGTTTTACGAATATACTCGACAACGATGACAGAATGGACGCGTGGGATAGTTCAGGTGACGCCGCAAGTCAGCCGGCGATTATCGCCGCGACTTACAGATTGTTCCTCACTCAGGGCGAAGTGGTAACGGCGATTATGAAATCCGCCAACGACGAAGGAACGCAAGGAACCTTTGCTACCGCGGGAGGAACAAACGCCCTCGAAAACGCACCGTATTACAAATTCTCGTCGTTCATTCCGAGAAACGATAAGGTTTTAACTTTCGCCGTAGCAAAAGTGCAGGACGATTGGAAAATTCTCGTCAATGGGTTGTCTATCGGATTCGGGTCGGATATCAATGCGATAATGAACAAACTGAACGGCGCTCAGCTCGAGGTCGCGATAAATCTCGGCTCCGACGCCGCCGCAAGTTACTACGCCGCTCAGGGAAGTGTTCCCACGGACGTCGTGAAGATCACCGGCGTGAACGGAAAGACTTTCGTTCTCGAACCCGATCCGTATGAAGGCGTTTACGCAGACGAAATCACAGGCAAGACGGAATTCGTCCGTTCGCAGTTCGTCAACATCGCTCCGACAGAAACTGCAATCGTAAATTACGCCGTAACCGATGACGGTTTGTCCGTTTTCGGTAGAAACGAAACTTTAGGTTTCTCCGCAGGACTTTGCTACACTGATGCAATCGAGTTCGCTCACGATAAAGAGTTTACATTCACCGTCAAGATGCCTGAAGACGTTTATGCGGCAAATAACAACAAACACGGATATTATTGCTTCTTCATCGGCGATTCCACGCACAAGAATTTCTCCGAAATGAGAAGTATTTATCTGCGTATTTCTTATGAGGCTTCCACAGAAACGGTAAAGAGCGCAACGACTCCTTTTAAGCTTGAAACGATTATGTGGGACAATCAGTTGGATGCTCATGTCGCTGCATCTAACACTGTTACGGTTCAGCCCAAAACAACCGAAGGCAAACAGAGCGAAATAACTTTCCGCTTTGTTTACGTTGCAAAAGAACAGGTTTATAAAATTTATGTCAACGGGCAGAAGGTTACTTCCGCAGTCCTCGAAGAGGCAATGACTCGTTATATCGACGAAGTTATGGAGAAGCATTACTTTGCTTGCGCATTCGATTATTCTTTGAATACCGCTGCGGGCGGCGCTTGGGCAGAGGGCGACGAAAATAAGATCGGCGCCACGATAGTCGCTTTTAACGGTAAAAAAATCGTAAACGAAGAGCCGGATATGTACGCGGGAATAACGCTTAAGGACGGCAAAGACGTCACTTCGAATTCCGTCACGCTTTCATGGACGAAAGGCGAATATGCCGAGGGCGATTTCGATTCCTATAACTTCACGCCCACGGGATATAAAGTCGTGAGAAACGTCGCGGATAAAAACGGCGACTCCGTCGATGTCCGCGAAGATAAAGTCATTTATATCGACAATATCGAAACTACAGAGTATACCGATACTCAGCTTCAGCCGGAGACTACCTACTATTATACCGTTTATGCGGTACAAAAGAACAAGGACGGAACTTATATCGACCTTTTCCGTTCCAATCTCAATAAGAGAGTGGTAACGTCGGCAGAAAAAACGCCCGATGAACCGAGCGACAGTGATTCCGATAAGCCGGATAGCGGTTCCGCAGACGGGTCCGGCGACGAAAGTCCTTCGGGAGATTCCAAAGGCGGTTGCTCCTCAGGCGGTTGCTCCTCCTCGATGGGTACCGGCGGAGTTGCTCTTGCAGTCGCACTTTTCGCCGCGGCGGTTATAATCAGAAAAAAGAGACAGGACTAAAATAACGAAACGGGTAGCATAATGACCGATTATAAAGTTATTACCGAAAATTATATAAAGGAAAACGCCTTTTGCATGTTGAAAAACGCATCCGGCGTTTTCCGCTATCCGTTCGTCGTGCCCGGCACGGGCTATGAGTCCGACCTCTGGGATTGGGATTCGTTCTGGAGCAGTTACGCTCTTATCGATATAACGGAATATTTCAAAGACGCTGAAGATTTTGATTACGAAACCCGCAGAAAGGAAGTCGAAAGGCACGCTAAGGGTAATATTTTAAACTTTCTCGACAGAATCGAACCGGACGGGTTTATCCCGGGGACGGTTACGAGTTCGGGGCTTTTTGCCGATTATTTCATAAAACGCCACGGAGAAGGGAAAACCGTTAATCAGTGCAAACCCGTTCTGTTTTTACAGGCAGCTAAAATAGGCGAAACTTACGGAAGTTTCGATTGGTTCGACGCCGAAAAACTTTCGGAATACCTCGATTATTACAGGAAAGAGCAATATCATTCCGTTTCGGGGTTGTATTTCTGGAAAAACGATGTTATGATAGGTATAGACAACAATCCTGCAGTTTTCGGTCGTCCCGAATGCAGCGCGGGAGATTTGTTTCTGAATTGCTTTATGTATGCGGAATTGCTTGCCGCAAACAAGGTTCTTTCGGCGGTTAAATCGCCGAAAGCGGAAAAATACAAAGAATGGGCGGAAGAACTCGGGCGCGCGATAGAAACGCTTTTATACGATGAAAACGACGGTTTTTATTACAGCGCGGATATTTCCGTCAGGGACACTTCGGATAACATTTTCCACAAAGGAATGAAACCTTTCTGGAAGATTCTGCCGATAAAAATCAAAATTTGGTCGGGCTTTTTGCCTGCCGCGTTCGGCGTTTGTTCGGGCGAAAGAGCGCGTAAGTCTGCGGTTCATTGCTTCGACGAGGACTTTATCTGTCCTTACGGCATCAGAACTCTTTCGAAAAACGAAAAAATGTATAACACGGAAAGCACGTCCAACCCGTCGAACTGGTTGGGTCCGGTGTGGATAGTTGCCAATTTTTGCGCCTTTAAGGCGTTGAAAAACGCAGGCGAAAACGACCTCGCCGCTTCTATCGTGAAAAGAACGGTAACGCTTCTCGGAAAAGATATAGAAAGCAGCGGGCATATGAGCGAATCTTATATCCCGGAAACCGGCGAGAGAATGATGCATAACGGATTTCTCAACTGGGATTGCCTTGTAATTTCCATGCTGAAAGAGCAGGGATGCGAGCCGGGAACGATTTTGAAAGAATAAAAATCCGAAAGCAACTGTTTTCAAAACAGCCGTTTTACGGGTTGTAAAAATAATATCATAAGGAATAATAATATGAAAAAATTACTGTTAAAAGTTATAGCGTTCGCGCTTGCGGTCGTCACGTCCGTGATGTTTTTCACGGGTTGCGGGAAAAAAGAAAGCGAATCGCCTCAGAACGAAACCATCGACCTTAACGTCGATAAAAGCATCACTGCGACCATAAGAGTGGGTATTCAGCAGAGCGAAAGCGAAAAGCAGATAGTTCAGGCTTTTGCCGGCGAGTTCAACAAAACTTATCCCAACGTTAAAATCGAGATAGTGGAAATGAGCGGAAATTACACCGAAACTCTTATCTCCGCCGTCAGCGTCGGCGACGTGCCGGATGTGTTGTGGGTAAGGGACGAAGACGTTACCTATTACGCGGCTAACGACATTCTCCTTAATCTCGACGAGTATATCGCAAAATCGGGCTTCAACGCGTCCGATTATTATCAGAGCATGTTAGACCTCGGCAAAATCAATCAGAAAGGCTCTCAGTATATGTTGCCGAGAGATTACAACAAAATAATCGTGTATTACAACAAGGAATATCTCAAAGACGCCGGCGTCGAAAAGGACAGTGAACTCTACCCGCACGACGACTGGACTTACGAGCAGTTTTTAAGCCTTTGCGCAAAACTCAAAAGCAAATTGCCGTCCGGCGTTTATCCCGTGGACGCGATGCTCACGTGGGCGCCTATCTACAACACTTATATAAGAACTTTCGGCGGATATATCATGGACGAGAACGGCAAGCCTGTTTTCGATAGCGAAAACGCCGTAAAAGGTCTTGACGCCCTCGATTATCTGTTCAAGTCGGGTTATACGATCAACCCTGCGAACAAAACGGAAGATTTATTCCTTTCGGGCAAGTCGGCGATGTGGTTTTCCACCCGCCCGAGCATTTCCAACATAGAAGCGATGAACCTCGATTACGACGCCGTTTCTTTCCCGTATATCGGCGACTACGGCTATATAGGAACGGGTGCGAGCGGATATGCGGTATCTACTTTCGCAAAGAATAAATCCCTTTCTTATCTGTTCGTTGAATCCATGTTGTCAAAGGATTCTCAAGAAGCGTTTTCCAAAACGGGCAATGCCGTTCCCGTGAGAAAAGACCTCGCCACGACGGGCAAATGGCTCGAATGTCCCAACGATATTCTTTTCTTCAACCATTATGCGTTCACGAAGTATCCGGAAAGAGATTGCATAACCGATTATCTCAACAACGTCGATAACGATTACGTAAGCGCCGTAAACGAGAAGATTCTGAGTTTGCTTGACGATTATATGGGTTGGAGCGAACCTGCGGGAGACAAAGCCGCCACGCTTAAAAAATATAAATCCGAAATAAACAGGATTCTCACAGGTGATTGATCGTCTGAGGCTAAGGAGTTATTATGGCGAAAAGTAGGCAGAAGAATCTCGGTTCTTCCGTAAAAAGATATATATCGAAGAACTATCGGGGGTGGCTTTACGTTTCCCCCGTCGTTCTCGGTGTGTTAATATTCACGTTATACCCGATGATAAGTTCTCTTTACGACAGTTTTTTCAGTTATAACGTGTTAAAACCGAGGGAGTGGAACAATTTCAAAAACTATATTTATCCGTTCACAAGGGATTGGGAAAAATTTTCGAAATCTCTCGAGGTTACGGGGATTTACACCGTCGTTCACGTCGTGCTTTCCGTAACGCTTTCTTTCGCTCTCGCGCTGATGCTCAACAGGGAACTTAAAGGCATAAAAATCATCAGAACGTTGTTTTATCTGCCGGTAATGATCCCCGTTGTTATAAGCAGTCTCATGTGGAGAAACGTTCTGGACGTGGAATACGGATTTTTAAATGCCTTTCTCACTCAGAAACTTAATCTCGAACCGCTGACGCTGCTTTCTTCGCCCAAAACCGCACTCGTCACAGTGATTTCGCTCAATTTCTTTTCTCTCGGCTCGTCGCTTCTTTTGTGGCTCTCGTCGATGAAAGGGATTTCTGCCGAACTTTACGAATACGCGGACATAGAGGGGGCGAACGCATGGAAGAAGATATTCAAAATAACCATTCCCATGTGTTCTCCCATGATTTTTTATAATCTGATTATGGGAATAATCACGTCTTTACAGACGTTCAACAGCGTTTACGTTTTAACGAACGGCACGGCGGGACCTAAGGATTCGCTTTTGTTCTTCGTCACGAATATTTACACCACAGCATTCGGTAAAACTCCGCAGATAGGTTACGCGTCTGCGCTTTCATGGATTCTGTTCGTCATTATCGGTCTTTTAACGTCGGTCGTTTTCAAAACGAGCCGTTGGGTTTTTTATAACGAGGAGGCGTGAGATGAAGAAAAGAATAAAAGCGGCGGATATCGTTTCGTATATAATCATTGCGGTAATGTGCCTTATCTTTTTGTTTCCGTTCGTATATATCGTTTCGAGAAGCCTCATGGGCGACGTTGAAAGTTACAGTGCGACGGGAGCGTTGTTTCCCGAGCATATAACGTTCGAGGCTTATCGTACCGTTCTCGACGCCGACCTTCTGAAATATTTTAAAAATACGCTGATAGTTTTGGTTCTCAATTGCGTAGGTATACCGTTTTCGGCAGCGCTTTGCGCTTACGGATTTTCTAAAATCAAATTCCACGGAAGCAACGCCGTTTTTTCGATTGTTCTCTCAACGATGATGCTGCCGTCGATAGTAATCCAGATACCATTATACGCTATTTATTATAATATGAAGTGGCTTGGAACGCTTCTTCCGCTCATCGTGCCGGGCTTTTTCGGCGGCGGTGCGGTCAATATTTTCCTGATGATGCAATATATGCGCGGAATCCCGAACGACCTTTTAAACGCCGCAAAAATCGACGGAGCGAATTCTTTCCGTATTTTCGTAAAGATTATGGTTCCTCTCTGTATGCCGATTTTGGTTTACGTTATCGTAAACACTTTCCTTTCGGTGTGGAACGATTTCACCGGTCCGCTCATTTTCCTTCGCGGTAAACCGGATAAATACACCTTAGCCGTCGGAATATATTTCAAATTTATGGGCGGGCTGTCGCAGAGGAACTATCCCAATCAGCAGATGGCGGTCGGCGTTCTGATGCTTCTCCCTCCGTGCATTTTGTTCTTTATTTTCCAGAAGCAACTTTTAGAGGGCGTCACGATGTCCGGCATCAAAGGGTAAATTTATGTATTCCCGCAGGCAAACGAGCCTGAAAAGGAGATAATGATGAAAAAAAGAATAACGGCATTGCTTTTCGCCTTATTCCTGATAGTATCCGCGTTTCCCGTAAGCAATGCGTACGCGGCAAATTACGGAGTAGGGTCGTATGTTAAAGACGGAGTAGAATTTTCCGATTTCACGCCCGCCGAGGGTATAAACGAAGTTTCGTATAAAATTCTTTCCGAACCCTCCGTCGCCGTGGCGAAATCGGCGAATATTTTAGCGATAATAATTCTTATAGCGGGAGCGGCGTGCCTTGCCGCGGCGGTCGTGTTTTTCGTTAAAGACCGCAAAGTAAAGCCGACAAGCATTGTCGGTTGCGTTCTTGCCGTCGTGCTTGTCGTTTCCGGAATAATCATCGGTCCGATGAAAACGACAGAAATAAAAAGCGAAGCCATAAACGAAACGGTTTACGGCTATGCGGGCGAAAAAGACATAACCGAGGCTTTTAAAATAAGCGAACAGGGTTATACGCAAAAGGTTTCCGCTACGAAAATACTTTCCACGTTCGAATACGGTTACGAAAGAAAATTCGGCGAGAAGTTTTCACGTATGCCGCATTATTGGGCGAACGACAACGTGGTTTATTCCGATGAGTCTGCGGGCGACGCTATTTCGAACACCGAAAACGAAACCGACAATTATGCATACTGGACGGTTAAAGGCGGCAACGGCGATTACGGCGACGCGTCGTATACGATGTATATTCCGCAAAACGACAATTATCTCGACACTCGCCCGTTCGACGCGTTAAGAATAAAATACATGGGCAAAAGCGGCTCGGGCAAAGTCAATCTCACGGCGATAGCCGAGATTAGATATGTTGACGAGGACGATACTTATTCATGGAGAAGATACGAACTCGGCAAATTCTCGGGCGATTCGGATACTCTTTACGAGGTTTATTTCCCCCTTTCAAAAATCGCTTCTGACGACAGAAAAACGCTTGCGAGAGTGGTTTTCAGAACTGATACGACGGGTTTCAGATCCGAAGAAGAACAGCAAAATCGCTTGTATTACGCCGATTTGTGCGTTAAGAGCGGGGGCAATCCCACGATAAACTCTTCGATAGTTATGTCTGCCGTCAACGGCGGCGGGGTTATGGAAACCGAAAGCGAATATCTCGGCAGTATCGGCTATAATCTTTACGGCGCGTACTCCGCGAGCGGTTTTTACGACGAAACGGATAAAAAATTCAAACTCTGGTACGGCGGAGGAATACCCGAGGGCGCGGCGAGCGATAACATTTATTACGTAGAAACGACGGATATCAGGCTCGGCTGGTCGAAACCTAAAAGGCTTATTCTCAACGACCCGACGGGAAAACTTACCCCCGCGACTGCTTCGCCGGGTTACGGAGGCGACCCTTGCGTGATAAAGGTGGACGGAAAATATTATATGTATTTTTCGGGTCTTGAAAACACCAGCGTACCGCCCAACAAGATTTATCTCGCAACGAGCGACAACGGAATCGATTTTACAGTTTACGGCGCCGTTGTGGACGTTAAAAAAGGCGAAGGGCTCGGCTACGGAGCGGGCGCTCCGTCGGTGATTTACAAAGACGGAAAATATTATCTGTATTATTACACGCAGTCCTATACTAACTATTATACCGACGAGAACGGAAACGTTACGGAGCAGATCGAACCCACCGGTTGCGTGCTTAAAGTAGGCGACACGCCGTATTCTTTCGGTAAGGCGATGGAAACTCGCAACACGTTCGGCGCGATAGACGTAAAATGGGTGCCTTCGCTCGAAATGTGGGTTGCCTGTGACTATACCGACGAGAAAGCACATGGCGGTTACGACGTGAAAAGCGTGAGGATAGGCTTTTCCTCCGACGGAATAAACTTCGACTTCACGAATAAACCGACAGACAGACCGATTCAGGATTATTCTGCGGCTATAACTCACAACCCCGGGTTTATCGGTACGGAAACGGGTTTCGGGTATGAAACAATGTTTTTGACTTACGGCGTGAATGATCTGCCTTTCGGCGGTTCCACGCAGATGTTCACAAGGCAACTGGCTTATTCGAGAATAAATATAACCAAAGCATGAGGTGGAAGATGAAGCTTTTTCTGAAAATCGCGGCGGCAATGCTTGCATTGCTGTTGTTCTGTACGGTTTATGGTTGCGGCTCGTTTTCAAACGATTCTCCATCGGGAAAGCCCTCTGAAAGCGAGACTTCGACGGATAACGGAGGCGACGCCGAAAAAGAAACGTATAAGGTGAAGAAAACCCTTGCGGATTTCAGGTACGGCATTGCGTTCCCTTACGATAAGTATACAAAACTTTCCAGCGAGGGCTGGACGAGTTGGCAACCGAAAACTTTCGAGAGCAGATCTCCCTTATATAGTTACGTTCCCTTCGCTACGGACGAGCAAAAAGAATATAAAACTACTTGCGAGTGGTATTCCGCTCAAAGCGACGATGATTGCAATTATTACACGATTTACCCTTCGGAGAGTAGTTCCACGTCGGGTGAAGTTTCGGCTCTGCTCAGATTTTATATTCCGCCTTTGCAGGAAGCAGGTGCGGAATTCGTTTACGGAGGTTATCCCGCCGAATATACGAATTACCTCGATCTGAGCGATTACGACGTTCTGAGATTTACTTTTTCCTGTACTTCGTCTGACGGCTCGGACGTCCGTTATAAGGTAAACCTTAAAAATAACGGCGGCGAAAAGTATATGATTTACGAGTACTCGGGAAAAGGCGGAAAGCAGGTCATTTCGGCGGATATTTCAAAAATCGCCGCAGTAAACAGAAACAAACTCGAATCGATCGAGGTTGTGAACGTAATCGACGGTATGCCGCGTTCGCAAACTTTGCTTTGCAAATGGTATAAAATCGAGGCTTTGGCAAATGAATATTTCAACACAAAAGAAGCCGACGTCAAGGGATTGTCTGTTAAAAGCGAATATCTCGGCAATATGTTCTATATGTACGGAGCGTATTCCGGAAGCGGATTTTACGATAAGACCGATAAAAAATACAAAGTCTGGTTCGGGGCGTGCGTTCCCGAAGAACAATCGACCGATAACGTTTATTACACGGAAGCGACCGACCCCGAGGGAGTATGGTCCAAACCTGTCAGAATAACCACCGACGACACCACGGGCTATAAACTTATAGACGAATCGGGAAAACTCCGCGGCTCGTCCTCACCGATAGGTTATGGCGGCGATCCTTCGGTAATCAAGGTCAACGGAACTTATTATATGTATTTTTCGGGGCTTGAATGGAATCTTGACGACGGAAAATACACTCATTGGAACAAGATATGGCTTGCAATGTCGACGGACGGCAAAACGTGGTACGCAAAAGGCGCGGTTGCCGATTCTGCCGACGGCGGAACCCTCGGTTACGGAGCTGGCGGACCTTGCGCGGTGTATAAGGACGGAACCTTCTATCTGTATTATTATTCGCAGTCTTACGATCCGCGTTACCCGGGCGAGCCGAGCGGACTTGTGCTGAAAACGAGCAAGGACGGCGTTAATTTCGACCGCGCGATAAGTATAGACAGAAGCATGAGCACGCTTGACGTGAGATACGTTCCCGAACTTATGAAGTGGGTAGGCACGTATTACAGCGAGGAAAATCAATTCGCGCCGAACGCAAGAGCAGGCGTGAGAATCGCCGTGTCCGAGGACGGAATCAATTGGGAGTTCGATCACAGCGATAATTCTCTTATAGCGCAGGATCTCGACATTCCGATTAATCACAATCCGGGCTTTATCGGCACGGAAGAAGGCTGGGTCGGTACAACGCTTTATTGTATGTACGGCGCAAACGATCTGCCGCTCACGGTCAACGGAAACTGGTTCTCGTCCGCTCAGTACGACGCGCGTCAGATGGAATTCACGAAAATTCACATTAACTGACATATGACATCAAAAGATTATCGTAATTACGCGCCCGTAACTTTCTGGAGTTTGAACTCTAAACTCGATAAGGAAGAAGCGGCACGACAACTTAAAGAGTTTGCAAACGCAGGTTTCGGCGGCGTGTTTCTTCATTCGCGAGTAGGGCTTATCACATCCTACATGTCCGAAGAATGGCTCGATTTCATCGAATTCTGCGTGGACGAAGGCAACGATCTCGGCTTAAATATGTATCTTTATGACGAGGATATGTGGCCGAGCGGTTACGGCGAAGGCAAAATTTCCAAAGAGGACGATTCTTTCAGGGAAAAGACTTTGCTTTTGATTAGCGAGAATGAAATTGTCGCGGGCGATGAAGTCGTCTGCGACTTTCGTGGTCAAAAGGTCGTTATAAGAACAACCGAAAACGGTTACGTTCGTTTTAACGGCGGGTGCTTTACGGACGAGATGAATCCCTTTGCGGTAAAAGCCTTTATATCGTCTGTCCACGAGGTGTATTTCAAGAAGATGTCCGACCGTTTCGGAAGTAAAATAAAAGGGATTTTCACCGACGAGCCGTGTTATAATCTTTCGTCTTTTCACGCCGAACCGCACGTTCCGTTCAGCCCGTTTATCGTTCAAAGGCTCAAAGACGAATTCGGGTTTGACTTCAAAGAAAATGCCCGAAAACTTTTCTCGGACGACGAAAAAGACGCGCCGTTTAAAATCGCGTACTACAAAGCGGCGTCGAGGCAGTTCGTTTCGGCTTACACCGAGCAGTATGCGAAGTGGTGCGCGGAGCATAACGTTGTCATGACGGGGCATATGATGGAGGAAGATTCGCTCAAAGGGCAGATTCGGTTCACGGGCGGCGTAATCCCTCATTATTTTGCGATGCAGCAACCGGGCGTCGATAAACTTTTCAGGGGTATAGGAAGCCCTATAACTCTTAAACAGCTCACTTCCGCATGCGAGTGGCAGAACAAGCGCGCCCTTTGCGAGTGCTTTGCCGGAATGGGACAGGAAGCGACTTTTTTCGAGAGAAAGAAAATAATCGACTGGCAGGCGGTTCACGGTATAAATTTCGTTAATCCGCATTTATCGCTTTATTCGATGCAAGGGGAGAGAAAACGGGATTATCCGGCGAATATAGGCTATCAACAACCTTATTTCACGTGTATGACAGCCGAAAACGGTTACGTTGCGAGATTGTCGGAGATAATCTCGAATACGAAAAGCGATGTGAAAATCGCCGTTCTGCAACCGCTTTCAACCGCATTTGCCGAGTATAATCCGACTAAACCGGACGATGCTATCCCGTGCGACGGGATATACGCGTTCGTCGCGGAAGCGCTTTCTTCGCACCGTATCGATTATCATATTTTAAGCGAGGAAATGCTCGAATCCTGCCGTGTAACGGGCGGAAAACTCGTCGGTGGCGGTTACGAATACGATCTGCTCATTTTGCCGGGCGTAAAGTACGTCGGCGAAAAGGCGGCGAGGATAATAAAAGCATTGAATCGCGCCTCGGTCGCGGTGGCGGAAAACGCGTATAACGCGGAAATCTATTGCAAAACCGAAAAGGATTTCAGTGATTTTGCGGAGCGGAATATCGCCCCGTGCGTTAAGATTGACGGCGCGGATGAAACGATACTCGCGAGAAACATGGTCGGCGACGATGCGGAATATGTTTTCGTATGCAACGTCGGCGAGAAAGAAAAAGTCATTTCTCCGGCTGTCGTAAAAGCCGCGATATACTGCATTTCGGACGGAAGAGAATATTTCTGTCCGGATAACCCCGAACTTACGCTTATGCCCCACGGCTCGGTTTGTTTCGTCGTCGGCAAAAATTCTGATTCTTTGCCGAAGCGGCAGATTTTTGCGGACGGTTTCGTTATCGGTAACCCGAATTTCGTTTCGCATAGCCCGAAGCTGCTCGGCAGTACCGAAGAAAACGTTATGCCGATAGACGAGGTTGTGTTCGAAGCGGACGGCAAAAAGACGGATAAAGTAAAAGTCAACCACATTTGGCATTACATTTTTTATAAGTTGACTGACGGAACGCCTTTCAAAGCAAGTTATTCTTTTGTCTGCAAAAAAATCCCCGCAGGGGAGATCAATCTTCTCATAGAAAACGCCGAAAATCTCGAAAAAATCGAGGTCAACGGAATTGCGGTAAAGGCGGACAGAGACTTCAATTCTCCGCAAATGCTCGGCAAGGGTTGTAAAAAAGATATATCGCTCGCCACGGTAAACGTCACCGGTTTTCTCAAAACGGGCGAAAACTCGGTCGTTTTATACGGAAAGAAGTTCAACAACGTCAACGACGTGTGTTGTCATCGCCACGTAGACGACGGCAAAAATTACGCCTCTACCGAGGTTGACACGATTTACGTATCCGGCGATTTCGGCGTGGAAATCGAAAATAACGTTCCGTTTATCGCGGAGAAACGCGAAAAAGGACTTTTCGTCACGGAAAATTCGCTTCCGTTTTATTCGGGCGGGCTAAAATACGGCGTTTCGGCAAAAGTCCGCAAGGGCGATGAAGTAGTGTTGTCGGGTTCGTTCGCAGCGGCAAAAGTAACGTTTGCAGACGGAAGCGAAAAAACGGTTTCAAACGCTTTCCCCGCGGTTGCAGCCGAATGTGATTCCGACGGTCTTATCGTTGTTATTTATAACACGCTTTTCAATACGGTAGGTCCTCATCATATTAAGGATTATGAAGGCAAACTTTGGATAGACCCGGGCATTTTTAACGATACGATAAATGTTACCGAAGAGTATAAACTTTTCCCGTTCGGGATGAAAGAAATTTTGATAAACAGGAGGTAAATCGTGAATCGGATTGCTGTTGATTTTTTACCGACCGAGTTGAAAGACGATTGCGATTACGTAGTACAAAAAGGCTTTTACCATATTTACGACAGGGGCTTGACCGAGAAATTTTATTACGTTTCAAACAACGATTGCGGTTACAAGAAAATTCGTTTTTTTGCAAAAGACAAAAAGAATATTACGCTCGATTTTTCGGGCGGCACGCTCGTTGTCCACGGGCGCATTTCTCCGTTTTTCTTCGATAACGCAAGCGATGTTACCGTCAAAAATGTTAAAATCGAATACGATAAGCCCTTTTATACTGCGGGAAAAGTAATTAAATATTCGGACGAAAAAATAGAACTTCTAATAAATAAAGAAATATTTCCTTATAAGGTCGAAAACGGCGAGTTTATCTCTCTCGGCGAAAATCGGGGGCAGAATCTCTCATCCGGAATAAATCTTTTTCTTGAGTATGATAAAAGAGTTAAACGTCCCGCGTTTCATTCGTTTTTATATCTGCCGATTATAGGCGACAACGTGACATATAACGAAAATGCGCCGTTAAAACAATCGCATTGGCGCGCGGAAGAAAAGGACGGGAAACTATTTTTATACGGCGATTTTTCAAAAATCATCGGCGACGACAGATTCGTTCTGACTCACGAAAAACGCGATAACAATATTTTTACGTTTATAAACTGCAAAAACGTTACGCTTGAAAACGTCTCGATAACGGACGGCGGCTCCATGGGCGCGCTTTTTCAGAACTGCAAAAACGTTGCCGTTAAAAAATTGCGTGTAAAAGCGAGAAAGGGCGAGGATTATCTTGTCAGCACGAATTGCGACGCCACGCATTTCTGCAACTGCCGCGGCAGCGTTTCGATTGAAAACTGCGTATTTGAAAATATGATGGACGATGCTTGCAACGTTCATGGTATCTATCTCAAAGTCGACAAAGTAGTCGATAAAAACACTCTTTTATTGAGGTTGGAGCATTTTCAGCAATTCGGCGTAAACAATTTCAGGAAAGGAGATATCGTAGAAATTTCATCTCCCGAGATGCGTAGTTTTTCGGAAAAATATACAGTGAAAAACTCCGTTTTATCCGCTGAAAGCACTATAAAACTCGAGGTTGAAGAAGATATTTCGGGCGTTGAAAAAGGCTTCGTTGCCGATAATCTCACTGCTCACCCGAACGTTCGCATTTCGGGTTGCAAAACGGGCAACAACAGACCGAGAGGTTTTCTGATCAACACAAACAAGAAATCGGTGGTCGAAAACTGCGTTTTTTATAATTCCGATTGCGGAGTGGAGATGGCGGGAGATAATTCTTTCTGGTGTGAGTCCACGGGCGTGAGAAACGTTACGATAAAAAACAACGTTTTCAAAAATTGCGGATATTACGGTGCCGGCTATTGTATTGTTATTCACGCCAATATAATCGCCAATCCGACGATTCCTGATTTTCATCGCAACGTCAGGATTGTCGGTAATGACTTTACGTACGTTAAGAACTGTCTTTACGCGGCGAATTGTTCCGAACTTTCTTTCACTAAAAATAAGGAGGAAAAAAGTAAATCGTTTCGGTTTGGAGCCTTGCGATGGGAATAATGTTCGTAATCGCTACTCGAAGCGAAGATAAAATGCGTGCAAAGAAAATGATACTAAACTATATAATCGGACTTGGTGTTATTTTTGCGATACTCGTGGCGTGTCCGTATCTTGTAAGAGGAATAGCCTATCTGGTCGCGCATTAAAAGACGATAAACGTCGAAAAAGGCGAATAATAAGGTGAATGCATAAAATGAGTTTATGGTTTTTGCTATAAACTCAGATAAAACCCTATAAACGGCTTGACAAAGTTGTTAATGTTGGCTAAAATAAAGTTGTAGTTTATATTTGTCAACAAAACACTTTTGGAGGTTAAGATGTTTATCAAAAGGAGTATAGAGGACGTTGTAAGAAAACGTGCCAAAAATAGTAAATGTCTATTGCTTACAGGACCGAGACAGGTCGGTAAATCTACGCTTTATAAAGAAATTTATCCGAATGTAAAATATTATACTTTTGACGATAGATTACTTTTAGCGTCAGCCGAAGAGGATCCGAAATTGTTTTTAAAGAATATTCCGATTCCTTCGATTTTGGATGAGGTCCAGTATGCAGCGAGTTTGTTCCCGTATATAAAAATGGAATGCGATAAGGATAACGTTTATGAAAAATACTATCTTACGGGTTCGCAGCAACTGAGTTTAATGAAAAAAGCAAAGGAGTCTTTGGCAGGGAGAGTAAGTATTCTCGAATTGCAAGGGTTGTCTTTAAGAGAAATCAACGGGGTAGAGTTTAACAAGCATTTTGTTCCGACCGACGAATATATTTCGGAACGGGAAAAGAATTTAAAACCTTACGACAATATATGGAAAATAATTCATCGCGGGGCATATCCCGAACTTTATGTTGTGGAACGTGAATGGGTGGATTTTTATTCTTCGTATGTCAAGACGTATCTTGAAAGAGATATTCGCGGGGAAATCGAGATTAAAGACGAAATTGCATTCACTCGTTTCTTGACGGCTTGCGCGGCAAGAACGGGACAATTATTGAATTATGTAAATATTGCCGAAGAAGTCGGCGTGTCGCAAACGACGATTAAAAACTGGATATCGGTTTTGAGCAGAACGGGGCTGATTTATTTATTGCAGCCATATTATTCCAACCATTTAACTCGGGCGATAAAAACGCCGAAACTATATTTCCGTGATACGGGACTTGCTTGCTATTTGTCGAGATGGAACAATTATGAAGCCCTTGAAAGCAGCGCCGTTGCGGGGAATATGTTCGAAACGTTTGTTGTATCCGAAATAATAAAATCGTTTACAAATGAAGGACTGGAATACGACTTTAATTTGTCTTTCTATAGGGGCAAAGACAAAGTAAAAAGTTCTGAAGAAGGTAAAACGATAGAAAAAGAAATAGAAATAGATTTGATTGTGGAAGAAAACGGAACGTTGTACCCGATTGAAATTAAGAAAAGCGCTAATCCGACGGCGTCTATGGCGAGTGCTTTCAGCGTGTTGGATAAAGTCGCAGATAAAAAGCGCGGAACAGGCGTTATACTTTGTCAGTATGATCAAAAATTGTATCTGAAGGAAGACCTTATTGCTCTTCCGATAGAGTTTATCTGATTTTGTTTTCGTAAACGATTTTTTCTTAAGTCAACTAATCTAAAATTTAATTATTATGTTTTTAAATGAGGCTTACATGAGTTTTTGATATATTATATATAGTGTTTCCCTTCGTTTATATAGTTAAAACACTTTTAGGAGGGTGCGCTAATGGCAACCGTAAAAAAAGATAACGAAACAAAATCTAAATTGATTGATTTATTTGTGAGCGGAGGGCTTATAGACGATAAATCGAGTAGCGACAAGAAGATAAGGGAAGCAAGGCAACAACGTCAAAAGAAAGCGTATCATAATACGGAATTTCTTTTGAAACAATATCGCAATTTATCGTCGGCGATCAGATGTCGTTTTTTTGATTGAGACGATAGTTTTCCGGAGAAAACAATCGGTATTTTTTAAATATTTTGCTGAAATATAAGGCATCTTTATAGCCTACGGCGGTTGCCACGGACTTTATCGGCTGATCGGTTGTTGTAATAAGAGTCGTTGCTTTTTTAATCCTTTCGTAATTAACGAAATTCGGGAACGAAGTGTTTAAGTTTTTCTTAAACAATTTTGAAAAATAGCTTCCGTCTATATAAAAAGCGTGCGCAACTTTTGCGGCGGATAAGTCCGTATCGTAAAGGTGAGCTTGTATATATTCGAATATATCGTCGAACGACGCCGTTTTTTTTGCAGGGGCATTGCCGCAAGCGGTCGGGTGAAGTTCGGCGAAGACTCCTAACAGCGCCGATAAGGCAGAATAATATCTTTCCACGTCGGAAGCCTGTTTTTCGAAGAGTTTTTCAAAATACTTTTCCAAACCGGTAAACTTATCCTCAAAAAAGAATTTCTCGTCCGTTATACCGAGCGTGGCGAGAATTTTCTTTACTTCGAGACCGTTAAAATTTATCCAATAATAACCCCAACCCACCTTTATTTCCGAAGTAGCGTTTAGGTTCGGGTGGTAAACGATCTCCTTGTTCGGCGGGAGAATAAATACCGAATTTTTCCCGAACGTGTGATGTTTTCCGTCCATCTCGATAGACCCCTCGCCGCCCGTTACATAGTGCAACAGATAGTAGGGGTATTCGTTTTTAAACGGCTTTTTGCGCAAAGAATGTTCCTCGTGTCCGATGTCTATCGGATAGAGGTCTTTTAGTATAATTTCGTTGATGTGGTAGTACTTTTTCTTCCCTTTATATCGCTTCATAGGCCAACCCGAACGCGATTATTTTTATCGTTAATAACATATCACAACGAAAAATTGTTGTCAAGTGAAAAAGCGTTATTGCAAAATATTCCATAAACTAATCAAAAATAACCATTTACATTATATAGTTAGGGCTGTATAATGGTCGTGAAAGTAGGCATATTGTGCCTAAAATCGGCGAAAGCGCACACGTTTAAAAGAAGAGGCGCCTCTTCTTTTGTTTGCAGAGCAAACAAAAGAAATCCCCTTTAATAGCATGTATACCGAGGGTAAATATTCGGGCGTTGGCGCGATTAAAAAACGGTGGCTAACGGAAAGAGAAAAGACAGATCTTTCCGCTGTCAAATAAATTAGAAATAATTTTGGAGGAAAAAAGAGATGAAAACAAAAAGGCGTATAGCTATAGTGTCGCTGATAATGTGTATGGTTGTAGCTATCTGTTGTGCTTTCCTTGTTAAGACGCACGATACGGCAAACGCAGTCGGAACGGCTGCCGTAACCGGCGTGCAGGTGAGAAGCGGAGGTGACACCAACAACTTTATCGTGTTGCAAAACGACGCGTATTCTGCGATTGCGGCGGGCACGACAGTCTCGGATGCGGGAAAGTATAACACGAGATCCAAGGTTAAAATCTACACGTCCGCAGAAGATACGGAGGGTAAATACCTGACTGAAATCTGCGGTACTTGGTGGACTCAGAACCTTTGGAGTAGCGGCGGACTTATGATGGCATACAATACGCCGAGCGATTATTCTACCTACAACGGCAAGACGATATATAAAATCGTAATCGAGGCAGGTTGTCAGCTTCCCTGCGGAGACACCGTATATGAAACAGCGGAAACTTTTTCCTACGTTAATACCGAATTCGGCAGTGACAGTGCTATAAACGGCGCGTTTAACTGGACGCGCGTGGCATCTGATCTCGGGACTACGAGCTTAACCGGCGTGCAGGTGAGAAGCGACGGCGTGAACGCAAACTTCATTGTTTTGTTGAGCGACGTATACAATACAACGCCTTCGGGTAAAGCCGATATATCGAGTTTTAACACGCGAGGGAAGATTAAGGTATATACTTCCGCAGCCGATACGACGGGGAAATCGCTTTCCGAACTTATCGGTACATGGTATGAGTATGAGTATTGGGGACAAAAAGGTTTCTTGATGGCGTTTAATAACCCCGACGATTATAAAAACACATATAACGGGAGTAGCATATATAAAATCGTAATCGAGGCGGGTTGTCAGCTCCCATACGGACAGTACGGATATTACACTACTGCCGAAGATTATACTTTCCGTAATACCGAATTCGGCAGTGACAGTGTTATAAACGGTGCGTATAACTGGACGCGCGTGGCATCTGATCTCGGGACTACGAGCTTAACCGGCATTCAGGTGAGAAGCGGCGGCGATCGTCGCGAATATCTCGTGCTTTTATCTGATGATTACACCGGTACGGCAAACGCGGAAGATATCTATTCGTCGCTCGTTACGCTTGATAAGATAAAAGTTTATACGAGCAGTAACGCAACCCCCGTTGCTCTGTCCGAAATATTCAACGGTCATATCGATCAGACCGTTTGGACTCAGCCGGGACTTTTCATTAACATCAAGGACTACGAGGACAAGTACAACGGCACGACTATCTATAAGGTAGTTATAGAGAAAGGTTGCGAATTCCCGATAGTAGAGGACGGAGTAACCAAAATTCTTGTTACGGACGTAAGTTATACTTTCTACAACAAAGAATACGGCAGAGAAAGCTCAAAGGACGGCTCGTATCAGTGGAGAAATTCCGTTCTTGAAAGCGAAACGGCAGTTCTTAGCGGTGTTCAGGTGAGAGCCGCTACTTATTCCGAAGGAGACAATGCCGGCAAAGCCGCCGAAGGCGACTCTTATCTCGTAATTTGTTCAGAGCAGTATGACGGCGTTGCCCAGATAACCGACGCCACCATCGACACGTCGCTTGTCACGTATGATAAGATAAAGATTTATACGAGTAGTGACGGCGAGCCGATTGTTCTGGCAGATATATTCAACGGATATCTTAAACAGCGTTTATGGGAAAAGGGACTTTTCATTAACATTAAGGATTATGAAAGCACTTATAACGGAAGCAGCATATATAAAGTTGTTATAGAGAAAGGTTTCGAGTTCCCGATAATAAAGGACGGAGTAACCAAAATTCTTGTTACGGATAAGGAGTATACTTATCGTAATTTAAGATACGGCGAAACAGAAGCAAAATACGGTGCGTATAGCTGGGGTATTGAAAGCACGCTTACGTTAAAGAACGGCGAAGCAACCGTCGGAACGCTGACCGTTGCTAACGGTGTGGCGATCGGTACTTTGCCCGTAGTTCCCGCGAAAGAGGGCTACACGGCGTTGGGCTGGTATTTAGGAGACGGGACGAAGATTAACGCAGGCGATATTTGGAGTTATACCGAGGATACGACTGCTTACGCAAAATATGCACAACAGATCGATATAACAGATAAATGGACGGTTCAGGATTACACAAGTTCGGCAAACACGTTTAAGACCTTCCAGTTCTCGCTTAACGACAGCGCCGTTAATTTTAAGTATATCGGAGGAAATTATTGGTGGAACGACAACGGAGAAACGCAAAAATCAAACAATTGCGGCGTTGATATTACCGATTATATCTATATTAACGGCAAATCGGTAAAGCAGTTGATAACGGAGAACGCTGCTAAGGATGTCGATAAACAATATGGCGGCATCATCGGGACAAATGCCGGCATTTACGCGCCCGTCACGGTTTACAACTGGGATAACGCTATCGAAATAAAGATATTGAACGCATATATCGAAAACGAAATCGACGGAGATTGGTCGATAACCTTTAAGGAAGGATTTAAGCTTGTAAATGAAGATAATCAGATTCTTAAAGTAACGAAAGACGTCGTCGTGTATGAATGGTTTGCGCCGCAAAGGACGGAATTTTCGATAAGCGGCGTTCAGGTGAGAGCGGGGCTGTCGGATAGCGGCAAGGCGGATGCTCGCAGATCTTACTTTGTACTTCTTGCAGACAGTTATAATAACACAGATGCACGAGACAATATCGACGCGTCGTTCGTTACGCTCGATAAAATAAAGATTTACACGGAAAAAGACGGCGCGCCCGTTGCTTTGTCCGCCATATTCAACGGAAATGCAGATCAATCTCTTTGGACTCAGCCGGGACTTTTCCTGAATATCAAGGACTACGAGGACAAGTACAACGGCACGACTATCTATAAGGTAGTTATAGAGAAAGGTTGCGAATTCCCGATAGTAGAGGGCGGTCGGACGAATATTCTCGTCGCAGATAAAGACTATACTTTCTATAATAAGAGTTATAATGCGGAATCTGCTAAATACGAGGCGTTCAATTGGGGTACGACGGAGACTCCTACCGAGGCGAGAAATCTCGGAAATATCGGCGTCACGACGGTCACCGTTCAAGCAGAAGAAAAGGTTGCGGAAGGCGCGGAAAGAGGAAGGTGGATTATTATCCGTATGGCGGAGGATTTCCCCATTGCCACGGCAGCGGACGATTATCTTACTTATAACCTTACTAACATTCTCGACAACGTTCTTATCTACTCGGCAATGAAAGGAGAGGACGGAGAAGTCACAAATCTCGTGATAAAGCCGATTAAAGATTATTTCAAAGGCGGAATGACTTTGAGACAATTCGGCAGCCCCGCAGATATAGGTTTCAGCGTCAGCGATCTCGAAGCGGTAAGCGGTACGAAAGTTTACGCGATTAAAATTCTTAAAGGTTGCGAAATTCCGTATCTCACCGCGGACGAAGAGTACTGCGTGAAAACGATAGCGGAGGATATATTGTTTATCAACAACGACTGGGGATTCTCGGGTGAAATCGGCGGCTCCGACGAGGGCGGCGTTATAAGACACTACGAGAACTGGGCGCAAAACTGGAGCGGCGGTTGCGAATTTACTTTTGAGGTGAAAGGCATTGAAGGCGTTTCGTTCGATCCTATATTCGTGAAGAACGGCGGCTCGGTTGAGTTAGGTAGCTTCGCGCGTGAAGGATACGAAGTGAGCGCGACCGACGAGGACGGGACTACCTACTACGACGCGATCGTTTATTCGGGGAAAGGTTCTTCGCATATCACGCTTACTTATACTGCGAAAACGGATGACTCCAAGAACTCCGAGAAATCGGGCTGCAGTTGTTCCGGTTCGATAGATGGCGTATTCGGTTTGCAGGCGGTCATACTTGTCGCAAGCGTCGTTGCAATTACAATAAAGCGCAAAAGGAGCGTAAAATAATAACATGAAAAAAGGATTGAAGCTCGTTGCCGCAGGCTTGGCTCTCGCATTGGGGGTCGGCTCTGCAGGCTGCGGCGGTTCGGATAGCGGATCGAGGACTTTATACGACGGAGACATCTTGCAGGTGACCTCGAGCGATTCGTCGTTCGACGCGTTCTATAACGAGTTAAACCGCAGAAACTTCCGCTACGACGATTATTCTATCGGAAGTATCGCAATTCCCGAAGGTATTTCGTTCAATATGGGCTGGCAAACGGCGGGGCTTGTATGGCACAATGCGAACGCTTTAGACGGTTCTGATAAAATCTCGGCGATTTACTCGAATTTCTTGCAAAATCGCACTCAGGACGATTACGGATACGTTTACGACGCGAATATGTATCGCGAGGGTAAAAACGACGGTGGAGTCGGCGGATTCCCACAGGGGTGGCCGTTCCCGACATGGGAGAATAGCCTTGACGACGTTTTGAACGGCGATTATAGCGATTTGCATATCAGGTCGTTTGAATTCGACAGCGCACCTAAAACGGATGATACGTGCGCAGGCTGGACGGCGGAGAACGGGACGATTGATACGTCCAATTTAAAAAAAGACGGGCGCGCCGGTTTTAGTTCGGACGCGAAGATAGGTGAGGGCGAAAGCTTCAGGTTTTACAAAGACGATCTCGCCGTTCTCCTGCCTACTAACGGCGGACTGGACGGGTATCACGCCGCATTTGTGGAAATCGATATGGACTTTACCTCTTCAAATCTCGAAGACGTATATCTTATCTGGAAGACTACGGACGGCGGAGACGAATGGTATAGCGCGGCGGCAAAGGACTACGTTACTATTTACAACGATAAATATTCGAGTTACGGCGCGCGTACTTATTGGTCGATGTACCTTAACGAGAATTGGAACGAAAAGACGATAACCGCTTTAGGTCTCGAGTTTAAGCCGACGGAGGGCAAGACTCTTAAAATTTCAGGCGGTAAGGTAAACTATATCCGTCCCGAATACGATGCCCGTCAATATCAGTTCACCACGGCGTATATAGAGTCTTTCTACAACTACGTTATGTATACGAGAGATCTCACCGCGCTCACTCAAACGATGCCGAAGGCGAGAAAAGCTTTACTCTTCCTTACGCATTGTTTGCAAGGCGAAAACGGACTTTTAGACATAAGTTTCTTTCACGGGCATAACGGCATAGGCGTTACGATAGACGAAAACGGGGATGTCACGAACCTCAATACGGGCAACGGTCTCGGCAGCAGTTATTGGGATATTTTGGCAGAACCCGAAATAAATCTCAACGCAAACGTCGCTTTCTATAGGTGCCTCGGTTATATGGCTGCCTTGGAAAAGGCTTGCGAGACGAACAACGTCACTGTGGAGACGGTTACCATTAAAAACCGCGTTATCGGCGAAGAGGATGTATCGTATAGCTATAATTCCGCATCTCTCGCCTCTCTTATGGCTACGGTCAAGGAAAACGTGAGCAAGGACGTTAAACCCGTAAAACAAGCGAACGGCTATTATAAAAACGAAGGCGGTTTTTGGAACCCGACTACGGGCAGATTTGCGCTCGGCATAAGAGAAGATACCGGCGCGATAGCGGATCACGGTTACGTATACTTCAACGAAGAAGCGATTTGCGCGGGACTCGGAACGGACGAACAGAGGCTTTCGATAATGAAATGGATAAACGGCGACAGAATCGTCGAGAGCGACTTGTCTAAAGGCGACGATATTTACTTCTACGAGTTTGCACCGAGGTTCTCGACTTGCGATACGAGCGGACAATTCGGATGGTCTATAGTCAAAGGCTACATTATGACTGAGACCAGCCCCGCAAAGCTTTACGGAACGGTGTTTTCGAGACAGGTGCAATCGGGCGGCGCGGTGCTTTGCTGGAGTTATTACGATATTCTCGCAAGAGCGCAGGTGCTCGGCGCGGACAACGCTTATGAAAGGCTGAAAGAAATTCAGAGTTGGTACGAGAAGGTCAAGGCTGCGGAAGGAACGGGATATAATTTCTTCGACAAGTATTACGCTACTCTCAGTAAAGGCGATATGATATATTCCATACAAGGTTCGTCTTCGGGTAAGGGCGCAGGCGCGCTCGGGCTTGACAGCGAATTCCTTGAAAACGTACTTTTCTCGAGATCTCTTGCGGACGCTATTTTCGGAATGAATGCAAAAGACTTCGATACACTGTCCTTTACCAATTACGGTGCGGGACCGAACGAGATGGAGCTTTGTAATCTTAAATACGGCAGCGCGATATACAACGTGTTGCTGCAAAAAAACAGCATAAGCATTTCTGCAATCAAAGGCGCGGTCAATGCCGATATGAAGGTTGAATTAAGAGTAAAAGCACCGAGCGGCTCATATAAGGTTTACGTTGACGACAAGGAAACTACCGATTATACGGTAGACGGCGGCTATGTTTCGGTGACGGTCGGGCTTAAGAAGGTGAAGGTTGAAGTAAAATAACTTCTTTGGAGGATAAGAAATATGGTGAAAAAAATTTTGGCGGCTGCACTTGCCTTGACGATTTGTACGACGTGCCTTGTCGGTTACGGCTGTTCGTCCGGCAGAAAGGACGATCCGACGACGCTTACGATAGCTGTTGCGGGTGATAATGACGAAATTAAAATTATCGAAAAATTTATCGAAGGATATAATAGTGTAGAAGGCAACGAAAACAAAAAGATCACTTATGTGCCTATTAACGATCAGGGAGGGTATGAAACATGGATGAATAAGCAACAATATGCCAATACTCTTCCCGATATGGTTCAGGTTTACGATTTTTCGAGCGCGTACTGGACATTTAAAAAGGCGTTCAGATCGCTTTCCGATCTAATGGAGCGCGACGGATTTAAAACCTCCGATTACTACGATGCGTCGATGAAGATAGCGCAAAGCGGACAAGGTGACGACGATGACTATTATTGGCTCCCGCGAGACTACAACAAGGTGGTCGTTTGCTATAATACGGAAATATTCGAGTATGCAGGGATAGAAACTCCGAGCGATGACTGGACCATGGAAGATTTCGAGAAGGTGTGCAAAACGCTCAGTGAAAAAAGCAAAGATATAAAAAATAAATTTAACAAATCTGCGTTTTATCCTGCTCAAATGAAAACGGAATGGGAAGCCGTATATTATCCGTTTATAAAGACTTACGGCGGAGATTTGTTCGACATAGAGAAAACAGAAGCTTTCAAAAATTACGATAAGGTAACTAAAGCTCTCGACACTCTTTTGTATTATTCCGATGAAGATTACACCGTATCACCCGATAAAAGCGATTCGGATCCTTTTGCCTCGGGACAAGCAGCTATGGTGGTTACGTCTCGTCCGAAGGTACAGTCGTATAGCTCGAAACTTAACGGAAAAATCGACTTTGTGAGTATGCCTATTATTACCGACGGGGAGGACGGTGTACCGTCTTACATCGGTATGGGTTGCACCGGATACGCGATTACGACCTCTTGCTCGGAGGAAAAACTCGATTTTGCATGGGACTTTTTGAAATATATCGTTTCCGAAGCGGGACAGGAAGTGTTCGGAGCTACGGGAAGCGGCGTGCCGGTGCTTAAATCTCTTGCGGAAAGCGAGACGTCCGCTTGGAGACAGTTTATCAGTGCGGATCTTAATCACGAAGCCTTCGTTAAATATTCCGAAAGAGATTTGCCGTTGAGCTACTTGCAAGGCGTTCCGGTAGCGAAGCAGATGGTAATAAAAACCAGCCTTTCATCAATGATGAGTACGCTATATACTGCCCCCGATAGAGAGGAAGAGTATCGTCTTTTCAAGCAAGATCTTGACAAAAAGCTCCAAAGTTAACTAAGGCAAGATTGTACAATGAAGGGTGTAAACTGCCTTGGTCGCCGCTTAAATTATCGGCGTTTCAAAGGCGGTTTACATACTCTTCGTTACATTCCCGAATAGGATATAAAATGATTAAAATACAAAAAAGAAAAGTTATAGACAATATAACCGGATACGTTCTATTGCTTCCGTTCCTTATCGGGATAATAGGCTTTACCGTTTATCCGCTATTATTGGCGTTGGCACAAAGCTTCTTCAAAGATTACGGCGTGTATAGCTGGGATTACGATATGTCAACGTTCGGTCTTGGTAACTACATAGAGATTTTTACCAATGACGATTATGTGAAATCTATGGCGAGAACGGCTGTATACACCGCGATAAATTTACCGCTCTCCGTTATGGTGTCGTTCCTGCTTTCGTATTATTTGACGATTAAGGTAAAAGGATCGAGAGTGTTCAGAGTTGCCGTTTATCTTCCCGCAATCATGCCGGGGATAGTCGGCTCTGCCATAACGAGATACATCTTTTCTGCCAACGAGTACGGACTGATAAATACCATACGTTTGAGTATGGGGTTGGAAAAAACGCTATTATTAGAGTCAAGGAGTCAGGTAGAAGCAATGGCTTCTTTTATTGCAACGAGTTTTTTCTCGTTCGGGTGTTCTTCGCCTATGTGGATTGCGGGGTTTAATTCCGTTCCGCAAGAAGTTTACGAGGCAGCGGCACTCGATGGATGTCCCAGAACCAAATCGCTCTTTAAAATTACCATACCGCTCATGGGCAGGTTTATATTTTTGCAGGTTTTAAGCGGACTTATCGGTTCTTTCCAAGTAGGAGAAAGCGTAATTCAGATTGCGCCGAGCGGCGGTGCGCGCGGGAATCTGAATTTTTACGGCTTGCTGATATATAACCAATCGACGGGCGGAGCATTTAATTTCGGTTTGGCGAGCGCGTTATCTTACGTTTTATTCGTGGTCGTCGGCTTTTTGTCGATTATCATGTTTAAATTTAATAGGAAGATTTATTATGAAGAGTAATAGTATGAGTATCAACAAAGTCTCTGTACCGAGAAAAATAGTGACGTACACAATTCTTGTGTTTTTCTCGTTACTTGCGGCTTTTCCGATATTTGTAATGGTTTCGAGAAGTTTTTTTAAGCAGGAAGAGATAATCGGACTCGGAGTAGGAATTTTCCCGAGAGACCCGACGACGGAAAACTATGTGATGGCATTTAAGGATTCGGAGTTTATTCAGGGATTGAAGAATACGCTTCTTATGTGCGCATGCAACGTGATCGGCGTGCCGCTTACGGCATTTATGTCGGCATACGCTTTTACTAAAATAAAGTTTGTAGGCAGGCAGTTTTGGTTTACATTGGGGCTTTGTACAATGATGATACCGGGGATACTTCTGTTACTTCCCGTGTACAAGATTTTTGTGGACATCAACTGGTACGATACGATGCTTCCTCTCACCGTCACGTCTTTTTTCGGCGGCGGCATAATGAACATCTTCCTTATAATGATGTTTATAAGAGGCATTCCTAAAGAAATGTACGAGGCAATCGAAATTGACGGGGCAAACACTTTTATTAAAATGTTTTACCTCACGCTTCCGCTTGTCAAAACCGTCGTTATATACGTTGCGGTTACCGCGTTTTTCGGTGCGTGGAACGACTTTATGCGCCCGCTCATGTATGTGTCGAGTACGGAAAATTACCCGATGAACTTGTTTTTGTATGTTAAATATATGAAAAGCGAGTCGCTCGATCCCAAACCCAACATGCAGATGGCTTACGGCGTCATACTTATGTTGCCAATGCTTATAGTATTTATACTTTTCCAGAAGCAACTTATCGAAGGAATACAGCTCGGCTCGACAAAATAGTCGTCGGCAAGATTATATTGAAATTACTTAAAGAAGGACAAAAATGAAACTAAAAATAATAGTCGTCGGCTGCGGAGACAGAGCAACGGTGTATTGTCACGAAGGTTACGACAAGTTAAAGAAACTTGAAATAGTCGCCTGCGTGGATCCCGATCCCGAAAGATTGCGTTATATGCGCGAAAATTTCGGTGTCCCCGAGAGTATGTGCTTCGATAATATCGACGAGGTGCTAAAAAAAGGCAAAATCGCGGACGCGGTAATCAACGGCACGATGGATAAATTACACCTCGAGACGGCTTTGCCGTTCTTAAAGCAAGGCTATCATATGCTTCTCGAAAAGCCGCTCGTGAACAATAAAGAAGATTTATTGCTTCTTAAAAAGACGGCGGACGAGTACGGCGTCAAACTCATGACGTGCCACGTTTTGAGGTATGCTCCGTTCTATAAGACGGTAAAGGCAATGGTTGCCGACGGTAAAATCGGCAAAATTCAAAGCATCGAAACTTCCGAAAGAGTAGGCGCATATCATTCGTCCGTAAGTTATTTAAGGGGCAAGTGGAATTCCGAAAAGGAATGCGGATCGTCGCTTTTGCTTGCAAAATGTTGCCACGATATAGACCTCATTTGTTGGCTGAATAACGCGACAGAGCCTGCCGAAGTTTACAGTAACGGCGCGAGGACGTATTTTAACAGAGAAAACGCTCCCGAAGGCAGCGGAAACAGATGCCTTGTGGACTGTCCGCAAGAAATCAGAGAAAAGTGCATTTACGACGCGGAAGCGATGTATATAAAAAATACCGTTCTTCCGTGGTATCCGTGGCAATGTACGGGCAAAAACTGGGAAGACGTTACCGAAGCGGAAAAATACGAGTCTCTTAAGACGAACAATCCGCACGGCAGATGCGTTTTCAAGTGTGGCGGCGATCTTCTCGATCATCAGAACGTCGTAATCAAATTCGAAAACGGCAGCACGGCAAATCACCTGCTTGTCTTAGGAGCGATGAAACCGACACGTACTATTTTCGTCTCGGGTACCGAGGGCGAAATCGAAGGCGATCCGAGCGGCGAGCTTGTTTTAAGAAAATTCGATAAAACGACCGACTTTTTCACCGAAGAAAAGGTATCGTTCAGCGATAAAATGGGCGAAACGGGCGGACATTACGGCGGAGATCGCGGACTTATCGCAGATTTTATCAATTATATCGAGGGTAAAAAGCCGTCGATTTCCTGTACGGATATATCCGACAGCGTAAACGGACATCTCACGGTTTTTGCCGCCGACGAATCGGTAAGAAACGACCGCCCCGTGGAGATAGAAAGATAAGCGTTATCGTATTTTGTACGACGTAATATAAAATTATAAAAAATTTAACAAGGGGTGAATAATATTCCGTCGTATTCTGCGTGGTGGATAATTTGCCTTGAAAAGTATTTCGAGCTTACCGATAATAAAGAATACGTGAAAAATTTGATGCCTTACGTTGAAAAAATAATAAACGATTTTTCGGTTGTTATCGGCGAGAACGGCGAAGTTTCGTATAAAAACAATAGACTCGAATATTTTGGCGGAAACGAGTATTTTATCGACTGGCCGACGAACGGACAACCGGATAGCGAAATCGGTTGGCGTTATCTGATACTTTATACAATGCAATGCGTAAAGAGATTGCATAAAACTTTTGTCGGCGACGATAAAGAAGCTGACGAGGTTATATCGAAGTTAGATAAATATGAGTATAAGCCGTCGTCATTCAAACAGGTAACGGCTCTTGGGGTGATGGCGGGTAAAATAAGTGCAGACGAAGCAAGGCCGCTACTTAAGAAAGACGGAACGGAAGGCTTGACAACATTTATGAGTTTTGCTATATTTGAAGCGATGAGGAAAGTAGGCGAGGGAGATTTTGCCCTCTCTATGATAAAAGAATATTACGGAGCGATGCTCGATCTTGGCGCAACAACGTTTTGGGAAGATTACGATATGGACTGGTTGAAAGACAACCCGCAGTCGATTGACGAAATGCCCGAAAAAGGCAGAAAAAACATTCACGCCGACTACGGCAAGTTTTGCTATCTCGGGGTTCGTCACAGTCTTTGCCATGGTTGGTCGAGCGGATTTATCGATTTCTTTTATAAGCATATTTTAGGCGTCGTTTCTACGGAAAACGGCTATAAGGCAATAAAAGTAGAACCGCATCTTTGCGGGCTTACATATGCCGAAGGTAAAATTCCCACAAAATACGGAGTTATAGAAGTAAAACACGAACTGAAAGACGGCGGAATCGTTTCGACTGTTAGTTTGCCGGACGAAGTAAAAAGGATATGAAAATCGAAAAATACGCATGGAAAGCCGAAATAATAGACGGCAAAAAGGACGAATACGTAAAACGGCATAACGAAATATGGCAGGAAATGAAAGATACGCTCAAAAAAGCCGGTGTACGCAATTATTCGATATGGGTTTGCGGGAACGAGTTGTTCGGATATTACGAATGCGAGTTCGGGATAGACTATGCTGCAAAAGTTCAAGCGGAAAGCGAGACGGTAAAACGTTGGAACGAATATATGAAAGGCGTAATGATTATGCCGCTCGATAAAAATACGGGCGCGCAACCGCTTTTAGAACAAGTTTTTGAGTTTCAAGGATAAAACGAGTATGAAGAAGTATATTTTCGATACGGATATAGGTGCGGATTGCGACGACGCGGTCGCGCTTTTATATATTCTCGGCAAAATGCGGGATAATGAGTGCAAAGTTAAAGCGATAACCCTTTGCACGGCGAGAAAATACGCTTCCGCGGCAACGCTTGCTTTAATAAAGGACTTCGGATATGGAAATATTCCGATAGGGGAATATAAGGGCGAGCCGCTGCCTTGCGATGAGACAGATAACTATGCAGAGGCTATCGCGGACGGCAAAAAATATAATGCCGAAGACGCGGTAAAACTCATGCGAAAAACGCTCGCCGAAAACGATAAAATCGATATTATCTGTGTGGGACCTTCCTGTAATATCGCGGGGCTTATGGTGAGTAATCCCGACGAATATTCGGATAAAGTTGGCACAGAACTCATTAAAGAAAAAGTCGGTAAATTGTATATAATGGGCGGCGCGTTCGAGTTTAGCAACGGCGAAAAGCCGTTTGCCGAATGGAACGTGGAGCAGGATATACCGTCCGCAAGGAAAGTGTTTGAAGAGTTTCCTTGCGGGATAGCGGTCGTTCCGTCCGAAGTAGGTGCAAGGGTTGCGACGATTGCAAGCAGTACGCATGGCCTTACGAGAAAGGCTGTAGAAATATTTTTCAAAACCGTGGACGAGCAAAACGGAATAAAGTACGAAGAAAATTCCGAAAGAACTCGACCGAGCTGGGATCCGCTCACGTGTATGGCGGCGATTAACGAGGGAAAATACGATTATTCCGAGAAAGGAGAAGTTATCGTTTTAGAAAACGGAATCACAGAATTTAAGAAGAACAAGTCGGGACAGTGCCGCTATATGTCGATTAACAACGATTTTAAAAAAACAGAAAAGGAACTCAACGAGTATTTAAAAACTTTGATACCGAACGGAGCGATAAAATGAAGAAGATATTTATAGTCGGAAGTCTCAATATGGATTTAACGATAAAAAGTCAGTATATGCCGAAAAAGGGCGAGACGATAACGGGCAGCGACTTTATAACCAACGGCGGAGGAAAAGGTGCAAATCAGGCGACTGCCGCTGCAAAACTCGGCGGCGAGGTTTATATGTGCGGAGCGGTGGGAAATGACAGTTTCGGCGCAACACTTATCGAAAACTTAAAAACCGCAGGAGTAAATACCGAATATATATCAAAAGAGAAAGATATTTCCACGGGTATAGCTGTTATAATCGTTGCGAGCGGAAACAACAGAATCATTCTCGATAAAGGCGCAAACGCAAAACTTACTACCGAAAAAACGGCAAAGTTTTTGGGAAACGCGAGCGCGGGAGATATCTTCCTTACTCAACTCGAAAACCCGATAGACGTAATAGGTGAGAGCCTGAAAATTGCTAAAGAAAAAGGCTTATACACTATATTAAACCCCGCACCTGCCAACAGAAATATAACCCCGTATCTACAATACGTAGATTTAATAACGCCAAACGAAACGGAGCTTGCTATATTCGGCGGAAAAGAAGAATTGTTTAAGGTAGGAATAAAGAAGATAGTAACGACGCTCGGTTCGAAAGGCTATGAGATAGCGGATACAACAAAGGCAAAAGTTTATCCGTGCTTAAAGGTAAAAGCAATAGATACGACCGCCGCAGGGGATACGTTATGCGGCGGACTTGCGGCAGGTCTTGCCGAGGGTAAGAGTTTAGAAGAAGCGACGGCGTTCGGGAGTAAAGCGGCATCTATTGCCTGCACTCGTCGCGGCGCGGCTCAATCCGTCCCGACAAAATGTGAGGTAGAAACTTACAAGGCGTAAACCGCCGAAAAACATAAATTTCTTAATGACAATTATATAGCGCTCGAGAGTAAAATCGAGTAATCGAAAAACCCCGATAGATAGATTTCTTTAAGCAAGAAGTCTGACTATCGGGGCGTTTTTGTTTCCCGAAAAAAATTTCAAAAAAATAA
>CAVDPT010000014.1:0-45387 GCA_963610935.1 Bifidobacteriaceae bacterium | reverse complement strand
TAGGTGGATTAACTATTAATTGACGATGTTCTGTATACTGTATCGGGGTTCTCTTAATATACTTATTTCTAAAATCTGCATATCTTTTCTGTTTCATTACAAGTTGCTTATAATGAAGATAGCTGTAACAATTCGTTATACAATTGTATTTAGAGTTGTTTGGCTGAATAATTCGATACGTTTGCCTTACTTCATCTTTGAAATAGTCGATAGCGAATGCATCATATCCCATCTTATTCAAGGTTTTTAATAACGCATACGCTTGCAAAACCGAGCCATAGTTATCGGAATTTAAAAACGTATGTGTTGCCACTCTTTTTTTATGTTCAGTCATTTTATTTTCCTCTTTATAATAGCTAATGCACCCAACGCTCTTCTTTTTAGAATGTAAGTTCTATATCCCTTGGGCAAGAAATACTTATTATAGAATTTCTTTGTAAATCCCATTTTTGAAAATGCAGAATACAAAAGATCATGTTCTTCAGATTTCAGAGGTGGGACGCTTAAATGATGATTGTACATCAAATACTGTTCTTTTTCTGTAGGAACAAGTTGAAGATTATTGGTCTTTTCTAATAATTTGTTTCCTTTCCCACTATTCACTAAAACAAGTGATACCCCCATCATGTCTTTATATTCAGGATACATCTCATGAAATCCCCAGTAATCTCCAAGTGTGATATCGCCCTGACGATCAAGATTTGTAAAATGGCAGTCATAACAAGCTTCGCTCTGCAAAACATTGGTAATAAAGCGCATCGTATATGGTTCTTCATCGCCGTCCATAAAAAAACTATGTATCTGATTATCCTTCTTATATGTTGCCTTTACTGTATAACTCATTGCTGCATTTGCACGTTCTTTGCTTCTGAAATTATAATCAATTATCGTGCCGCCTTTTTGTTTTTCCAAAAAATGTTTATATCCTTCAAATAAGCCAGAAGAAGGTGCGCCATGACAAATCAAATCAACGGTAAAAAGATTAGGCGCATTTCCAAGTGTTTGTTTCAGAGAGTAAACTTGGCAAGGAGTTCCAACAAACAATACTTTTCTTTCTGGAAGAATTTGCTTTATTTCTTCAAATACAGGGTATACTTCACTTTGAAGATATTTTGAGCCACACAACCCCTCAATTTCGCCAATGGTCGATGCACACCTATGCTGCAATTTAAGGTTTTCATCAAATGCAGCACCATACACTCTCCCCCCCCCATCCGCAATTATTGCTTTTGCAAGTTCAACAAACACCCCGCCAGATGAAGCACGAAATCGTTCTGTCTCATTCCTATTAAACGCAAGAAAAGCTTTTATGGGCGTTCTTTCTGGATTAAATACATATTTTGAACTACATTTCTCTATGCACATTCCACATTTTATGCATTTTTCTTTGTCAATGCTCGCAATAAAGAAACCCGCATCATTCCTTTTTATGGAAATGCATTTTCGCGGACACGCTTCAATACATCCGCCGCATCCGCTACATTTTACTGTCGAAATGTCCATATCTCTCCTCCTGCGTTTTTCTATTCATCGATTTTCTTCAGAATAATTTATGATAAAGTACCTTTAGTCTCATCAAATACGAAAAAATACCCTGCCTCACGGCATATTTATAAGCTTTTTTCTTGTCCGTCTCATCTAAAGGAGATTGATTCACACTATATAATACAGCCAGTGAACAAACTTCCCGCAAAGATTTTTGATTAAAGAACAAATTCGTCTGATTCCATTGTAGTATATCCGCCAAAATATCAATCAGATTTTTTAACGTGCTTGGCGAAAAATTTTTCTCTTCACCAAGGCAGTATTGCAGCAAAGCTTCTCTGCCATCGATAAAAGGCTGATAATTCATATCGGCAAGTCGTTCCGTTAGAACTTTATCAATTAAAGCTTTAGGTTTTTCCCCTTTATAGAAACTAACTTGCGATTTGTGAATACGATAGTTTAATAGAATATCCGAAAGCGACGCAATGTTAGTCTTCTGCGCCAATCTCCACCACATCAAAAAATCTTCTGCCCCCGCAAAACCTATCTCATATCTGATTTGGAACTCATCTAAAATAGCTTTCCTCATCATAACAGTTGGGTGCGCAATACAAGTAGTAAACAGCAGTTCCGCTTTCAGCTTATTGGGCTTTTGAGAAAACACTCTCTTTTCGTCGATTATCTCATCGCCAAATTTCATAATCCCGCTTCCAAGCACGCCGATTTCCCTATGCTTGTCCATATATTGCACTTGTTTTTCGAACCTATTTGGCAACGAAATATCGTCCGCATCCATACGCGCTATGTACTCTCCGCGCGCCCGATCCAAACCCTTGTTTAACGTAGTTACGATACCGCAGTTTTTCTCGTTCTCTAAAAAGACGATGCGCGGATCGTCATACTCTAAAATAATCTCTTTCGTGCGATCGGTAGAACCGTCGTTGATAATAATAAACTCGAAATCGGAAAAGGTCTGATTTAAGATGCTGTCGATCGCTTCCCCGATATATTTTTCCGCGTTATACGCGGGCATAACAACGCTTATTTTAGGCACTCTTTTTCTCCTTGTCGGTGAAATCCGCAAACGTCATATATTTCACTCACCCCGAAACGATTTTCTTTAATAACTTTCCATTTCCTTTAAAATTTTCCGAAGAATTACGTCAATGTCCACGCTTTCATAATACTTATGTGCCGCATTGCTATATTCCTCGTAATTATCATCAATAGTCTCTAATGCTTCTTTTATAGAATTGCTATCGCTAAAATCTACAAGCTTACCGCATCGACTTGCTATAATCTCAAATCTTAACCCCGGAATATCGTTTGCAATTACAGGCAGACCTAAACCTGTATACTCAAATATTTTATTGGGTGCGCAAAATATCGCATTCAAACCTTGAATATCATTTATGCTAACATAATTTAGGACGCCTATATCTGCATGCTTTGCAACCTCCAAATGTTCCGGAGGATTATATCCTCCAAGATATAATATATCCTTATATTTGTTACGAAGTTGATCCAAGTATTCCGTATGCCTACCTATGACTGCAAAAACAAACTTTTGATTACCCTCTAAAGCTGAAGCTATGCCTTCTAAAGGGCGTTCCAAGCCGATTCCGCCCATATAAAGCACAACCCTCTTACCTTCTGCTCTCTTCTCTTCCATCATTTTGACCGCCTTTTGTGCCTCTTCTGAAAGCTCCCCATTGTAAGGTACTATTTCAGATTTGTTTGGCAGAATAATTGGCAATCTTTTTAAATAAAATCGACTTTTTGTGATGTGCGCTCGGCAATACTCCGGCACAACCACAATATCAGCCCCCCGCGCAGCTCTTTTAATGTGCCTATTTGCAAAAATATCCTCATGCAACTCATACATTGTAAAGGCGTAGTGTTTAAATTGCTTTAGAAACCTACTCCCTGATAACATAACAGTCATCTCATTCACTATCCACAGGTATCCCCCTTTAGCCAGCTCTCTTCTTATTGTCTTTGATAGCTTTCGCGCAAATAGCTTTTTGATTAGTATATCGGCTCTAAACAGCAAACCTGATATGCCTTTTCTATATTTGATTTTTTTTTGTAGGCTTACCTCTCTTGAATGTAAATATACATTTTTAACATTTTTGAGAGATAGTTTTGCTAAATACTCTGATGGAAATATAGTAATACATACGACTTCATGTCCCATTGCGTCTAATTTTCTTAGAAGATCAATCGTCGGAGGCATCCATTCTATTCGCTCAAACGTAGGCATCACTATTCTCATTTCTCGTCCTCTCCTTGTTCTTTTTTCTTAATTAAACTCTCTTTTTTCAAATATCGTATTCTGCCGAGCATAACGCCGAGCAAGACGTACCCGAGCACCGTCGGATTTCCCGAAATAAAGCCCAGTTCAACGCTTTGCTGCACGTATAGGACGATAAACCCCATAAAGGAGCCGAGCACGATATAATCGCCGAAATATTCCCTCGCCTTGTCCAAAATATCGGCAAAGCCCGCTATCCAAAAAACGAAACCTATTATGCCCGTCGCCACAAGGCAGGTAATCGCGCTGTTGTGCCAGTTCGCGGCGTTGAAATTCCCGTTGCCGAATAGCGGGTTTTTCATCAGGCTCTCGAGTCCGCGCAACCAAAGCTCGTCTCTGCCGTTAAAAAGCGGTTTATCCGATACCCTTCTGCTCCACCTGTTCAGTACGTCCATATATTCTCCGCGAGAAACCAGAATCACCAAAAAGGCGATAAGGAGCGGCAGTATCAGCCAAAAGAGTGTGGTCCTGCGATTTTTCGTCACTATCTTCGGCGGAATAATACCTATCGTAAACAGCACCGCGAGCGAGCCGAAGAGAATTCCCGATCGCGAATCCGTAGGGAAAACCAAAACGGCGAACAACACCGCCGACGCTATAAGCGCAAGCTTACCCGCGAGCCGTTGCGTCTTAACAAACGGCACGAGCATAATCAAAAAGCTGTGCATGCCTATCATGGCGATAGAGTTCGTGTTCCAACCGCTAAGTGCGGAACCGTAGTCGAATATATAGAGAATCGCAAACCCCAATACGCCGTAAATAAGCCCAGTCCAAAACATGGTTTTCACGTCTATTTCCATACGGGCAATCAGATATATCAAGCAGTAAACCCATAAATAATCTACGGCGTCCGAAATACTGAAACCGTTAATTAACGAGGATATTAAAAAGCACGCGATAAGACCGCCGAAAACGCACAAGCTCTTCCTCTCGACGATAAGCGAACGTTCTTTTATAGCCTTATTGAGAACGACGGCGATAAAAAGCACGACCGTTATACGCTGTGCCCAGTCCGTAACGTGGTACGCTTGATCCAGTCCGGTACCGTTGAAGAGATTGACAATCCATAATAGCGACAATGTCCCGACGTTCAGTGCGATCTGCATGTCAAAATCCCCTCTTTTTTATATAATAACGGCGGAAAATACGCCCGAGCGGTCTTGTCAGCAAGACTAAAAGCTTATGCCTGCCCGTATACGCGCTCTTCTTTTCGCCCGCAAAACCGCAAAAACAGTTATATTTACCGGCAGTAGCTACCCTTTCCTTAAACGAAGGTGCAACGTCTATACGCTGCATAAAATATAGACAATACCCCGCGGGGTTTTCTTTCATAATGCGATTGAGATTATTTGTAAGCCCGTTCTCCTGATATTCGCAGACGGTAACGACTTTCGGCAAAAGTTTTGCTCTCACGACAGCGCCGATACGGTCGTAAACGACGGATTCGGTAATAAACCCTTCGCCGTCAAACGTCGGAAAAGGAAATCTCCGCGCCGATTCGATAGGAAAAATCAACGAATATTCTCCGCCGCAACGATATTTGTCGGACAGCTCGCGAAGGGTGCAATCGGAAACGTTCGGAAAACGCGAGCTTAAAAGATTCCCCTGTTCATCCTCTTTATAAGCGACTATAAAATATTCTTTTCCCGACTCTTTGCAAGCATCGACGAGGTCCCTCACCGCGCCGTCCGCCAACCAATCGTCCGAATCCACGCAGAAGAAATATTTTCCTCTCGATAGTTCCAAAGCCTTGTTATACGCTCTGTGCTTTCCACCGTTTTCCTGCCTAAAATACCTGATGGCAACGCTTTTGTCTTGGATAAATCCGCCGACGACGCTTTCCGTTTCGTCCGTCGAACCGTCGTCGATAATAAGCCACTCGAACTCTTCGGTCGCTTGACTTTTTAAGCTATTATACAGTTTTTGTAACTTTACAGCCCTATTGAAAGTCGGCGTAAAAATCGTAAGCAGCATGTATATCTCCGTAAAAACACAGCCCGAAACGCGCTCGCCTTAAAGCCGCGCCCGAAACTCCCGTCTGCCGCCGAGCGTCCGCACGTAATCGGCTTCCTTTTCGAAAAGCGCGGCGATTGCTCGGTCTATTGTTTTTTGTCTTTTTTCTTCAAAAACCTAAAACAGTCAACGCCGAATATCCTATGGAAAATCCTCGTGATTTTACTCCGACGTCTCTCTTTTGCGGGTATCCACGACTTATTAAACCAATGTATCGTCGCGGTATCTTTCGTCCTGTACATTTTACCCGTCGCGTCCTCGAACGGACAAAACACCTCTCTCGGGTAAAGCGCAAACCCCTCTATCTCCTGATATTTTCCGTTCGGGACGAAGCCGTGCTTTAGGCATATTTTCGTCATGATTGCAACGTTCGTCGTCATATTCAGCGTACCGTCGCTGTTCAAAAACGTAGCGTTATCATAATAATGAAGAAACTCCTCAAAAAGGGGGAATCCTTCCCGACAGGCCATAAGGCCTGTCGGGATTTGACTCTCCGACTCAAATCCCGACACCGCTTCACGTTCCAAAATAAAGTCGAGCGAACGCACAACCTCAACGTCGGTATCCATATAAATTCCGCCGAAAGAGGTCATCGCCCAAAGCCGCGCGTAATCCGAAACAAAGGCATATTTTTTTGCCTCGTAAGCCTCTTTTACATACCTATTCGAATTAACGTCGAAATTACTCTCGTTCCACTCTATAATTTCATAATCGGGACAATATTTTTTCCAGCTTGCGATGCACTTCTCGGCTAACTTAGGTTTTTCCTTCCCCCCAAACCAGCAATAATGTATTTTCTTAGGAATCATTTCTTACTTTCCTCTTAATGTATTTCGCAAGCATAAATCCAAAAGGATATGCCAATGCCGTTATTATTTTATGCGGTGATTTACGGCAAGCATCTCTTGCTCTGCCCGCTAAAACACAACTGGACACGAGGTGAATCGAATGTCGAAACTTAAATCTGAAACTTGTATTCTTAAAGTTAAGATAAAGTAGTCGTGTCTCCGCAAAACTGTAAGGACTTGAAAAATACTGTTTAAGCATAGAATTACTCATGCCGTCCGATTGGTATTCTACGAAGCGGAGTTTCTCGTTTAAGACCAAAAAATCGTATTTCTCGCTTATCTGAAGGTGCATATAATGAGGGTTAAAGTTCTTTTCCCCGTAGAATATCTTCATAGGTGCTACTTGCTTATATAGTTCACTGCGAACCACGATGGTTCTATCGCCATTTTTTATTTTATATTTTCCGGTCATTAGGTCAATTAAATTAATTGATTTACGCTTTGGCAGCTTATCGCCTATTATCGTTCCGTCTATGTAACAATCAAGACCGACAATTCCTGCATAATTATCCGATGCGTTTATCTCCCAAAAATTTAGGATTTTTTCAATAGCATCGGATGGCATCCAATCATCAGAGTCAATGCAAACCGATAGTTCAGTCTTCAAATGAAGAATCGCTTCGTTATACGCCGTATGTAAACCACCATTTTCTTTATAGTAGTACTCCATAGAAAATTCATGATTTTCACCTATCCATTGCTCACACAATTCTCTTGTATTATCTGTCGAGCCGTCGTCTATCACCATCCAAACAAAATCTTGGTTGGTCTGCCTTTTCATACTTTCAAAGCATCGAGGCAGAAGTTTCGCTCTATTGTAGACCGGTGTAAAAACCGTGATTTTGTGTGCCATTTTGTCTGTCCCTCCACTTTCTCATAAAGCGCACTGCTCTTAATATATTCTTTACACCCATCAGCTTACATTTAAACATGATACGCTCTGCTTTTGTGTGTCCATATTTCATATAGGGCAGGAGGTTCTTCATTTTTTGATATACTACTTGTGCTCTTTTATCTTTTTCAGCATACCAATCTTTCACCTCAATACGACATTTTTCATTTGTATAAACTCGCATACAACTCAACAAGTCTCTTTTCCATTTCCGTCCAGCTATACTTGTCTTTATACAACTGCTTCATTCGTTCGCTCATGGAGTTCCACTCGTTTTTCCGTTCTATCAAGCTCTCTATGCCCTTAATAAATCCTTCCTTTGAATAGTCAATTAGCACCCCGATATTATTATCTTTCACAACGCTCGACATGCCTGTATTTTTCACCATTACAACAGGCTTTCCGAGAAAAAGGCTTTCATAGAATTTATTTGGCGCGGCATAAAAATGATTACTAATCGTAGGGTCGTATATTGCCAACATAATGTCACATTCATTTTCCAGAGCTAACGTATCCGCATAGGTCATTCGCCCGTAAAAATGAATGTTCTCATATTTCTCAGCGGCATCCTGCATATATGATTCGTACTTACCAAATCCCCCAATATGAAGTTCTAAAGAATCCAATTCACTTACTGCCTCAACAACCTCTTTAAGCAATCGGTAATCCTGCAATATTCCAACATACACAATTTTAACTTTACCCGAATTTATCAAATCAATCTTTGTGAAGCCCATTTGCTCCTCTGACGGCGTGTTGTGAATAACCGTCAGCCTTTTAGGTGTACTTCCCGAAATTTGATTCTTTCTTTCCTCAGTACAAATAATAGTAGCATCAGCTTTCTTAATAATTCTGTACTGGGTTTTTTTTACACATCTCTGCATAAAAGAAGTCGGGGTATCAAAGAGAAAATCAAAAATATCAAATATGAATTTCTCTTTCCTCCTCCTCGCAATTCCATTCGAGAAAAAAGCCGTATCAAAATCACAACTATGAATAACGTCAAATCTATGTTTTCGTAACCATTTTCGCATGTGAAACTGAAATTTAAGAAAAGCTTTCAGATTCTTAAACCCTTCTCCAAATGTAGCCTTATATCCAAGCCTCGTAATTGAAATTTTATTCCCTGCAACAAAAATAAAATCATCCGTTTCTCTTATGTTTGTATCTCTATCCCACGCCAATATATGTACATCATATCCTGCCTTTTGCAATGCCCACGCTTCTTTTTCGACTCTTGAATCTGGTCTTACAGGATTCGAACGCAAAATACACACTTTTTTCTTCGGATTATCTTTTTCCATATTTTCTTTAACCTTTTATAATTACTCGCGGGGGTTCTGTGACGACCGTCGCCCCGTCCGGAACGTCGTGCGGCGCGGTGCGCCTTGATCCTTCGTCTGTCCGTCAACGCAAGCTTCTCTCAGGATGACGTCGTAAGGAAGTCGAACGTCCGAGACGTCGTGCGGGATGACAAAATAATCGCCCCTCGTCGTCACGACAAAACAATCGCCCCTCGTCGTCAAGACGAAACGGTCAAGTCCTCTATCACGCCTATTATTTTCTCGTTTATCTTTTTTTCGTCGAAATTTTCTTCGGCAAAACGGCGTGCGTTTTTGCCGAATTCTTCCGCCTCTTTCGGGTGTTCTATACACCAAATCACCTTTTCTGCCATCATCATATAGTCGCTGCGCGGAACTATAAATCCGTTATATCCTTCAACAACAGTATCTCTGCATCCGACGCAGTCCGAGGTGATTATGCCACGCCCTAAGGCTTCGGCTTCCATAACGGACATAGGCATTCCCTCGCGATACGACGGCAACACATAAACACAACACTCCTCATAATATGGTCTTACATCGTTCGTTGTTCCGAGGTAATTTATACTGCCGTCGTCTATATACTCTTTGATATCCGCAAGCGAAACCGTCCCTTCCGCGCCCAGATAATTAAAGACCGCGTCGGGGTATTTTTGCTTTACGCGCCGAGCGCATTCGCAATACTCATAAACGCCCTTCGTCCTGAGCATCCTTGCGACCATTAAAAACGTTTTATGATTTTTAATCGGTTTATAAGCAAACTTTTCAAGGTCAACGCCTATTCCGTGAATGATTTCGCACTGCTCGGATTTTACAAGCTTTCTCTGAATAAATTCCTCCTTATCGTCGTTATTCAAAAAGAAAACCTTTTGGCAATTATTAAAGGCTTTTCTATAAAGTCTGCAAACGCCTTTCCTTATAACCCGCCATTTTAACCCATTGTTAATAAAGACGTCGCCCGCACCCTCTACCATAGAGTAAATTCGCCTTACCCCCGCTTTTTTTGCCGCAAGCACGCCGAACGTATTGGGCTTTATCATAAAGGTAAACACTATATCGGGGTTGATTTCTTTGATGACTTTGCAATATTTTTTCTTTAGCGAGATTATTTTGAACGGGTTTAAACTCCTGTTCTTGTCCTCCACGCAGTATAATTTTATACCCCGCGCTTCGATCTCCCGCTCTTTTTCTTTGTCGAACGTGAGAACGGAAACACTGTAGCCGCCTTTTTGCAAATATTCTATCAGTTTTTTCCTGAACCCGACAACCTGCTCGGACGTCGGCGTAATAAGCAAAATTTTTTTCATTACAATTATTTAATCTTTCAAATTTCTGTTTTGCTTTATTCCATTTCTTCCACGGCTTCAAGCATTAAACGCCGTGCATAGGAACCCTTTCATTTTCCGGAGGGGGAACCATATAATCTCCGTATTGTAACTTCAAGTACTCGTCAAAACCTTGAACGCAATAAAAACTTGTGTCCTCAAACGGCATCAATTCCACTTTATCCATAGCCGATATGGGATAATTGACGGTCAACAGTCGATACAGGTCATTATATGCACAAACGTAGTCCGACGCCTTATTGTTGCCGATTTGCGATATTTTTTGATAACGCTTATACTTAAATTTATCCGTAAAAAACAACCCTATAAAACGAGAACCCAAGATTAAAATTTTGCCCACGAACCCGTATTTGCTCAGTTGCAATTTCTTTTTCATCATCCCTTGCAACAGTTTAAGACGAAAGACCTTAAATTTCCGCTTAAGTCCGCTACTCGGCACGTTGTCCAAAATAAAAACGTCAATGGAAAGTTTACCGCCGGAACGTTTTATCCTCGGCACCCACAAATCTCTTTTCAGAACATAACCGCCAAGTTTATCGAAGACTGCCAAAAATTTTTCGTAATCGCTCCGAGACATAACGATATCCATATCGTCATCCCACGGAATAAAACCTTTGTGTCTGACCGCGCCGAGAAGCGACCCTCCCGCTAGCGAATAACTTAATCCTTCTTGTTCCATAAAACGATGAACATCTTTCATCATGGAGAGAAGTTCGTTATGTACATCTGTTAAATCACACATCCTTTACCACGCACAATTTTCACATCAAAACTAAAACCATAACACTCACGCCAGTATGGCCGAAAGATTTTGCAGCTATTAAAATCTCAATATCTCATTCTCTTTTTAAATACAAACCCTCAAGATTTTTGTAGTAAATACTTTTCATTCCTAATATATCCGGCGCGACAAAGTCCTTTGAAATATTATCTCCGACATAACACATTTCTTCGAATTTAACGTCAAAAAACCCTCTCATCGTTTCAAACGCTTTCGGATTCGGTTTACGATATTCGATTCCGCCAAGCTCGTCGGTAATAATTATTTCGTCTATTAAATTATTCAAGCCCAAAGCCCTTATTTTTGCCTTTTGACCTTCGGGTCGTCCGTCCGTGATTATCCCGAGACTAAAGCCCTTTACCTTGAGCCGCCGCAACAGGTCCTTTGCACTGTCCGCAAGGGTAATATCGGGCATTTGATTGCGATACGCCTCCAAACACTCCGCTTTTACCTCTTCGGAAACAATCCCCTCTTCCTGTAAAAGCTCGTCGATTGCTCGTTTCCCGTTCTTAAACAACTCGTACAGCCTTTCGGGTACGTTCTTCACGTCGGGTAAAATGCGGGCGACTTGTCGAAAGCCGCTCTTGACGTAATCAACCTCGTTATACAGGGTATCGTCTAAATCAAATATAACAACCTTGATTCCGTCTAAACACTTTTCGACTTCCTCTAAAGAATTTATCTCAATCATTTTCGTTTACGCACAAGCTTTGATCAAACCTCGAATAAATCGCGCCGTTTTTCGCCGCGTAGCGTTCATAGTGCAACTGCTTACCTTGTATTAACTCTAATGCCGCTTTCGCACTATTTGCCCCTGCTTTCATTGAGAGCGGCGCTCCGCCTCCGAAACGGGGATTTATTTCTATAAAGTAATCTTTACCCGTTTTTTCCTCACGTATGAGCTGTATCGTTATTGCTCCGCACGGCTTAAAAGCTGCCACAATCTTTTGTGTCTCGGTTATAATCCGTTCGTCTTGGTCAATTTTGGTTTTCAACACTTCACCCGACCGCACAGCCAAACGCACTCTCGGGGTTATATAAATCGGTTTTCCGTCAAAATCACAGAATGCGTCAACGGTATACTCAACGCCTTCGATAAAGGGAGCAACAATATACTCGGGAATCTTTTTTGCGTACGTCTCCAATTCTTGTTCGTCGTAAACCTTATATGCATTTATGCTCGAACTGCCGTCTTTGGGCTTGATAAACGCGGGCAACGCACCTTTATATTCCCTATAATTGTCCGTCCAAGTCGGCGTATTTAACCCGACTTCGGAAAAGAACTTTGCCGTTTCTCTTTTGTCCCTGCAAATTTTTATTTTATCGGGGCTGCTAATAAAAACCTTTGTCCCCGTTTTTTCAAACAAACTCTTGTTTTGCGATAAAACAAGCAAGTCCGTATCTATGGTCGGAATAACCGCGTCTATTTTTTCTTCATAGCAAATATCCGCAATGCTTCGGATATATTTGCTATCGGAAATACGACAAACTACTTTTTGTTTATCGCAAAAAAACATAGCGGGAGCAGTGTTTGTTATATCGGTGCCGACAATCTCTAATCGAACGTCTAATCGTTCCGCCGCCTTGCGAAACTCCTGCAACAACTCCACGCGCCGACCGACGCAGGTAAACAAAATCTTCATTATGCTGCCCTCCGCATGAAAGTATCCACCACAGAAGAGCAAAGCACGCTTTCAATATTTTTCTTGATTAGGCGAGATACCCCCCCCCCCCCGACGTTTTTAGAATTATCTGTTCTTTCGTTGTCCCTTTCTTTCAACCTTGCAGGGACGCCGACGTATGTCCCTCGTTTCTCTATATCCTTAACGACAACGGCTCCTGCCCCGACGACACACCGTTCACATATATGCACGTTATTACTGACAACTGCGCCTGCGCCGATTAAGGTTTCCTTTCCGATTTTGACCGTCCCTGCAATATGACTACCGACAGAAACGTGAACATAATCGGCTATATTGGTGTCGTGATCAATCGAGGCACACGTATTGATAATGCAACCCTGTCCTATCTCCGTATAAGGGTTTATTACTACCCCCGCCATCACTACCGTACCGCCGCCGATTTTTACGTGGGGAGCAATCACGGAATTCGGATGAAACAATGAGACAACGTGCAAACCCGCCGTTACGATGTCCGATTGAATTTTACGACGACGCGTTGCGTTTCCGATAGCAACGAAGAAATCGGCATCCGTATATTTTACGGCTTCTTTACTTGTACCGACCACTATATAATCACCGCACGTTTTCACGGCATCGTTATCGTCCAAAAAAGTTATGTTCGTATAACCGTTTTTCGCCGCAATATCCGCAACGACCTTTCCGTGCCCTCCTGCGCCGATAATAACTAATTTCTTCACAGCTACTCGTCCCTCGTTTTCGTTCTCTTAAATTCTTCCATCGTCTCGCTCGTCGCACTGCTTATGCCGCTACGCTTCAATACGGAAAAAACCGTGCCGAATATTATCTTTATATCCAGCCAAATGGAATATTGTTCTATGTAAAAAACGTCAAATCTAAACCTTTCTTCCCACGAAATCGCGTTTCTTCCGTGTACTTGAGAATACCCCGTAAGTCCCGGGCGGACGTCGTGTCTGTGCCGTTCTTCCACGGTATAATAAGGCAAATACTTTACAAGTAGCGGTCGCGGACCGACGATAGACATATCCCCTTTTAAGATATTGATAAGCTCCGGTATTTCGTCGAGCGACGTCGAACGCAAAAACTTACCGTATTTATTCAGCCTTTGCGCATCCGGCAACAAATTCCCTTCCGTGTCTTTTTTATTACTCATCGTGCGGAATTTAATCAACCGAAAAATCTTCTCGTTGCCGTTTTTACCTTTCTTCCCCGGACGTAGCTGCGTAAAAAACGGATTTCCGCGCATCGCAATCGCCCCCGCAATCGTTAAAATCAATAATAACGGCGACAGCACTACAATCGCCAAAAGAGATAAAACAAAATCGTAAAACCGCTTAAAAAACGGTTTATATAACGCCGCCGAGAGCAAAATCCACACCGCCGCCGCAACGACGCAAACGATCGCAATGCCCCACCACGTACTTGTCAATTCGCGAAAAAACTTTTCCATTATTCAAAACACGTCCTGACCGCTTCGATAATCCGTTCTTGCTCGTAAGCCGTCATTTTGTTGTCGGACGGCAAACACAAACCGCGGTTAAAAATATCCGCGCCCACGTCCGAAACGCCGCCCGATATATACGCGTTCGTTTTCGCCCGCCCGCTACCGCTACGAGTAATAAACTCATGTATGCGGTACATCGGCTGCATGTGCATGGGCTTCCAAAGCGGTCTACCCTCCGCGTTAAGCGAAGAAATTGTCTGCAATATCTCGGTAGGGCACGTCTTGCCCGCTTCCGCCACAAACAACGCTTTAGAATCGTCGCGCACCTGCCTGCACATATATTTCTCGTCGATAATCATCGCCGACAGCCAATAATTCGGCTCCGAGCCGTCGATAATCGGATTCATTTTGACGGGCAAATCTCTAAACCCCTCGCGATACTTTTCGTAAATCGCTTTCTTCTGCGCGATATGCTCGTTGAGATGCGGGTATTGTCCGCGCACGACGCCCGCAATCACGTTGCTCATGCGATAGTTATAACCAACCTCTTCATGCTGATACCACGGCGCGTTTTCGCGCGCTTGCGTAGACCACTTCCGAGCCTTATTCGCCACTTCTATATCGTTTGTAAGTAAACAACCGCCCGAGGAACCGGTGATAATTTTGTTGCCGTTATAGCTGATCGCCGCATAGTCGCCGAACGAACCGCACTTTTTACCGTTATGTCTTGCGCCCAACGCTTCGGCGGCGTCTTCGATTAACAGCGCGCCGTGTTTCTCACAAATTTTCTTGATTATATCGACCCGCCCCGAGAAACCGTATAATTCCGCATATACGACGAGCTTCACCTCGGGGTATAGTTCAAACGCCTTTTCGAGCGCAACGGGATCCATGCTCCACGAATCCGCTTCCGTGTCTATAAACACGGGAACGCCACCCTCGTACACGACGGGGTTAAGCGTGGCGCTAAACGTCATATCCGAACAAAACACCCTCTTCCCCTCAAACGCGCCGTGACCGATTAAGGGCTTGCCGTATAGCCTCTCTCCCGCCGATTTTACGCACAAATGAAGCGCGGCGGTGCAAGACGAAAGCGCGACGGCATACCTCACCCCCGCGTTTTCGGCGGCAATACGTTCTACCTCGTCAACGTTTGCGCCCACCGTGGACATCCAATTGGTTTCGTATGCCGCGGTCATATATTGCAATTCCTCGCCATGCATCGTCGGCGAGGAAAGATATACTTTTTTCTTAAAAGGCTCTGCCTTCATACTACCCTCATTATCTCTTGCTGTACCGCCCGTACCGTTCGGCTATACGCGCTATTTCTTGCTAAAATTTCAAGCCACGCGCAGCAAAACAGCGCGTTGACGCCGTTTTTGCCCCCATCTATCGTTCAGGGCAAAGCGATCTGCGTCTATTCCCACATTATTGATTATACATCAAAGAAGTTTTACTGTCAAGTATATATCGTCGTTTTACATCTCGTCCGTCGTTTTATACCTAAAAGACGCCTATGGTTTTTTTGCATAGAACCGATTTTTACTATTTGTAACAATTCTTCACAGCTCCATGCTTGCCAAAGTTGCCTTGCAGTGTTCGTAGGTAAGCCCGCCCTGCAAATAGGCGATAAACGGCGGTCTTACGGGCGCGTCGGCGGAAAGCTCTATAGACGAGCCCTGCACGAAGCAACCGGCTGCCATGATAACCTCGTCCGTATACCCCGGCATCGCGCTCGGTTCGGCGGTGACGAAGCTGTCTATCGGCGAGTTCTTTTGTACGCCCCCGATAAAAGCTATCAGCTTTTCGCGGTCGCCGAATTTTATTGCGGTAATGACGTCCGTCGGCATCTCCCCCGCGCTCGGCGAGGTTTCATACCCCAACGCGCTAAAAACCTTCGCGAACAGCAACGCGCCCTTTACCGCCTGCAAAACGACGTGCGGCGCGAGAAAAAGACCTTGGAAAAAATACTGATAACCGTACGCATAAGAGCCGACCTCGCCGCCGAGCGACGGAGAGGTAAGCCTGTTTGCAACGAGTTCAACGTATTTCCTTTTACCCGCGACATAACCGCCCGTCGGCGCGATTCCGCCCCCCGGATTTTTGATAAGCGAGCCTGCCGCAACGTCGATTCCGACCTCCGTCGGCTCTCTTTCCTCTATAAACTCGCCGTAACAGTTGTCGAGCATGATACAATTTTCAAAACTACATTCGTCGCGCAAAAACCGCACCGCTCTCTCTATCTGCGAGACGGAGAGGGCGTTTCTCCATTCGTAACCTCTCGAACGCTGGAGATAGACCATCTTCGGTTGCGGATTTTCGGCAAAAAATCTTTTTATTCCATCCGCGTCGAAATCCCCGTCTTTAAGCCCGATAAACTCAAAGGTTATCCCGAAATCCTTAAGCGTTCCGCCGCCGATACCCGAAACGACCTCTTTAAGCGTGTCGTACGGCTCGCCCGTGATACTTAAAACCACGTCGTTCGGGCGGAGAATCCCGTATAGGCACGCGGAAATGGCGTGAGTTCCGCACGTTAGAAACGGCGAGCATATCGCAGCTTCCGCGCCGAAAATATCGGCGAAAACGCCGTTCAACGCGTCACGCCCCTCGTCGCCGTAGCCGTAGCCCGTCGAACCGCAAAAATGGCGGAGCGCGATTCTGTTTTTCCGAAACGCCTCAATGACCTTTTTCTGATTGGCGTACGCTATTTTTTCCGCCTTTTCGAATTGCGGCTTCAATGTTCGTTCGCTATTTTCAATAAGCTCTAAATCTATCATATAAAGTTACAAATCCTTTTTGCGAGTTTTTCCGCGCTCTCGGGCGGTAATTCCTTCAAATTCGGGAGTTTCTTAAAAAACGTAATCTGCCTTTTCGCATAGTGTCTCGTGTTGAGTTTTATTAAATCTATTGCGTTTGGCAGAGAAAGCTCGCCCGACAGGTACGCATAAATTTCTTTATAGCCTATTCCCTGCATGCACTGATTATCGAGTGTTACGCCCTGTTTTTTTAGGGCGATAACCTCTTCTATCAGCCCTTTTTCTATCATCGAATCCACGCGCGCGTTTATCCTCTTGTACAACTCGTCTCTGGGATAATTTATGCAATAAGCGTCGTAATCGAAAATGGGAGCGGCGTCGTCCGTTATGTCCGATTTCTTGGTGCCGCCCTCGTATATTTCCAAAGCGCGTATAACCCTTTTTAAGTCGTTGGGGTGCAGTCTTTCCGCTGTTAACGGATCTTTCTTCTTAAGAATATCGAAAACGGCTTCGTTTCCTTTTTCGCGCGCCAAGTCCTTATACTTATTCCTTACCTCGATATCGCCTACGCCGTTGCCGTAGGAAAGGTTATATAGCAGCGAATTGACGTAAAAACCCGTACCGCCGCAAATCACGGGCGTTTTTCCCTCCGACAAGAGCTTTTTCACGACGGGCAAGGCACGCTCCCTATAGTCGCCGACGGTAAACCTATCGAACGGCGACGCGACGTCTATCAAATGGTGAGTAATCCCCTTCTGCTCCGACGGGGAGGGCTTTGCCGTGCCTACGTCAAGTCCCTTATACACGTTCATGGAATCGGCGGAAATAACCTCGGTAGAGAGAAGCCTCGCGCACTCGACGGCGAGGGCGGTCTTTCCCGAAGCGGTCGCGCCGCAAATAATCAGAAGCCTTCCCTTCATAGTATTCGCTTGAACCATTTATCTATTTCCGTTCTCGTTATTTTTACGGCAACGGGTCTGCCGTGCGGACATTTTAAGCCGATATTCTCGTTTAACGCCTTTACGAGGACCTCGATTTCCTGTTCGCGCAGTTTATCGCCCGACTTTATCGCCGCCTTGCAAGCCTTTTGCGCGAGCTTGTCCTTTAATATATCCTGAAGCGATATGCTTTTCAGCTCGTTTAAGTCGGACAAAATCTCTCCGAAGAGCTTATCGAAATTAAGCCCCGTAAAGCAAACGGGTATTTCCGATACGCGGAAAGAAGTCGCGCCGAATTCCTCGATTACTATTCCCATTTCCTTAAGAGTATCTTTTTTTGCGGACAGAAAGGAGAACTCGTCGTCGTTACATTCGACGATATAGGGCGTCAAAAGCGGCTGTATCTCCACTGCTCGGTTATCTATCTGCCCCTTAAATTTGTCGAACAACAATCTTTCGTGAGCCGCGTGCTGGTCGGCAAAATATACGTCCGTTCCGTCCTCTAACACGAGGTAGGTGTTAAGCACCTGACCTATATATTTCAGCTCGCCTTTAATCGGCAACTTCTGTTCGGCGGCGGACGAAAAACGAGAAGCGTTTTCTTCCGCCTGCAAAGCTTTGCGCCTTTCGAGACTTTCGAGATACGCTTTGTTCTCGGCGAAAATATCGCGGACCGCGCCGTCTTCTTTTATTGCGCCGCGCTCGCCCGCGTCCTTAAAAAATTCGTCCGAATAAAACGACGCGCTATTTGCGCCGCCGCTCGCAAAAGACACCTTTCTACTATCGTTTCCGAGCGTTTTAGGCGCATTTATCTTATATTTAACCTCGCTGTACGCGGCATAATCGGCTGTCTTGTCGTCAAGCTTTTTATCGCCCTCCGCAACGGGCGAAGAATCTTTTTTTACGATACCGATAGCCTCGCTGCTGCCGTCTAAAACCTTGGATATAACCGAGTAAAGCGTACCGTAAATAACCGAATTGTTTGAAAAACGCACGTCCTTTTTATTCGGGTGGACGTTTACGTCAACCGTCTCGGCGGGAACCGACATAGAGAGAACGTAAAAGGGATACTGCCGTTTCATAAGATAGGCGGCGTATGCGTTCCCTATCGCGGAAGCTACGGTTTGATTGCATATATATCGACCGTTTAAGAAAAACGATTGATACGTTCTGTTGGGCTTCGTATAAAACGGCTTGCCTATATAACCGTTTATCTTAAGCCCGTTTTTCTCCACGTCTATATAGTAGCAGTTATCGATGATTTCCGTCCCGTAAATGCAAATCATCGCGGATTCAAATCCGTCACCGTAAGAGGCGTATATCGTTTTCCCGTCCGCGACGTACTTAAACGCCGTTTCGAGATTGCCGAGTATAAACTTTGACATAATCGAGGAAATTTCGCTTTCCTCTCCCTTCGGCGTTTTTAAAAATTTCTCCCTTGCGGGGGTGTTATAGAATAAATTCTTTACGGTTATCGTCGTACCGTTCGCCGCACCGCAGTCACGAACCTCCTCCGTTGCCCCGCCCTCCGAATGAATCGACGCGCCGCTCTCTTGCGCCGAGGGTTTACTTTCTATCGTTATCTTGGATACGGAGGCTATGCTTGCAAGGGCCTCGCCGCGAAAACCGAGCGACGATATGTCGTCGAGGTCCTGTAGCTTTGCGATTTTACTCGTCGCGTGCGGCATCAACGCCTTTTTCAACTCGCTCTTTTCTATGCCGCAACCGTCGTCCGTAACGCGCATAAACGACGTGCCGCCGTCCGCAATTTCTACCGTTATGCTTTTGGCTCCCGAATCTATGGAATTTTCGACAAGCTCTTTTATGACGGAAGCGGGGCGTTCGACGACCTCGCCCGCCGCAATGCGATTATATATCGTACTGCTCAAAACGTTTATTTTACCCATTGTTCTTCACCTTTTCCGCGAGGTCGTAAAGCACGGTCAGCGCCTGCATCGGCGATAAATTGTCTATATCGAGGTCTTTTATTATTCGTTCGATCTCCGTGCTTTGCGCCGTCTCTCGATTTGCGTCCGTTTCTCCCGAAACGGACGAATTCGCCCCTCTTCCGCAAAGTTCCGAAGTCTCGAGCCTTTTTAAGATTTGCTTTGCGCGGTCGGTAACCTCCGCGTTTACGCCGGCAAGCCTTGCTACCTCTATACCGAAGCTCCTGTTTGCTCCGCCGCGCATAATTCTCCTTAAAAAGATTATCGTGCCTTGCATTTCCTTTACGGTAATTTTATAGTTCTTAACGCCCTCCAAAACGCCCTCGAGCTCGGTAAGCTCGTGATAGTGCGTGGCAAAAAGCGTCTTTGCCTTTACTTTAGACGTGACGAATTCGACGACAGCCCACGCGATGCTGAGCCCGTCGAAGGTACTCGTCCCCCTCCCTATCTCGTCGAGAACGATAAGACTGTTTTTCGTGGCGTGCTTTAATATATCCGCGGTCTCGGACATTTCCACCATGAATGTGCTTTGGTCGGAAATAAGGCTGTCGCTTGCGCCTATTCTCGTAAAAATTTTATCGGTAAGCGGAATTTCCGCGGACTTTGCGGGAACGAACGAGCCGACGTGCGCCATCAGCGTTATCAGCGCAACTTGCCGCATATACGTGCTTTTGCCCGCCATATTGGGACCCGTGATTATCATCGTCCGGTTTTCGTCGCCGTCCAAAACGCAGTCGTTCGGGATAAATCTCTGCCGAGACGCCGCTTCCACGACGGGGTGCCTGCCCTCGGTTATGTTTAGCCTGCCGCCCTCGTCAAGTATAGTCGGCTTAACGTAGTCGTTTTCGCGCGCGACCGTCGCGAGAGCGACGAGCACGTCCAGCTCCGCAATCGCCTCCGCCGTTTTCTTGAGCTCGCCGACGCGTAGGGTAAGCCCGTCCTTAATCTCGCCGTAAAGTTTGGCGTCGAGCTGTGCGGCGCGCTCCTCCGCCGTGAGAATTTTATCCTCCACCGTCTTTAATTCTTCGGTAACGTAGCGTTCGGCGTTGGCGACCGTTTGCTTGCGAATATAGTCGTAAGGCACTCTGTCCCGCAAAGAATTCGTGACCTCTATATAATACCCGAACACGCGGTTATATCCTATTCGCAAGGTCTTAATTCCGGTGCGTTCGCGTTCCCGCGCCTCTATTTTGAGAATAGCCCCTTTACTGTTTACGCTAAGGCTCCTAAGCCCGTCGAGCTCGGCGTTAAAGCCGTCCTTAATATACCTCGCGGCGGAGCTTTTTTTATTCTCGTTATAATCGGTGCCCTCCGCCGCGGCGTCGTAAACGGCGGCGCGTAAAAGCTTGCACACGTCGTCGAAGTTGCCGAGCCTCGACGCTATATCCTCTATGTATTCCGAGCGAAGCCCCGACAGTCTGAAGACTACGGCGGGCAACGCCTCCAAAGAGTTAAGAAGCGCTATGCAATCTCTCGGGGCAAGATTTCCGCTCGAAATTTTACCCGCTATCCGCCCTATATCCTTTACGCCCGAAAGAATTTCGGCTATCCCCTGTCTCGCTATCGTACTGTCGAAAAATACTTCTACCCCCTCCTGTCTGCGCCTTATTTTCTCCGCGCTGCGCAAGGGAGAAAGCAACCAGCTTTGAAGCTTTCTCGCGCCCATGCTCGTCTTGGTTTTATCGAGAAGCCACAAAAGCGAGCCGTATTTTTTCTCGTCGCGAAGAGTCTTGACGATTTCGAGATTTCTGACTGCGTTTGCGTCGAGCATAAGGTAGTCCGCTTCGTTTTCGAGCGTTATCGAATTGACGTTGACGAGCAGATTTTTCTGCGTCTCCTTAAGATATGCAACGAGCGCGCCCGCCGAACAAACGCACGGATCGGAGTCCGCTATGCCGAAGGGGGCGAGGGTTGCGACCTTTAGCTGATTTTTCAGCGTTTCCGAAGCCGTCCGCCTATTAAACTCGCCCTCCGAAAACGCGCTCGGGCGGGGCAATACACCTTGGGTAACGAGCGGCGAACCGCTCAATAATATCCGCGCCTTTTCGTTTGCGATAATCTCCTTCGGCGCGATTTTAACGAGGTCGTTAAAAAGATCCTCCGCGTCTCCCGTGAAATTTTTAGTAAAGAATTCGCCCGTCGTAATGTCCGCGCGCGAAACGGCGGCGGAAAACCCGTCCGCGTCGTCGGCGAAAACCGAAACGAGAAAATTGTTGGTTTTATCGTCGATAAGCTCGTCGCTCGTTATAGTCCCCGCGGTGACTATCTTAACGACGTCTCTCTCCACAAGCTCCCTGCCGTTCGGCGCGGTGAGCTGTTCGCAAATAGCGACCTTTTCGCCGAGCCCGACGAGCTTTGCAATATATAAATCCGCCGCGTGAAAGGGTACGCCGCACATCGGCGCGCGCTCGCTTAAACCGCAGGCTCTGCCCGTCAAGGTCAAATCCAGAAGCTTCGACGCCTTTATCGCGTCGTCGAAAAACATCTCGTAAAAATCACCGAGCCTGTAAAAAACTATACAATCGGGGTATTTTTCCTTTATTTCCAAATAATGCCTCATCATGGAGGACACTTCGTTTTTGTTTACGTCTGTCATAATCCCTTACCTTATCGTTAGTTGTCTTCGCGCCGCTTTTCCGCCTCGCCCATAAGCGACATTCCGCCCGTCGAGGCAATCTTGACGTCTACGAAGTTCCCCAAAAGACTCTCATCGCCGTCAAAATACGCCATTCTGCCGCGCGTATCCCTGCCGAGGTACTTATTCTTTTTCTTGTCGAAACCCTCGCAAAGTATCTCCACGGTCTTGCCGAGGTATGCTTTAGACTGCCTTCTGTTCTCGGCGTTTTGAAGGTCAATCAGCTTCATTATCCTGCGTTTTGACGTTTCCTCGTCTATCTGTCCGTCCATTTTAGCCGCGGGCGTACCCTCTCTCGGGGAATAAACGAAGGTGAACGCGCCCGCAAAGCCTACCTCTTTCATGAGTTTGTAGGTGCATAGAAAATCCTCCTCCGTCTCCGTGGGGAAGCCCACCATAACGTCCGTCGTTATGGCAACGTCGGGTATGTACGAGCGGAGCATTTCAACCTTATTAATATAGTCATCCGCAGTATATCGCCTGTTCATAAGCTTTAATATCCTGTCCGAACCGGCTTGCACGGGCAAATGAAAGCTCCTGCACGCCTTATCGCTCTCCGCAATGGCTTTTACAAGCTCCTCGGAAAGGTCTTTCGGGTGATTGGTCATAAACCTCAAACGGAATTTGCCGTCTATCTCGGACACCGCTCTTATCAGCGAGGGGAAATCGGCGTCTTCGAGGTCGTGTCCGTAAGAATTTACGTTCTGCCCTAAAAGAGTTATTTCCTTATATCCGCGACGAACTAAGTCCTTACATTCCTCAAGAATATCGCCTAAAAGTCTGCTGCGCTCTCTGCCGCGTACGTACGGAACGATGCAGTAAGTGCAAAAATTATTACAGCCGTATGTAATATTCACCCAAGCGTTCGGGTAACTCGTGCGCGCTTTCGGCGTACCCTCGGTAATCGCCCCCTCTTTTTTCCACACGTCAAAAACGCTCTTCTTCTCCGCAATCTCCTCGTCGAGAAGCTCCCCGAATTTTTCGAGGTTATGCGTGCCGAAGACGATGTCCACGAACGGGAATTCCGCCTTTAATTTCGCCGCGTAGCCGTCCTGTTGCGTCATACAGCCCCCGACGGCGATTATAAGCTCCTTTTTCCTTCTTTTAAGCTGTTTTAACGCGCCTATGTTACCCTCCGCCTTTTTTTCGGCGTTCTCTCTGATACAGCAAGTATTGAAAACGATAACGTCGGCGTCCTTTTCCTCGTCGCAGGGGGAATATCCGCGAACGGCAAGCATCCCCGCGAGCTTTTCGGATTCGTGAAGATTCATCTGACAACCGTAGGTTATAATTTTGTATTTTAAGTCTGTTCTACCCATACTAAATATCATAGCCTAAAAATCGCTTTTTGTCAATTTTATAAGCGAGTTTTTAGTATAAAGATAAATATCTTAAGCATACTGTTTAGGATATGAAAAAGAATCTTCCGCTCAAAATCACGCTCGTCGTTTTTTTGTCGCTTGCCGCGATACTGCTCGCCTTACTTTCGGCGTTTTTGATAATCACGGCGGGCGTAAAAATCGACGAAAACAAACTCGTCAAAATAGACGGCGGCTTCGAATACTACGATTCCTCGAACAATCTTATGGCGGAAGAGGTCGGCGGCAATTCGGTGACGAGCTACGAAAAAATTCCCGACTGCGTTAAAAACGCCTTCATCGCCATCGAGGATAAAAGGTTTTATCATCACCGCGGCGTGGATTTTAAGGCGTTGTTACGCTCCGCCGTAAACAACGCGAGGAGCTTTTCCTTTAAGGAGGGCGGCTCTACCATTTCGCAGCAGCTCGTAAAAAACACTCACCTTTCGGGCGAAAAGACCTTTAAACGAAAGCTTTCCGAAATGCGGCTTGCGGTGGAGCTTGAGAAAAAATACGACAAGGACGAAATCCTCGAAAAGTACCTCAACACCATTTACTTCGGCTCGGGAGCGTACGGAATAACCGACGCGGCGCGCGTTTATTTCGATAAAAGCCCCGAGGATTTGTCCTTAAACGAAGCCGCGACGCTTGCCGCCGTTATCAAAGCCCCGTCCCTCTATTCCCCGTTTTACAAAAAAGAAAACTGCGAAAAAAGGAAGAACGCGGTTTTAAAAGAGATGCTCGCGCAAGGCTATATCGGGCAAAGGGAATACGACGAAGCGGCGGCGAACTTTCCCGACGTTACGGGCGGCGAGCTCGGAGAGTACGGGTATTTGTATCTCGCAAAAAAAGAGGTTGCGGATATTTACGGCGAAGACGGATATTACGGCGGAAAACGCAAAATTTACACGGCTTTTAAGATGGAAGCGCAGGACGCGCTCGAAAACGCCTTGAAACAATGCGATAAGGCGTGCGAGAAAAGCGCGATAATGTTAAACGCCGACGGCAAAATAATCGCGTACTATTCCACCGCCCCCGAAACGAACAGGCAAGTCGGCTCCGCGCTAAAACCTCTCGTAGTTTATGCGCCGTCGATCGAGAGCGGAACGGTTTCGGAAATGACTAAAATTCTCGACGAGAAAACCGACTTTAACGGTTATGCGCCGTCAAACTATAACGACGTATATTACGGCAGCGTTTCCGTAAAGGAGTCGCTCGCAAAAAGCCTCAACGTGTGCGCGGCGAAAATATTGAGCTCCGTCGGCGTGAAAAAATCCGAAAAATATCTCGACGGAACGGGCATAGAATTTACCGAAAACGACAATTCGCCGTGCGTTGCCCTCGGCTGTACCGAAAAGGGCGTTGCGCTCAAAGATCTGACCGCGACGTACGGCGTGTTTTTACGCGGCGGAACGTACGTCGCGCCGTCCGTTACGTCCGAAAAAACGGTTCGATACGGGCGCGGTGCGAGCGGCTCCGAAAAGCGAATTTTCTCTCGCGGTACCTGCGACGTTATGAACGATATGCTGTCCTTTACGGTTACCGACGGCACGGCGAAGAAGCTTTCCTTCCTCGGCTTTCCCGTCTACGCCAAAACGGGTACCGTGGGGACGAAAAGCGGAAACACCGACGCATACTGCATTTCTTACACCTCTGAATACGTCCTCGGCGTTTGGTACGGATGTAAAAACGGCGAACAAATGGAAAATTCGGTGACGGGCGGAACGCTCCCCTCCGCGCGCGCGGCGGAAATCTGGAGCGAATTATATAAAACGCGCAAACCTCCCGCCATAGAAAAAAGCGACGAAACGGTCTCGTTAAAGCTCGATAAGTTGTCGTACGAGGCGGACGGCAGTCTTCTTCTCGCGGACGAAATCGCGCCGGAAAGATACGTCGTCGACGGGCTGTTTACGAAAAACGGCGCGCCTAAAGTCAGGTCGGACAGGTTTTCAAGCCCGAAAATAGACGGCGGCGGCTTGTCGGTAACGGGCGACGAAATAACGATAAGGCTGTCTCTTTCCGAATTATACGGGGCGAATATATACAGGACGGACGGAGATAAACGCGAGCTTTTGTTTGAGATAAAAGGCTCCCCTCGCGAGCTTCTCCTTTCCGACGACAAAGCCGAGGCGGGCAAGGCTTACGAGTATTCGATAGTCCCTTACTACGCAAACGATAAAAAGCGTTTTTACGGTGCGGAAACGATTTTGGGTAAAATAAAAACGCCACCTGTCGGCGGCGCGGGCGAATGGTGGACGGACGATTTCGAATAAAATCTCCGCAAAAGCCTTTTGCAAAAAATCAAAAGGTTATCTTTTCAATACCGCTCATAGCTTCTTCTATAAGCCCTTCAACGTCTAATTTTTCTTCCGCTTTTATAACTCTTTGTAAATTCGGCTTGATTGCGGGGAATTTAGGAAGAAATACCGTACAGCAATCCTCGTAAGGCAAAATCGAGGTTTCGTAGGTGTCTATCTTTCTCGCGATTTCGATAATGTCTATTTTGTCGAAAGCGATAAGCGGACGAAGAACGGGCATCGTCACGACGGAGTTGGAGGACGTTATGCTCTCGATAGTCTGACTTGCAACCTGCCCGAGACTTTCCCCCGTTATTATCGCCTGCGCGCCGAGCTTTTCGGAAAGCCTCTCTGCGATTCTCATCATAAACCTTCTCATAAGCGTTATCATAAACTCTTCGGGGCAATTCTTGTGAATAGCCTCCTGAATATGCGTAAACGACACGACGTAAAGGTTTATTCCGCCGTTGTATTCCCCTATTTTCGCAGTCAAATCCTCGACCTTTTGCTTTGCGGCTTCACCGGTATACGGAAAACTGTGAAAGTGCAGACAGTCGAGCTTCATTCCGCGTTTACACATCATATACCCCGCAACGGGACTGTCTATACCGCCCGATATAAGAAGAAGTCCGCGCCCTGCCGAACCTACCGGCATACCGCTCATACAATGCGCGACCTCGGTATAGACGAACGTCTTTCCGTCCTCCCTTATATCTACGAAGACGGTAAACGACGGACTTACGACGTCAACCGTTATATCTTTTCCGTAAAGTTCTAAAAGTCTTCCGCCGAGTAGCCGCGCGGTCTCCATAGAATTCGGCGAAAAGGTCTTATCCGCGCGATTTACGGTAACTCTGAAAGAGCCGTGTTTATCCTTGCACAGCAAAGCCGCCGCCTCGAAAATCTTTTCCAATTCGCTATCGACGACGAGAGCTTTGCTATAGGTGTGAACGCCCGCGATTTTATGCAGTTTTTCCTCTATAACCGACAAGTCCTCTTCGGCAAAATTCTCTATAAGATACCTGCTGTGCATAGCGGTAAAGGTGTGTTCTATCCCTTTAAGAGAACGCCTTACGTTTTCTTTGAGCATTTTTTCGAAATATCCGCGATTTTTACCTTTAAGGTGAATTTCGCAGTATCTTATGATAATCGCTTTTTCCATTATTCCATCATCCTTTTAAGCTTGCTTGCGGCGGCGTTTGCGATTTCGACGAAACGCTCCGCTTCCTCCATCGTGTTCTCGGGCGAAAAGCTGATTCTCAAAACCCCGTCCAAGACCTTCGCGCCGTAACCGCACGCCTCTATTACCCTACTGTACCTGTTTTTAGACGAGCAGGCGGAACCGTTTCCGACTACTATGTCGTAAGTTTCGAGTTCGTGCATAAGCACCTCTCCGCGAAGTCCCTCCGCCGATACGGAGAGAACGTACGGACTTGAAAGAGCGTCGGATTGCGCCGACAAAATCTTAAAGATTTCTTTATCCAAACCCTCCGCGATATATTTCTTTATAGCCGAAGCTTTGATAAAATTTTCTTTTATAGCGGAAAACCTCTCAATTGCGGCGTATTCGAAAGTCTTTATCCCGAACACGTTTTCCGTACCGCTTCTGTATCCGCCCTCTTGTCCGCCGCCGTAAATTAAAGGAAACAAATTCAATCCCTTTCTCTTGACGAGCGCGCCCACGCCTTTAAGCCCGCCGATTTTGTGCGCGCTTATAGAATATAAATCTACGTTTTTGCCTATCCTGAACGGTATCTTTCCGTAAGCCTGCACCCCGTCCGAGTGAAAAACGAGCTTCGGGTTGATTTCCTTTAATTTATCCGCGATAAAATTAACGTCGTTTATCGCGCCCGTCTCGTTGTTTACGTGCATTACGGAGACGAAGCTCGCCTTTTTTTCTTTAACGCAATTAAAAAGTTTTTCGACGTTTACGCCGCCGTATCTATCGAGCTCGACGATTTCCGTATCGCAACCACGAGTTTTTAATTCGGTAAAGCATTTATATACCGCCGAGTGTTCGCCCTTATCGGTCACGAAAACTCCGCGCCGAACGGCGCAGAAAATCGCCGTATTGTCGCTCTCCGAACCGCAGGAGGTAAATATAACCTCCTTATCGGACGGCGACGCGCCGAGCGTTTTTAATACGGTCTCCTTCGCCTCTTTAACGGCGAGCGAAGCCGAAAGCCCCCCTCTATATAACGCCGAGGGATTGAAAAATTCTTCTTCGTTAAATTTGCGGGCTTTTTCGAGTGCCTTTTGCGAAGGCTTGGTCGTCGCCGCGTTATCGAAATAAATCATTATGCGCGCCTCGTCAATGCTTCGTCGACGACGGTACGCTTTGAAAATTTCAAAACGTTCACGACGAACGTTTCGGTACACTCTAAAACGTACATTTTTTTCTCTCCGTCCTTATTGACGACGATATAATAAAATGCTTTTCCCTCGTCCGGCGTAGCGTTAGAGGTCAGTACAACCGTCTTTACGTCGGGCATAAGCGAATACTTTTCGCAAAGCTCGCTGCCGTATTTTCCTATCTTTTCTATCTCCGACGTCTCGAACGAAACGACGTGTTTTCTCTTAATTTCTTTAATGACTTTGGAAAACCTTATCGTCCCCGAAATAAAGGTATAGTCGTAATCGACGTAAAACCTGTCCTTAAATTTTCCGAGCACGATCCCCGAGGCAAGGAATGCAACGGCCGGCAAAAGCGCGAACAACGCGCCCAAAATAATCTGCCCTACGCTGCCCTTAAATTCGTAAAACATCAAAAACAAAAACAGCCACACTCCGAAAAGGACGTACGACAATATAGACAACGCCTTAAAAATATAATATTTCGTTTTTGCGGAGCGTCCCTCGCGAATTTTGGAGGACTCCTCGTAAAAAAGCTCTTGCATTTTATCTCCCGTTTAAGTTTCTAATAAGAGTAAGAAAAGGATAGCCGCCGAACGCGCCTATTTTAAGCGTATCACGGTAACGCCGTTCTCGCCCTCGCCGTATCTTCCGCGCCTGAATTCCTTGACGTTTTTATCGGTCTTGAGATAGTCCCGAATAGCCTTTAATAAAATTCCCTCGCCCACGCCGTGAATCACGGTAAGCTCTTCTATGTTATTTACGACCGCGGAATCAATAAACCGCTTAACTTCGTCAATCGCTTCGAGAGATGTTTTACCTATGACGTTAAGTCTCGTCTCTGCCGCGCTCGTTGCGGCTGTCCTTGCGACTTTTACTTTGCCGTTTTGCTTTAACGCCTTTTCCTCTTCCTGATTATAAATATCGGAAATTTTCACTTTAGAGCGAATGTCGCCGATAAGCACCTCCGCTTCGCCCTTATTTTCCTTTATCGACAAAAGCTTGCCGTACGCGCCGAGACTTTTTATATATATCTTGCTCCCGACTTTAAGCTCCGCCGTCTCGGGTTTTATAAGTTCTATCGGCGCAAGGTCGTTGTCCGCGTCTAAATACCTGCTGTTTTTAAGGCGGTTTTTAAGCTCCGCCGCGCGGATGGCTTCTCTGCTTTCCAGCCCCGCCCTTTTCAGTATGCCCTTTAGCTCGTCTATGATTTCTTCCGCTTCCGAAAGTTTGTCCGCTACTATTCGCTTGGTTTCCTGTTTGGCGTTAAGATAAATCTTCTCGCGCTCTTTAATTATTCTTTCCTTATTTTCGGCTATTTCCTTAAGCTCCGCCTCTTTTTGCGCTTTGATACCGTCAAGCTCCGCCGCAAGCCTTTCCGTCTCTCTCCTGCCGTCCTCGGCTTTTTTAAGCACCCTTTCAAAGCTCACCTTTTCTTCGGAAAGATTATCTATCGCCCTCTCTATAACGTCCGAGGGAAGTCCGAGGGTTTTCGCGATTTCTATCGCGTTGGAGCTCCCGGGGATTCCCACGTTCAGCCTGTATAAAGGTTTCAGCGTAGCGGAATCGAATTCCATGGAAGCGTTTACGATTTCCGCATTTTCCATGGCGAATTCCTTGAGCCTCGCATAGTGGGTGGTTATAACGCCGAAGGAATCGTAAGAAAGCAGTTTTTCGATGACGGCAAGTGCAAGCGCGCTCCCCTCTTCGGGATCCGTCCCCGCGCCCAACTCGTCTAAAAGCACGAGCGATCTCTCGTCCAAATTCTTTAGAATTTCGATGACGTTTTTAACGTGCGACGAAAAGGTGGAAAGGTTCTGCTCTATGCTTTGCTCGTCCCCTATATCGCAAAACACTCCGCCGAAAACGGAAAGCTCCGTATCCTCCCCCGCAGGGACGAATATTCCGCTCGAAGCCATAACCGTAAAAAGCCCCAAAAGCTTTAACGTGACCGTCTTGCCGCCGGTGTTCGGTCCGGTGATAAGCAGATATTTATAGGTTTTCCCGAGCGAAACGCTTATCGGCACTACTTTATCCTTCGGTATAAGCGGATGCCTGCCTCGGCGGACGTCGATAACGCCCTTGTCGTTCAGCACGGGCTTTACGCATTTTTCATAAAACGAATAGGTAGCTCTCGCGAAAAAATTATCTATCTCGCGCATATTCTCCGCGTTGTATCTCAAAGCGTCCGAACAGAAGGAAACCTTTGACGAAAGCTCCGCAAGTATTCTGTAAATCTCTTCGGCTTCGTCGAATTTTGCTTTTTTCAGCTCGTTGTTGTATTCCATGACCTGTTCGGGTTCGATAAACACCGTTGCGCCCGAGGCGGACTGGTCGTGGATAAAGCCCTTTATTTGGCTTCTGTATTCGCTTTTTACGGGGATAACGTATCTGTCCTGCCGTACGGTAACGACCTGATCCTGCAAATACTTATTGTTGCCGCCGCGGACAAAAGAATTGAGTTTATCGCGAATTTTTGCGTTTAAATCCCGTATGCTCCTACGAATCGAGTATAGTTTCGGCGAGGCGTCGTCGCTTATTTCGTCCTCCGAAATAATTTTCGAGGTTATCTCCTTTTCGAGGTCGAAGTTTTCGTAGAGTCTTGCGCAAATCGCGGGGATAGCGGTAATGCTCTCGTCTTTTGCGGAGGAAACGGCGCGCTTCATAATCCGCGCGCTTTTAAGGTTTTCGGCGACGGCAAGCAGCTCCGCGTTGTTTAGCGTGCCGCCGCGGTCCACCCTTTCAAGCTCGTCCGAAACGTCCTTAAAATAATACACTCCCCCTACGCTGTAAACGAACAAAAGCTTATAAGCCTCTTCCGTTTTATCGAGAAGGGCTTCAGCCTCCTTAAGACTCGTCGTCGGGCGAAAATCCGCAATTTCCGCCTTCGTGCTTTCTAAAACCGCGTACGAGGCTACCGACGACAATATCTTATCGAATTCTACCGTTTTCAGCGTTTTTACGGGAATCATTTTACCTTAATTCCGCTCCGATTTTATCTTTTAAGTTAGCGAGCACGGCGGAAATCGCCTCGTCTACCTCTTCTACATTGAGCGTCCTGTCAAGCGCCGTAAACACGAGGTTAAACGCCATACTCTTTTTGTCTTTCTCTATCTGGTCTCCCTGATACACGTCGAAAAGCTTTACCGATTCGAGGCTGTCGCCCGCGGCTTCCTTTATCGCGGAAACCGCCGCTTCGCACGGCACCTCCGCGTCCACGACGAACGCGATGTCGCGTTCTACGCTCGGGAATTTGGAAACCGATTTCACGACGATCTTATCGCTCAAATGCCTTTTTAGAACGTTCGCGCTTATTTCGCAAACGTAAAGGGGCTTCTCCGCGCCGAGAATTTCCGCCGTCTCCGGCGAAAGCTGACCGACTATGCCTATTCTCTCACCCTCTATAAATACGTCCGCCGAGCGCGTCGGGTGCATAAACCTTTCCTTCCCCGCGACGAATTTAACCTCTTTCCCGTGGCAGAAATTATCGAGAATACCCTCCAAAACGCCCTTTGCGGTAAAGAAATTCTCTTTTTCGCCGAACAAAACGAAGGCGAGCATAGCGCGTTCCTCGGGGAGTTCTTTAAGGGGAAGCTCCTTCGGGAAATAGGCTTTCGCAAGCTCGAAAAGCCTTCCCTCCTCGTTTTTGCGGTTGAGATTATAAATGGCGGCGCGGACTACCGACGGCAAAACCGACGCGCGCATCACCGCAATATCCTCGCTTAAAGGATTGAGAATTTTTATAGCTTTCGACTTATCGAGCCCGAACAGGTCGAATTCCTTTTCGGAAACGAACGAATAAGTGATTATCTCGTTAAAGCCGTAGCCCACCATAAGCTCCTTCAGCTCGTCCGTTTTTTGCTGGTCGAAGTTCCTGCCACCGAGCGTTATCGAAGAGGTCTTAAGAAGAGTCGGCTCCAAACGGTCGTAACCGTATTCCCTTATGATTTCCTCGGCAATATCCTGATACCCCTCCATATCCTCGCGATACAGGGGGACGGTTACTTTAAGCTCGTCTCCGCACGTCTCCGCGCCGAAACCGAGACGTCTTAAAATATCCGTCGCAAAAGTTTCGGGAACGCTTATGCCGAGCACCGAGCTAATGCGCGAAAACGTAGTCTCGATGACTTTTTCTTTAAGAGGCGCGTCCAAAAGGTCGTATTCGTCCGCCGCAATTTTACCGCAACCGAGAGTATAAATAAGGTTTAACGCGCGTTTCATTCCCGTTTCGGGGGAAGCGTAGTCCACTCCCTTTTCGTATCTCGACGAAGAATCGCTCCTCTGCCCTAAACCTCTCGACGTCTTTCTTATATTGTCTCGCGCGAATTTCGCGGACTCGAACAAGACGTCCTTCGTCGTATCTTTGATTTCGCTGTTAAGTCCGCCCATGACTCCCGCGAGCGCGACGGGTTTTTCGGCGTCCGCGATAACGAGGTTTTTATCGGTAAGCGAGAAAACCTTGTCGTCGAGCGTGGTTATCTTTTCGCCGTCACCTGCGCGCCTTACGTTGATTTCGTCGCCTTTAATATCGTTTAAGTCGAACGCGTGCATAGGCTGACCGATTTCGAGAAGAACGAAATTGGTAATATCCACGATATTGTTTATCGACCGAAGCCCCATAGCCGAAAGTCTTCGTTTTATCCATAACGGGGACTTATCTATTTTTATGTCCTTTACGAGGTGAGAAATATATCTCGGGCAAAGCTCGAACGCGGAATCCGTCACCTTAACGGTCTTCACCGTCGATACCGAAGGGTCCGTCTTAAAACTTAAGTCGGGCGCTTTAAGGGGTTTATCGAGCACGGCGGCAACCTCTCGCGCCAAGCCGAAAATCGACTGACAATCGGGACGGTTTGCGGTAACGTTTACGTCAAAAACGACGTACTCTGTGTCGAGCAATTTTTTAACTTCTTCGCCGAGCGGGAAATCCTCTTTGAAAATCAGAACCTCGTTTTTACCCGCGCCCTCGTACCAATCGTCGTTTATGCCGAGCTCCTCGCCGCTGCAAAACATACCGAACGACTCCACGTCGCGGATTTTACCGCTCGATATTCTGTCGCCGGAAGCGAGCGTCGCGCCGTCTAACGCGACGGGGACTATCGCCCCCTCGTATATGTTTTTCGCATTGGTCACGATTTGCAAAACACCGTATTTGCCCGCGTCTATTCTCGTCACCGAAAGTTTGTCCGCGTTGGGGTGCTTTTCGATCTTTAAAATTTTACAGGTAACTATCTTGTCTACCTTGCCGTTTACCGTGACGACTTCCTCTACCTCGAAACCGCAGGAAAAAAGCTTTGCTTCGAGTTCTTCGGGCGTGCAATCTATATCGACGTAATCTTTAAGCCAAAATAAAGGTAATTTCATAATTCATTATCTCCTGTCGAATTGTTCAAGGAATTTAACGTTCGACTCAAACAACGTTCTAATATCCGAAACGCCGTATTTTATCATCGTAACGCGTTCTATTCCGAGACCGAACGCAAGCCCGCTGTAAACCTCGGAATCTATTCCGCTCATTTCGAGAACGTTTTTGTTGACTACGCCCGCGCCGAGAATTTCTATCCAGCCCGTGCCCTTGCAAAGGCTGCAACCCTTGCCGTGGCATTTACAGCACGTCACGTCTACCTCTACGCTCGGCTCGGTAAACGGGAAATACGACGGTCTGAAACGAGTTTTCGTGTCGTCGTCGAAGATAATCTTGACGAATTCGTCCAAAAGCCCTTTAAGGTCGCAGAGAGACACGCCCTTATCCACGACGAGACCTTCTATCTGATGGAACATCGGCGAATGGGACGCGTCGTCGTCCGCCCTGTAAACCCTGCCGGGGCTTAAAATCTTTATGGGAAGCTTACCGCGCTCCATAGTCCTCACCTGTCCGGGGGAGGTGTGCGGTCTTAAAAGGATATTGTCGGTAAAATAAAATGTATCCTGCATATCGCGCGCGGGGTGGTCCTTCGGGATATTGAGAGCTTGGAAGCAGTAGTAATCGCTGTCAATTTCAGGTCCCTCAAATATCTCGAAGCCCATACCGCAGAACGCGTCGAGAATTTTGTTTTTAACGATATTTAAGGGGTGTAAACTGCCGGACAGCGGTTTCTCCCCGGGGAGCGTAACGTCAATCGCCTGCCTTTTATAAAGAGCGGCGCGCTCGATTTCCTTAAGTCTCTTTTCCTTTTCCTCGAAGAACGCGCTCACCTCGTCGTTCAGGTCGTTGACCATCTTGCCGAAGCTCGCTTTTTCCTCGTTCGGAACGTCCTTCATTCCGCGAAGAAGGGCGCGCACCTCGCCGTTCTTGCCTATAAATTTAGCCTTCAGATCGCTCAAAAGCTTAAGATTAGCTACTTTTTCAAGCTCGTCCTTGGCGCGTTGCCTGAGTTCTTCAAATTTTTCTCGCATATCAGTCTCCCGTAGAAATAAAAATAGACGTCCCTACGTATAGGGCGTCCTTAAACGCGTTACCACCTAACTTCGCCCGACGCAACGCTCTCTTAAAGCGCGCGCCGAACCTCCTTTTAGCTGTAACGGGCTTACCCGTCGCCGCCTAATAAGCAAAAGCCGTTCGGGGCGCGACTCCAAAGCGAATACCGCGAATATCCCGTAAAAGCCTTTCAGCCGAGGGCTTTTTCTCTGTAAACGAAACCTCTTTTCGCGTCTGTCTTTATCATCGTCTTTATATAGACCATAAGCCCTGCCGCATAGCGCGACAAAACTTTACTTTTACATTATATAGTAAACCTTCGCCTTTGTCAAGAGTTGCGGACAAGGTTTTTTCGATAGCGTGTACCCTTGCACGGTTTTGAACTGCGTCCCTAATATCCCTCGCCGTCATTCTGCAGGGCTTTTCGTGTTTTAACTTTCAATCGTCGTCATTCTGCGCACATTTTCAAATCTCCCCGCAAAAAGGTCGAGTATACTTTTCGGGATTCGGGTCGGCGGACGGGGCGTTGAGTAGCCGCGCGAGAGAATGACTTCGGGGCGCGGAGAGGAAAGAAGGCCGTGTTTATTCATAATTATCGTTATTATTCATAAAATTATTCATAAATAAAATAAAAAATGAAAAAAATCTGAAAATATTTTAAAATAGTGCATAAAAACGTTTGACAACGAAAAAAGAGGGTAGTATAATAGCGCCATAATCAAAAAACGAACGGACGACAAAGTCCGCCGAAAAAGGAGAATCGAAAAATGAAAAAGTTACTCACAATTATTTTAGCCGCGCTCACCGCGCTCACCGCGTGCTTCGCGTTCACCGCCTGCGGGGACAGCGCCTCCAAGGTTAAGGTTATCGCTTACGAGCTGACGAACGAAGAATATGTTTACGCGGTTAAGTCTGGCGATACCGAAATGCAAAACGCTCTTAACTCGTTCATGGACGAGATTAAGGCAAACGGACAGTTCGATAACGTCGTAAATTCTTTCTTCGACGGTAACGCGACTTTTACTTATGAAAACCCCGCTTCAAAGGACGGCTGTCTCGTCGTTGCAACGAGCGCAGATTTTCCCCCGTTCGAGTATAAAGAAGGCAACAAGTTCACGGGAATCGATATGCAGATTGCAAAGCTCTTTGCGGATAAGCTCGGCAAAACCCTTTATATAGACGATATAGGCTTCGATCAGGTTATTCTTTCTATGGGGCAAAGCACTTCCGAATACTCGGTCGGAATGGCGGGCATAACTTACAGCGAAAAGCGCGACGAAACTATGGATTTCACTAAGGGCTACTACACTTCCGCGCAGGTGATTATAGTTAAAGAAGGCGATACTTCGTTCGACGGTTGCAAGAGCGCGGCAGACGTGGAAGAAGTTATCAAGGCGAAGGCTCAGGGCTATAAAATAGGCACGCAGAAAGGCACGACGGGTTATATGTATTCGGGCGGTAACGCCGATTTCGAGTACGAAGGTTTTTCCAACGTGAACACGATAGCTTACGACGCGGGCGCGCTTGCGGTCAAAGACCTTTCCAACGGTAAGATAGACGCTGTGATAATCGATGAGCAACCCGCAAAAATGATAGCGAAAAGCATTAACGACGGCATTAAATAAGCCGATTAAAGACGAGCCGCGATTAAAGGCGCACCGTTATTAAAAGCGCGTTGCGATTAAATCAATTAAGAAATCGCGGGAATCAAAACGGATTAAACTGACTAAAAACGACTCGATAGAAGAATGAAGTTTGAAATTTTTATAAGAGAATTTATAGAGCGTGAAGGATATAAAACTCTTCTCGAAGGACTGAAAAATACCGTACTTATCGCAGTGTTTGGTCTATTGATAGGTCTAGTGATAGGTTCGTTGATAGCCGTGGTAAAGCTTGCACCCGTAAAGGGTGCGGCATTTGCCATTTTAAAAGGGATGGGCAATGTGTACGTCGCGGTTTTTCGCGGAATGCCAATAGTGGTACAACTTTTGCTGATACATTATGTTTTATTTCCGATTATGGGGATATATTTGTCGCCGCTTACGGAAGGGATCATCACTTTTGGAATGAATAGCGGAGCGTATGTTTCAGAGATTATGCGCAGTGGAATACTTTCGGTAGATGCAGGGCAAATGGAGGCTGGCAGAAGTCTTGGACTTAGTTTTTCGAGAACTATGTTTAAGATAGTAATACCGCAGGCGATAAAAAATATTCTACCGACTCTCGGCAATGAGTTTATTTCGCTTATAAAGGAAACCTCGGTAGTCAGCTTTATTACAGTCATTGATATATATAAAGCATTCCAAAGTATAGCTAATAGCACTTATGAATACATTATCCCCTATCTTATGCTTGCACTTGTGTACCTCGTGCTGGTACTTCTGATAACATACCTTGTAAAACTTTTGGAAAGGAGGCTTCGCGCAAGCGATAAACGCTAATATGGACGAGCTTATTCAGGTTAATAATTTATACAAGAGTTTTGATAAGTTTGAGGTTTTGAAAGGGGTTTCCTGCACGATAAAAAAAGGCGAGAAGGTGGCTATAATAGGACCTTCCGGCAGCGGAAAGAGTACCTTTTTAAGGTGTATGAATCTTCTCGAGGTGCCGACTTCGGGAGAGATCATATTCGACGGCGTAAATATCACTGATAAGCACGTGGATATAAACGTCCACAGGCAGAAAATAGGAATGGTTTTCCAGCATTTCAATCTTTTTAACAACCTCAACGTAATCAGGAATATGACGCTTGCGCCGACGGAGTTAAAGCTCAAAACGAAAGAGGAAGCCGAGGAGAAGGCGATGGCGCTTCTTAAACGCATAGGGCTCGAAGAAAAAGCGAACGCTTTCCCCGTGACTCTTTCGGGCGGACAAAAACAGCGTATCGCGATTGTGCGCGCGCTGATGATGGAGCCGGAAGTGATGCTGTTCGACGAGCCGACTTCCGCGCTCGACCCCGAAATGGTCGGCGAAGTCCTTGAGCTTATGAAAAGCCTTGCGGACGAAGGAATGACGATGGTTGTCGTGACGCACGAAATGGGCTTTGCGAGGGAGGTGGCGTCGCGGGTGCTGTTCATGGACGGCGGCGTTATCAAAGAGGAAGCTCCGCCGAAAGAGTTCTTCTCTAACCCCAAGGATCCGAGGCTGAAAGAATTTTTGTCTAAAGTACTTTGATTGTTTCCTTTTATATCGGAAGGGGCGGAAACGTCCCGACGGAAAAAGACTGCGCGCCGAGCCGAACAGGACGAGTTTGCGGTCTTTTTTCTTGCCATGAAGAACGTGACGGCACGGCAACGTCACGTTGCATCCAAGTCTTTCAACCTCTCCCCCGTTCCATACACCCATTCCCCGTCGTCTTGCACGTTTTTGCTGTGCCAGAACGTATTATAAAAAGAAATAAAAAAAGAGGTGTTCTGTCTATGAAAATCGTTTGCGTAAAACCCCCGCTCGTTTTAAGAAAGGTTCTCAAATTGTTTTTCCGTAAAAAGCAATCCGCATAGCTAATTTTTTTCTTTTTTTGCTCGCCCTCTTTCCCCCTTCGTTTTTCGAAGAGGTCTAAAGAGGGCGATTTTTTTTGAAAAATATTTTCTAAAAAATTTTTCACTTTCTCCGTTTTTTCGCTTGACAATACCCTTTCCTTTATTTATAATAATAGTAATCATTACTAATAAGGAGCAAAGAAGTGAGGGAAACGCGATTTTCGAGGCAGAGAGAAACGGTCCTCGGCGCGCTCGTCGGGAATAAAACGCACCCCACGGCGGACGCCGTTTACGAGCTTGCGCGAAAAACAGAGCCGAACATAAGCCTCGGCACGGTGTATCGGAACTTAAAGCTTCTTGCGGACGAGGGGAAAATAATCACACTCGAAACGCGGGATAAAAAGATACACTACGACGCGGACACGAGCCCTCACGAGCATTTTCTTTGCGACGAGTGCGGAAAGATTTTCGATTTTTTCCGCGAAACGGACGAGCGGACGGAAATAGAAAAAGAAGGATTTTCCGTTCGCGCCGTTAAGACAGTCTACTACGGAGTATGTAAGGATTGTCAAAACAGGTTAATAACGGGTACGCCCGATAAAAAATAAGGAGATCAACTATGAAAAAATTTGTATGCACCATTTGCGGGTACGTTCACGAAGGAGAGACCGCGCCCGAAAAATGCCCTCAATGCGGAGCGTCCGCCGCGAGGTTTGCCGAACAGAAAGAGGAAATGAGCTGGGCGGCGGAACACGTCGTAGGCGTTGCGAAAGGTCTTGACAGCGAGGTCGTGGAAGGGCTTAAGATGAACTTTAACGGCGAGTGTTCCGAGGTCGGAATGTATCTCGCGATGTCGAGAGTAGCTTTCCGCGAGGGTTATCCCGAAATCGGGCTTTACTGGGAAAAGGCGGCTTATGAAGAAGCCGAACACGCGGCTAAATTCGCAGAGCTTCTCGGCGAGGTAGTGACCGATTCCACGAAGAAAAACCTCGAAATGCGCGTAGAAGCCGAAAACGGCGCGACGGCAGGCAAAACCGCGCTCGCCAAACGCGCGAAAGAACTCGGTTACGACGCCATTCACGATACCGTTCACGAAATGGCTCGCGACGAGGCGCGTCACGGAAGAGCGTTTGCGGGACTTCTCAAGAGATATTTCGGCAAATAAGCCTTTGGGTTATGGAAAACTATATTATTTGCAACTGCAAAAAAGTTAGCTTCGCGGACGTAGAAGCCGCACTGCACACCGAAAAGAAGTTTGACAGCGTTAAGCGGGCGTTCGAGGACGTGCAGAGAATAACGCGCTGTACGACGGGTTGCGGCGGCTGTCACGACAAAATTTTGGACGCTATTTCTCAAATAATGAATAGATAGAGGTGAGTATTATGCAATACGTTTGCCCTTGCGGATATATTTACGACGAAGACCTCGGCGATCCCGAAAACGGAATCGAGGCAGGCACTTTGTGGTGCGACGTGCCGGAGGATTTCCTTTGCCCTATTTGCGGACTCGATAAAAGTTTTTTCGAGGCGGAATAGGTTGTCGGTATATCGGTAAAATACAGGCTAAAAGGGCGGGAACAAAGTTTTCCCGCCCTTTTGAAGTTTTAAAAATATAGACGGATAAATCACTAAGATATGTCCGTCTATTTTTATGCCTTTTAACTCGGAAATTTTACTCCATTGGTTTTATCATTGACTCGATGAAGGCGATTTCGGTGTCGTCGAGATTGTACTTTTTGTAGAGTTGCCGATCGATTTCTGCAACGGATTTTGACCAATCGATGTCAGACTTGTCGGTAAAATCTTGAAGGGGGACGTATGCCCAAGTCTCTTTAGGATTATTTTGAGTCACTTTTAATATGCCAAGCATGGTTCTCGCGAACTTTGATTTAACATATTTCAGAATAGCAGCAGCTTCTTCTTTATTCGAAGTGGCACCAATAGAGATATAGGTTTCTGTAAAGCCGATCAACGGCGAGCCGATCAACGGCGAGCCGATCAACGGCGTAGATAATACTTCTCCGATTGCGCCAGAGCCGTTTGCTTTTGGCACCAATACTTTATAAACATTCAAATTGTCAGTGCTTGCAACATAATCTTTTCTAAACCAGCGATAGTATCGTTCGCCTTTAATATTCCCTAATATTTGTATATATTCGTACCCATCATTAGGTTTTTCTTCAAAAAATAATTCGGGCATTCTTTCAAAAGAACTTGGTGCAATACGTTTATCAGCAGTTTTCTTCATTGCTATAGGTTGTTCTAAATAAGCTAAACCCGAGTATTTATAAATACCTCTGTTCGTTATAACACTTGATAGACTACCTTTCATTTTTGTTCTAACTTTATATAAAATAGAGGTTAATTCTTTGTTTGCAGTAAATACACGTATAGGTTCGTGTTTATCTTTCTTGTTGTATAGAGTTATAGCTACGCCGCCTTTTATATCCACATCAGGGAAAATGATTGAACTATCAGCCCAATACTTAATCACTGAAAAGTGATTATCATTGAGAATTTTATCATTCCACTCTTGTGGCGTGTTTCCAGCATTAAAAAGGAACCGTGCAGGATGAATTAGCGTACAGACATTCCCGATTTTATTACCCATATCAATAAAGAGATGATATATTGAGCCTTTTGCATTGCTTTCGCCCTTACCCTCAATTTGATATGGCGGATTACCTACAACTGCATTAAACTTCATAACTGACTCCTTTTTGTTCCAAGTGCTACCACGAAGCACTTTCTCTTTGAATTGTTGCGGTTTTTCTCTAAGTTGATTGATTAAATCATCGAATGCATGAGCATTGATCTTGCCCTTGCGGTAACCGAGAAGTGTACGTTTTGTTATCGACTTTGCCATAGGCGTTTTGCAAATGACGAAGATATTTTCTTCAACGGTTTTATCCCACAATTCGTACTGCTTTTCTAACGTGCGTTCCGATACGGGAATACTGTCCAATCGTTTACGGAAAATACTATACGTTACATAAAGCGGATACAAGCCCGTTTTTGAATTTATTTCAAGTATCTTTGCTCCGACGTTCGAGAAAGTGTCCTTAGTTATATCTCCGCGGTCTACAAAGCGAGGCTCGTCCAAGGTTTCGGTAAAATCTTCGTTATAAAAGCACCAACCGCCCAAACATTCGCTCATGTGCATATTTACTACTCGCCAAGGGGTAAGGACGGTTTCTTTATCGGGATTTTTGAACGTCGTAAACAGTTCGGCTATTCTTTTGGTACGTTCGAGCGGTGACAGTGCGTCCGCCGACAGTGTCCTATAGCGAATTTGCTTGCCGGCAGCGACAAAGACGTCCTGCTCATAATATTTGGCGAATTTGCGGTACACATCCTTTGTAACGCCGTCGGGCATAAACTCATTCCAAGAAGAATCGTCTATCAAGTCAACGAAGTTATCTACGGTAATTTCTTTGTCGACGGGAACGTCCGCGCCGTAAACGAGGAGCGGTATTCTGATTGAAATGCCGCGCAAAATACGCATCGCTTTTTGGGCATTGTTTTTCTGTTTTTTTAACTCCTCAAATTTTGCCTGTTCTTCGGGAATGCGCTCGTTCTTTTGCTTTTTCTCATCTTTCTCGACTTCGGCATATTCTTCATTTGTAAAGCCTTGCTCGTTTACGGGCGTATCTTGTTTTTTCGGTTCCCCTTTTTGTTTGCCTCTTCCTATAATGTTTTTCAAATTTTCAAACGCCTGAAGTTCTACGTCGTCGAGTTTTAACAAATTGTCGTTGTAGACGTGTCTGTCGTCAAAACCGTTCTTAACGACGTTATCCGTATAAGCTCTCTTTAATTGTTGTAAAAGTCCGTCTACGTTGTACGGTTTCATCTCCGAGCCGTCGATAGCTATTACCGGACAGAAATTCAAAAATTCGCCCAAAATACGCTTGTCACCGGAAGTGTCGCCGGCTTTTGTCGAAAAACTTACGGCTTCGGTAACCATTTTCAAAGTTCTATCCGGAGCAAAGTCGAAAACAGAGCAACGCTCTTTCATTTTGCCGTTGATGTTTGCCGGTGATTGCACGCGGAAAATAGTTTGCAGATAGTTGGCGGCTGACGTTGAGAACGTACCGTATAACATCAAAACTGCCGTCCATTCCGGAACGGTCACGCCGGTGGTTAATCTTCCGCAAGAAATGGTGATAGAGTAATGGTCGTCGGGATCGTTGCCGATTGCATTACGGACAGCCTTCAACGCGTCTTTGTAATCCTGCTCCTCATCGCCGTCACCGGCGACGTTGACGATTTTGAACGCGCCCGAACCGAATACGGGGTGCTCTTGCAATAGTTTACTTAAAGCCTTAGCTTCTTTTACGCCCGGAACCATCCACAACGTGTGCCTGTAATAGGAGCGATTTTCTTCCGTCGAAAACGGATAATTATTGCCGCTATCCGCTTTTGTCAAAAGATTAAGAAAAGCCCAAACGCTGTTTTTATTGACAAAATCTCCGACTTTAACGCCATCGGGGATGGGCTTGAAATCTTTACCTATATCGCCCGTCCATGTCCTGAATAACTCGCGGAAGTTGAATGCTCCGTCGGCTACATCGATATATCCCGGAAGAGCTTTATCCAAATTGTAAGTAAACATTTCGAGTTTAGGCAATTCTTCGTACGGGTTGGAATCTCCGAAATGTTTAAGCGGCCAGTCGCGTTTTGCTCGCTGTTCCATTATGTAGTCCCAAGTATAGATTTCGTTTTCCTTAAAATCGGAAAGAAGATTAAAAGGGGTTCCGGACAATTCGAGTAATTTCGGTTTTTTATCAGACGAAGAACCTTCTAATACCGCCTCGAACACCTTTTGTCCGAGTGATGTTTGCGTTCCTTCATGCGCTTCGTCAACGACAATATAATCCCAGTCGATCAAAAATACAAATTCGTTTTTATCGAATTTGCCTCCGACGGCAGAAGATCCGCGAAGGTCCTGAATGGAACAAAAATAGACGTACGGTTTATCTCCGTCAACGAGTTTTTCAATAGATTCTCCCACGGCTTTTGAACCGAAAATATACTCTGTGCCTGCAAAAATCTTTTTGAAGTCTTCATACCAGCCATCACTTACGACCGGGCGATGCGTAAAGATAAGAGTTTTTCTAAACCCCATTTCTTTTGCTACTTGAAGTGCAGTCAAAGTTTTGCCGAAACGCATTTTGGCATTCCAAAGCATGCGATTGCCCTTTGTGAATTGAGCAATCGTATCTTTTATCGCCTTTGACTGTTCGGGGCGGAAAACGATAGGAGAATTGTCAAACGTAACTTCGTCGGAATTCAGAGAGGAACGACCTTCTTTTACAGCGGAGATAGCCTTTTTTGCCGTTTCAAGATCGGTTTTGAACCATTCTTTGCCTGCGTTTTCTATTTTGAATTCGTGGCGCTTAATCCCCGAACGCAAAAGTACGTTATGCACGGCTTTATCTCGAAATGCCTTTATCTTTGTTTTGCCGTCTATAACCGCGGTTTTTATGGCAATTTCCGTATGGAGCAATTCATATTCGACGGAAGCGGTTTTCGTATATTCGTTGATGCGCTCTTTTGCCGCTTTGTTTAACTCCTTGTAATTCGGAAATAGTTCTTCGGCAGTTTTGTTTGTATGAACAGTAGCGTCGCCGATTTTTAATAGTCCTTTATGCGCTTCGTCGTTGATACGAAAAACATAAATAAGCTTATACTCGAAAGTCGATTTGAATTCACTCATTTTTTGCCCCCTTTAAGCAATGAAACAAACTTTACAATTTTGTCCGATTGCCAATCTTTTATTTTGCAGTAAATCCCGTTATGCTTATGCGGATTGTTTGCTTTGCAGCCTTCGCATTCTACTTTGTGGTGTTCTTCGCCGAAAAGCGTATAGACAATTTCATCAACTGTCTTGCAACTGTTAGGTATTACGAATTTAAGCCCGTCCATTTGCCAGATATTCCACGAAATGATTTCCGCAATTTCGAGAAGATACTCTATAATCGGGAAGTTGCCGAATTTTTGAATATAGTAGTCGATAAACGTGCGGAGCAAATTTTCTCTCGCAAGCAACACGTTGTCGCCTTGCCAATCGAAGCCATAGACGCTTTTGAATGCCGTTTTTGCCCATTCTACCCACTCGGGTTCGCTATCGACGTTTTCGGAAACGACGCGGAGTTTCCTGTCAAGCAAGCCTATTCTTTCTTTAATATCTATTTCTTCACCGGTGACGGCGTCGTAACGACTGACGAGATAGGGGGCTTCGCCGCATGTGATTTCAAGCCGATTTTCTTTAACGTAGTCTTGCCACGTTTTGCCGTCGGGGAAAGTGATTTTTTCCGCGTGGGCTACCCAACCTTTTTCGTTCTCGGTGTTAAACACGCCTTCGCGCCCGAACCAAGCGTTGTCGATAAGGTTATTTTGAGCATTGCAAATCCACGACGGAGTAAAAACTTCCGCCTTGGACTTTACTCGCTCGGATTGCTCTTTCTTGGACTTTTCTACGCGCGGTTTTATAATGCTGCCGTTGCGCTTGATTATTGAATTGACAGTAATGTGATCGAAGGATTGAAATCCAAAGCCTCTCGACACATAGTTATCCGTCGCCCAAACAAGATTTTTCTTCGTCGTGCGATCGATAAGCAAAATTTCAAGTAGTCGGCTGTCCAAGCGATATAAATTGTTTTCTTTAATATCGATATTAGTCATTTTTTTGTTATCCGATTGATTTCTTCTTCAAGTTCAGCCATTGCGTCCATTGTTTCATCAAAACGCGGCTTGTCTCCGAAAAGCATATTTTGCATATGTTCGTAATCGGAGCGAAGTTTTGCCATATTGTAGTCTGGCGGCAATAATTTCGTCGCTTCCGCAGATTTTTGAAAAACCACCGTTTTGCGCAACGGTTATAAAGGGCAAAAGTTGCGGACTTATCATATCGCTCCTCTCTGAATTAACGTTTCTTTGACCTATTATAGCACGTTTTTTCGATTTTTTCAAGGACATAAGCCATCGCGTTAGATTTTTTGTGTGTCGTCTTACAATACATATGAGACAAAAAGCATCGTAACCTCTCGCGGTTTATGAAAAGGTTTTTTATAGTGTTTATAGCAATTCCGTAAAACACGGAA
>CAVDPT010000013.1:0-53908 GCA_963610935.1 Bifidobacteriaceae bacterium | reverse complement strand
AAGATACTGCCGTCACCGCGCATAACGCGGCAATCACTTTAAGTTTTTTGCTCATGATTTCTCCTCCGTGAAATATATTTTTAAGATTTTACGACGTTAATCGCAACTCTTATATCCTTTTTCGAGAACGATCCCGCGCCGTATACCACCGCGTACCTGTTTTCCAGAGAATCGAGATAATGCGTTATCTCTTTGGAAAACTCCGAAACGAGCGTTTCGGTTGCGGACGTAGAACCGTCCTCGCTTTCAATTACCGAATAAAGTCTGCAAATTATCTTGACTTTACCGTCCGCCGAACCCGCTTCGGTCGTGACGCGATAAATATAGAGTGTGTTTATATCGAGCATGTCTATGCCGAATTTCGAGAATCTGCCACCGTCTACTTCGTATGATACGTCTACTCCAAGCTCTTTATTTGCGCCAAGCCAGTTTCGATAACTAAACCCTTCTATGCCAGAATATGCATCCACGCTACCAGCGTCGAGCAGATACGGTCCCGTTATATACAGTCTCTTATTGTAGGTAGCGGCGCCGTGTCCCGAAGTCTGGATAAATATACCCGTATTTTCCGTTCCTCCGCCGAGCGGATTTACTCCGTCTTTATCTACAAACAATCCGACGTTGGGAATGTTTCTGCCGAAGAACTTAAACTCCAGCGTATCGCCTACTTTATACTCGCCGAGACCGACGAAATCGTATGTGCCGCTAAAAAGAATATTGCCGCTTTCGTCTTTCGTTTCGGTAACGGTAGCCCCTTTAAGCGTTATCGCGTCGGGATCGTAATACGAAGAGTATGGATATTCCGTCCTTTCGCCGGTAACCTTAAAGGTAAACTTCAAATCCTGATGGATAGAACCGAAAAACGCTATCGTCTGCGACTTAAAGTTAATCGTATCGTAGTTTCTGTCTACCGTCTTAGTAACCGAGCAGATAAGTTCGGGAGAATCTCCGCTCATATCGTATAATTCGTATTTAAGAGAGAATTTCTTCAAATCTTCGCCGGCTTCTTTAGACACGTCCGTTACGCAAAAACGGTATTTCTTGCCGTCTTCAAGTAGGTTATAGCCCATTTCGGCGGTGTTGGTCGTCTCTCCCAAATAAGAAAGCCCGTCTATTCTGTCGTAATACGGCGGATACCCGCTGTTTCCTCGATACGTACCTCCCGGATCGAGACGATTAGGTCCGTTTACGATAAGTCTTCTCTGTATAGAACCCGTTTCGCCGTTTACGTTGCCGTTACCTATATAGAATCCCGTACCGGACGCAGTCGCGCCGCCGACAACGTATCCCTCGGGCGAATTACCGAGGTAGATACCTATGCCGGGGAGATTTTTACCCTCGAAATCTATCTGAATCGTCGCGCCGATGCCGAACCCGCTATCCGTTACGCCGACGTAGCCGAGCTGGTCGCTTATTCCCGTTTCTAAATCATCGAGAATCTTGCCGCTATTCAAGCCCGCCGTTACCGTTCCGTCCGCATTGGGCGTCACAACGGCTTTGTAAGAATATAGATTTTGTTGTTTGTCGTTTTGCACCTCTTTCTTCGGAGCGAGAGTTATCTTATCGGGATCAAGAATATATTGTATATCTATATTGTTCCTTATATCACCGTAGATTACGGGATAACCCTTTCCGAAGTCGAACTTCTTCCACTCGTCGGGGTTGTCCTCGTCTTTGACTTTATAATATACTTCGCCCTCTGCTCCTATTTCGTATAGCTTGTCGTTTATCGTGCAGGACGAATTTATTCCGTCCGCGCTATAGCTTTCGACCTCGTAAACTTCTACGTTGATTTTATATCTCCAGCCTCTCAACACACCGTTACTATCTATCTTTACCGTCGGTTCTTTTGTATCTGTGAGAGAATACTGCATCAGATAGTAGCTGTTCTCGTCAAAATCTTTTATGCCGAAATCGTTGACGCCCGGGACGGGGGTTTTCGACGCTCCGCCGGTGAGCATATTCGGGAAGTAGAACACCCACTTATGACCGCTCGATTCTTTTGCAACAAAACTGAAGAAGCATCCCTGAGTCGTTTTTACGTTATAAGGATCCGCCCCGTCCTCGTTCGGCTGAACGTACAGACCGAGCTGCGGCGCGTTTTTACCCTTGAATACGAAGCTTAATTTTTCGCCGTCGGAAATCTTTTTGTCAAGCACCGCATAGTTCAAGTCGGCTATCGAACTCGACATTATTTTAAACGTATACGGATCGCTTTCCGAATAAACCACTCCTTTACCATACTTCACTACGGGCGTTCCGTCGGTCGTTTCGGTACCGGCGGAAGGATCTTTTATAACGTCCACGAAAAAGTAATCCTCGGAATAGTTCCCTTCGGATTCCGCTCGGACGTAAAAACGGTATTCTCCTATCGCGGCAAACTCAAACGTCTCCGCGTCGCTTTCAAGCTCCAGTTCTTCCCACTCGGTGCCTTTGCTGTCAAGTCCTACGGTTATTCCTCTATACTCGACTTTTACGACCTTAGTCGTGGCGGTCATGGGAGTCAAGGTCATAGACGCGTTTGACATAAGCAAATCCAACGAACGCGTTATTTTGCCCGATTCAGGCATCGACAAAGTCTGCGCCGTATGCGATATGGTTATTATCGGAGGATCGGCGATTATTTCTATCTCTTTTGTTGCCGACGCCGTCTTACCGCCTCTCGTTACGGTATAAACCACGGTGTGCGTCCCTTTCGTTTTGGGGTAAAAAACCATATTGTATCCGTAAAAACTCTCGGATACTTCGTTCCCCGACATTACGTTAACGTACTTTACCGTCACGAGATGGTCTGCGTTTTTCACTTTTACGATGTAATCGTCAAAGTCGATATCCGTACCGAGATACGAGCTTTCGGGAAAATTCTCCTTAAAGCTCGCGGTAACGTCGCCCGACAATTCCGTACAACCTATAAGAAAAAGTCCGAACGATAATATCGCCGCGGTAATAAGCATCTTCAAGCATAGTCTTCTTTTCATATGTCCTCCTTTCGAATTTAACATTTCGTCGCGCCCGCCGCTCGCCGTTTTTATCCGTCGGCACTGCGTTCGCTCTTTTCATCTTTCAGCCTTTTAACCCGCCCGCATTCATATTAGTTAAAATAAGCTTTTGCGAACAAGCGTACAGAATAAGCAGTGGCACCATGGAAATGCATACTACTGCGCTGTACAATGCCCTCGCATTTTTGATATACGATATACTCTTTTCGGTAACGAACAGTCCGTAAGCTATATTAGGATAGTTGCGTAAATATATAAGCGACGTCGTATAGTCGTTCCACACTGTGATAGACTGCTGTATCGCAAGCGCTGCAATACATGGAAACGCCTGCGGCATTACTATCTTAAAAAGCACTACGAAGTTATTCGCGCCGTCGAGCTTTGCCGATTCCGAATACGTGGGACTTATTCCTCGGAACGTCCCGTATAGTACTATGAAAGCAAAATCGAATGCGCTGAACCACGCTATCCACATGAGGGAGGGGTTGTCTATAAAGTTCAATTGAGTGAACAATTTATAGCTTGCCGCTCCCGTTCCCACTATAGGTATGGTAATGGAAAAAATTACCATACTGTAGAGAAACTCTTTCCCCGGGAAACGGAATTTCGCAACCGCATACGCCAAAAGCGTGCTTGCAAGTATATTGACCGTCACTTTTACGCCCGTTATCCAAAGAGAATTGATCAACATATCGAGATAGGTATAATTTTTATACTTGAACTCGGTAAAAACCGATTTCCAGCTATCGAATTGCCAATCGGGCAAGGTAAACGGACTTGCTTTCGGGTTTACCATCAATTCTTCGAATTCGTCGAGAGTGCGGAAAGAGTTGAGTAAAACCGACAAAATCGGGTAGATATAACTTACCGTCATCGACAAGAAAAAGACGAAAAATATACAATAGGTAACCTTTTCTGACGTAGACTTACGTTGGAAATTTCTCGCTCGATTTGAAATGAATTTTCCGATTTTCATATTTACGTCCTCTTTTTAAGTCTCAACTGCTTCTATGAGTTTCTCCATAACCTTTCTACCGATCAAAACTATCGGAAGAGTGATTACCGTTATAAACAAGCCTATCGCCGCGGGATACCCGTAGGGAAGCTTGCCCGAGCTCGTAAGCGACAACCTGTAAACGAGGTACTGGATATAAAAGCCCATAGTATCGAGACCGTAACCGCCCTCGCCGTTCGTATACAGAAATACGTTGCCCTCCGCCACGAAAATGCTGCAAAGCGAAAAGGTCAGGAGAGTTGACACGGTAGGCCATATACACGGCAAGCATACGTAGAAGAATTCTTTCCAGAAGCTTATGCCGTCGAGCTTACCGACGTCGAACAGCTCGTCCGGAATGCGCGAATACGCGCCCGTTACGATAGCGTTTCCTCCGGCGATACCGTATATGAAAACCATAGTGCATAACGTCGGGAATGCCGTCGCCACGTCGTATAACAATCCGTTGTTCAAGACCGCCGTCGAAAGATCGACTCCCATCTGTTTTAAGAGATATACCACCGCTCCCGAATTCCCGAGAACCTGCTTCATCGTAGCTATCCAAACTACGCCGCCGATAAGGCTCGGCAACATATATATGACTCTAAAAACATAATGTCCGCTTACCCTTCTGAAAAGGACGTACGTCGTACATAGGGATATAGGAAACACCAAAAGATTGGATATCGCCCACAACGAGAAAGATCTCCCTATCATCGTCAGAATACTCGTTCCGAAAGAATCGGCAACCGTTATTCCGTGCCAAAGTTGCGTGAAGTTATCGAACGTCCATCCGCCCGACTCGTCCTTAAACGCCAGCGTAAAAGAACTTATGTTGACGTAAAACCAAAACACCGCAAATTGCAACACCGGCAAAGCGATAAGCGCGTAAACGAACGGAAAATCTCGTTTTTCGAATTTAGAATATTTATGGGTTTTCATCTTTACCTCCGCCGTTTTACCGTGCAGACGTTAATCGCTGCTCTTTTTCGGGTACGCTTTTTTTATCCATTCGCTCCAATTTTGCTGTGCGTATTTCTGCACTTCTTCAAGTCTCTTTGCCGCTTCGTTCGCGTAAAGAGTCTTTTCCTTTTCTTCTATTATGTTGTTGTTTTTATCGTAAACCGTTGCACCCGCGCTGATTATATCGCTTACGAACGACAAATCGGAGTTGGGGAAGATAAGGTTATTATGCCCGACTTTAAGTCTTAAATCGGTGGCGTTCATCCACACCGGAGTCGCTTCCGAATTCTCTAAAATAGCCTGACATTGTTTATTGTATATCGTATCTTTAGCGAGAGAAAAATCGGACATATACGCGGTAAATCCGTTACATTCCTGATTGTAAAGGTTGGCGTTGTCATCGCTTGCAAACATACGAAGGAACAGATAGCATATTTCTTTAACTTCCGATTTCTCCGCAACGATCGCTCCCGCGGCAAGCGCGGAACGCGAACAATATATTCCCCGAGCCTTTCTTACTTCCTCGACGTCCTCGGATTTCAATTCCCATTCCTTTTCGGTTTTTGCGGAGGTTACTATCTCGTCCGCCGTCTCGCCTGCGTCCGCTTTATCTATGAGATAGCAAAGTACCTCTTCGCATTTATCTTCGTCAAAGCCGTAGCTCGTACCTTCGCCGAACAATTTTACGCCCACGGCAGACAATACAGGCACATTTGCAAACGCCAGATTATCTATAGTATTCGAATAGTTGGTAATTATTTCGTTATACGCCCAGTTGCCGTCCGCCATAAACACCGCGCCGCCTTTCTCCGACATAAGCTTGGTATGCGCCGTATCTATGGTATTGTTCGAAGAACCTATCGCTACATACGCCTGATCGTACATGTTGTACATTGCCTCGAGCATTTTATACAGAGATTCCTGTTCGTAAACCTTATATCCGTCGTCTACCATTTCGTTGCCTTCCTCATCGACGTAACCGTAGAACTGACGATACTCGGATATTCCCGAATACTGAGCCTGCCACGCGGTAACGAAATGTATGGGATAACCGTTGTCTCCGCCGAGATACGTTACGGGATAAACGTTGGTTTCGACGGAACCGCCGACGGTTTTTTCTACGCCGTCCACTTCAAACGTACCGCCGTCGTGAATTCTCTTAAAAGCGTCAAAAAGCTGTTTAGAAGTTTTCGGAATCTCGGTAATGCCGTAGTTCGCGAGCTTTTTCGTATTGACTATCATACCGCCGATGTCGTTGCTCGTGTTAAAACCGTAAACTCTGCCGTTTACTTTAAGCACGTCGTCGGGTAATTCCACCTGCGCTTTCTCGGAAATTTTGACCGTGCCTTCTTCTTCGCCCTTAAAATTGATTGCGGGCTTATTCCAGACGGCGTCGGTAAGATCTGCCGCGAGTTGTCCGTATTCGCCGCCTTCCGCGGTAAACTGCGCCATCGTATTATTGACGGATACGAAATATAAATCTACCCAGCCGTCTTTAGAATACAGCTCTCTCATCGCAACCTTACTGTCGAGGTCGGTAGACGAGGCGAGAACGTTAGCCTGATATCCCTCTTCTTTGTAAGCCTCGTTAAATTTTTCAGCCAACGCTTTCAGCCAAGAATCACCGTATCCTCCTAAATTCGCACGAATATTTATCGTTTTGCTGTCCCTGACGATATTTTCCTTTCCGCCGCACGCTGTCAGAGGAACCGCCGCCATAAGAACGCATAACGCAAATAAACCGATCTTTTTTACTAATTTATTGTTTCTTTTCATTTTCTATCCTCCGCTTAATTTTTATACTTTTCAATGACGTCCTCGGATAATAGTGACGCGGAATCCTTATCGCACCACACCGTTACATCCTTGTGCTTTTTAAGCAACGTTGCCGGAATTTCGTTAGTAAGATCGCTTGTAAACGTCTTATATATAGCCTCTGCTTTCACCTTATAAGGAACCACACACATAATGTGTTCACATTTCATTATTTCCGGACAGGTCATCGAAATCGCTTGTTTATACGTATCGTCGATCGACTTAAACCATCTCTCTCCTACTTGCTGCTCCAAACATCTCGGCGCGAGAGTTACGATTTTGTAAGCTCTCGGATCGTCGAAGTCTGCGGGCGGATCGTTGAACGCTATATGCGCATTTTCGCCTATGCCGATAAGCCCTAAATCTATGTCTTTTGCCCTCACAAGCACCGTGAGCTTTTCTATTGTCTTAAACGGATCGTCCAAACCGTTGATAAGATGAACCGTCCCGGGGAGAACCTTCTCCACAAATCTCTTCGTCAAATAATTATTAAAACTCGCTTTGTGGTCGGGTGATATCCCGACATACTCGTCTAAATGAAACATTTCTACGTTATACCACTGTACATCCTGCTTAATAAATTCCTCGAAGAATTCTAACTGCGACGCTCCCGTCGATAAAAGTAGTCGGGCCGTACCTTTTTTTTCAATAGCTTCGTTCAATATGTCGGCAGCCTGTTTCGCTGCGTTCTTCGCCATTTCTTTTGTGTCGTTTGCAATAATCAGTTTCATAAAATTCTCCTGCTAAATATTATTTAAATCGTATAAATAAATTTCTCCGTTTACGCCGTCGAATTCGAAAGCGGCGTCAAAAACTATTTCCATTACGTTCGTTCCGTCTTTCCAGATCGGCTCGAAAGCCTCGTTCTTCACGTCGTACACGCGATGGCGGAATATCTCGTCTTTTGAAACCTCTTTTCCGTTCCAAAAGATTTTATAGTCTCCCGAAAACGTGCCTCCGTCCCAAAGAATCGCTTCCTTACCCGTTTGCTTCTCTATCTCCGCCTTAAATACAGCTTTCTTCGGATAAGCGCTCGGCGTGCGGGGGGCTGTGTCAAAATACGGAATAACGTATTCGCTCGCGTATATCTCGTCGCTCGTTCCGATAAGGTCGCGCAATCTCGGATATTTACGATTTGTAAAAGTTCTTTTATCCGCGCCTACTCCAACCTCAACGTCGTACCGAGTAACGACTCCGCTCGCTCCCTTCGGCATATATGTCCATTGAGGATTACTTTCACACTCTAAAACTCTGTCCGATCGGACTTCGTAGGAGTATTCCCCGTCGGTTTTTCTGCGTCTACCCGACAACAATATAACCGAATCGTAACCATTAACGCCGAGACGAACGTAGCCGTCCTTTACTTCCGCGCGCAAATACTCGTCTTTCTCGGCATCATACACCGTCGCCGCTCCCTTTACGGGAACAAGTATCTCCGCGAACGACGAGGCATTCCGATAGACAAACAAAAGTTTTTCGTCGCCGTCGTATTTCTCGTAGGCGAGTATATCCTCGTTATCGCCCTTAATCCCGTAAGCGTTCGGAAAGCCGATATAAGACTTGCCGTCGAACAAAACCGCGTCGACGTTCGAAGTTCCGAGTCTGTTGTAAACTTCATCCTCTACTTCGCCGCCTTTAATCACTATAACCTTGCCGTACGCACACTTGTTGATTTTCAATTTTCCGTTTTCGACCGTTGCGTTCAACGCCGTTTCTGCGTCAGTAACGTCAAACCCGATCTGATTTTTTATCAAATACCTGACGGCGGCGTAACAATTCTCCTGCATCTGCCTCGCTCTTTCGCCGGGGAAAACGCCTGCATTACATATAGGAAACGGAACCTCCTCCATAAATCCGCTGCTCGGGTAAACGAGCAACGCGTCGTTTTTCCTCTTGTAATCGCAGAGTAATTTACACACCCTTCCGACGTATTCCGAAAAACGCAGATACTCGTCGAACTGCGGATCCTGAAAGAAAAACGATTTCCCCGCGTCGCAACGCTGATACGCTCCGTACGAGTAAAAGAACGCGTGAGGCACGAGTAGGTTTATTCCGCAAGCGAACAGCCAATCGCCTATCTTCCTTAACCCGTCGTATCCGAAATTGAAGGGATTCAGCGCGAAACACTCCGCAAGAATTCTCGTCTTGTCGTTTTGAGTAGCCGACGAAACCACTATGGCGGAACCCAAAATCAACGCGCAATGTTCCCTGTCTCCGACGTATCTGCCTATAATGTCAAACCCGGGTATATCCGTCATCATGCTCTGCCTGTAAACGCTTTGCGCGCAAAGAGAACCTGACAGCGGATCTTCTTCTCCGTAAAAATGTCCCGTCGCTTTCAGTCCGTGCTTTCCGCACCACTCGACTATGGGTCCGATGAAGTTTTTTCGAAACAATCGCGTAACGGTCTCTATATATTCCCGACGGACTTTTCTCCCGTCACCAGTAAACTCGGGAGAAAGCATATAATAATAATCCGAAACGTCATACCCCCGTTTTGTCTTAAAAACAACCTCGACCTCTTTGGTATAGGGCAATACTCCGCCTGCAGAAGGCTCGTCCAGAAAAATTCCGGGAATTATCGAGCCGAAGTAATCTCCGACGTATTCCGCATATTTTTCATGCGTTCGCGAGATAAACTCTTCCGTCGTTTCCTTGTTTAAGCAATCCGCCTGATACCCGTATCTGCTGTCCGTTTTAACGAGCTCTAAATACGCGACGTATATATCCTCGTCCTCTTCGACCTGCGCCTCGAACATCACTTCGCTATAAGAAGTCGCTGCCCTGACGTGCGGAAAAAACAACTTTCCCTGCATATCGCAATAATAGGTTTTATCCATATCCTTGCGATACCAATTTCTTCTGACCGTTCCGAAACAGTCGCCTATCTTCTTTGCATTCCCGTTTTTGTCAACTCTATAACCGTACAGACCTTTGACCTTGCCCAGTATCCGCCTTGCCACACCGTCGTGTATCTCTTCGGGGCGAAGTTTTACGACTTTTAAGCTATAAGCTCTGAGCTCCGGGCGTTCGAACGCAATCAAACCGCCCGCGTTACCGCTGGGAAAAGCATCCTCGTCGTACAGCCAAACCTTTATCCCGCGTTTCGCGCTTTCGCTTACTATAATTTTTACCCTCTCGAAAAACAGCGAGGTTCCGTACGCTTCATCCAGAATTCCGTCGCGTACATGCAAGAAGAACGCGCGAATTTCGTTTTCTTTCATTACGTCGAGCTGACGCACCGCCTCGTCTTTATCGAAAGTATCGTTCAGAAAGTAAAACGGAATCGGCTCGTATTCAAAACATCTTTTCTTCTTCATATCACCTTAATTTATCGATATACGCTTTCACGTTGACCGTTTTACCGGTCGCTATACTTTCGTTTGCGGAAATACCGATTAATGCGGATACCATTCCCGCCATACAGTCCGCCTGTTGCTTTAACGGATCGCTCTTTTGCTGTCCGAATATCATATCGATAAGCTTCTCGTCTCCGCCGGCGTGTTTATCGGTATTTTTATCGAACGAAACGACCTCCGTTTTATAATCTCCATCCAAAACGATAATCGCGTTTTGTTCCTTTTTGCCGTACCCGAATTCCCAATTTTCGGCAATGATTACACCGTTTTCTCCCGTTATAACCATTCTGTATCCTTCATGCTCCGAAAACAAATTCAGAGAATACGTAAGTATCGCGCCTTTACCGTAAGCAACGGAAACGGACATATTGTCGTAAATATCGCTGTCCCCGTCGAAACAACATTTATCTCTGATATAACCGTCTTCTTTTTCCGCGCCGAAATAAAGCATTTGATCCAAATCGTCCGTTTGCGACAACGCCGACTCGCACTCGTCCTTAAAAAGACATTCGCTGCATCTCTCGCCTTTTTTCTTCGAAAGATTATGATAATACGAAGTATCGGCTAACGCGGTGACTTTAAGCGGTTCGTCTTCCAGCAGCCAGTTTACGATGTCAAAGTGATGAGTGCTTTTATGCACCAACATTCCCTGCGAGTTTTTCATAAGTCTGTGCCATCTCTTGAAATAATCTCCTCCGTGCCAACGCGTAAGACAGTATTCGTAATTTATGGCGAGAGGCTTACCGATCCTGCCCGACGAAATCATCTTTTTCAACTCGTAAAAATACGGCATAAAACGGCAGTTAAACGTAACGGTGACCTTTTTTCCGCTTCTCTTCTCGGCTTCTCTTATAGCGAGGCAACGCTCGAAAGTATTCGTTATCGGCTTCTCCGATATGACGTCGTATCCCTTGTCGAGTGCGCGAATTATATATTCATGATGAAAACTGTCCGTTGTGGTTACGATAACCGCGTCGGGTTTTTCCGAATCGAGCATCGTATCGAAATCATTGTATACGGTACAGCCGTTTCCTATTCTGTTCTTAAACACCGCGCTGCGCACTTTGTTCACGTCGTACACGCCGACGATTTTCGCGGTATTGCCATAACTTTCGCACAAACGAGTCACGAACATCATATAACATCTCGCACTCGCACCAACTATAACGTATCTCTTCATTTGATTTCGTACTCCACGATTTTTCCACCCCACACTACAGTTTTCACTTCAAAACGTTCGTTTGTCAAAACCATATCCGCTCTCTTTCCCTCTTCTATGCTGCCTCTATCTTTTAACCCCATAATTTCCGATGGAACAAGAGACGCCATTTTACTGACGGAAACGACGTCGATCCCGACGCCGATCATCGTCTTAAACAACCTGTCCGTCGTCGCGACGCTGCCCGCAAATCCTTGCTTATCGAGCGTCTTCGCAACCCCGTCGTCAACAATCACGGGCAAACCTCCGTCGAGTCTGCCTAAAACCGATTTCTCCCCTTCGGGCATTCCCGCCGCCCGCATGGCGTCCGTTACGAGACAAATTTTGTCCGCGCCCTTACACTTATATATCAGTTTCAACAGTCCCGTAGGCAAATGCTTTCCGTCGGCTATTATCTCGACTTTTACGCGGTCGTCGTAAAGCCCCGCTTCTACCGCTCCCGCTATTCTATACGCGTTTCTCCTAATGACTCCGCGCATACCGGAATACAAATGAGTCATAAGTGTGTAGCCGTTATCAATGGCACTTATCGTCGTATCGAAATCAGCATCGGTATGCGCAATCGACATCACTATGCCGTTTTCGGCTCCAAACTTTCCTACCTCGAAAGCATTCTTAAGTTCCGGAGCAACGCTGATTCGTTTTATAAACGGATACTTTGTAATAAGCTTTTTCATTTCGTTGACAGACGGCTCCGCCATCTTATTTGGCGATTGTGCGCCACATTGCTGCGGCGACAACCATGGTCCCTCTAAATGCGCGCTGCAAAGCGTTAACTGATCTCCGCCGCTATACAGCGACTTTAACGCATCCAAACAAGCAACGATATTGTCACGACAATCCGTCATTGTAGTAGGTATAAGCGTAGTAGTTCCATGTACAAGGTGAAATCGCGAAATCGACCTCATCTCCTCCGCCGATGCATCCATAAAATCGAATCCACCGCCTCCGTGACAATGAATGTCCACGAACCCCGCCATCAGGTATCCGTTTTCGCCGTCAATTTTTTCCACGCCGCCTATCACCTCGTTCCCAACGTAAATTATCCCGTCGGAATCGAAAGCAACGACAGCATCCTTTAAGATTTTATCACGCAAAACTACGTTTACATTTATAAACTGTCTCATTTTCTTAAACATTTTATCAAAAAAACTAATCCTTTTCAATATCAAATGCAATCGAAAATATTCGGTTTATTATATATTGCACCATAAGCTTGACATTGTCCACTATCAATAGTATAATGCAACTATGAGTTTTTTAGAGATTGAATATAGAAAAGAGAGCGTTCCCTTCAATATGTCTGCAATGCAGTCGCATGACTACTTCGAATTATATTTTCTTCTTAACGGAAATAGAGAAATCTTTATTGAGAACAAACTCTATCTTTTACACAGCGGATCGATGTGCGTCATAAGACCGTTTGACATGCATAAAACCGAGGGCGCCGCATACGAAAGGGTCAATATTTACATCGATAAGGACCTTCTTTCGGATGCAGAAAACGAACTGCTGATTAAAATAAGCGAACACGGTGCGGTGTCGTTTGACCAAACACAATTTCGGTTTATATCCAATACAATTAAAGAAGCGGCTTTAATAGAGATAGCGGATACTGCCAAACGACAAAATTTTTTATACTTTTTGTCCAAAACAGTTATAGCCTATCTTCAAACGCAGACATTGACACCCCTACAGGCAAGCATCACGACCATTTATCCGCACCGTTCAGATCCGCTCATTCTGAAAATAGCGGCGTACATAAACCAATCGTATGCCCGACATCTTACACTCGAACATTTGCAAAAAACCTTCTTTATCTCCAAAAACACTCTTTGCAGAAGATTTAGAAAGCAAATGAACTGCTCGCCGGTACAATACATCACACATATACGGATAAACAAATCAAAACGATATTTAAAAAACACTAACAAACAAATGGGCGAGATTGCCGAGTTATGCGGTTTCCCATCCGCAAATTATTTTAGCATTATCTTTACGAAGCAAGTAGGTATGTCGCCGCTCAATTATCGAAAAAAACAATAGCAGACACACGCTTTGAATAGCCGATAAGCGCAACAAATGTCACTTCAAAACGACAACGAAAAGGAAAATTATTAAATAACCCACAAAGACCGCCGATTCAACCGGCGGTCTTTGTGGGTTAGGGGGATAGTCAACTTTTCTTGACGTTCCCTTCGGAGTATACTTCAAGGTATATAGTTTTACTTTATTTTGAGGAATTCTTTATACGCGACGTACGTCTCGTACACGTCCGCCTTCGCGACAACTTCCATGGGCGAATGCATATTGAGTACGGGTACGCCCGCGTCTATAACGGACATATTGTATTTTGCGAGAATATAGGCGATGGTTCCCCCGCCGCCCGCGTCTACCTTGCCGAGTTCACCCGTCTGAAAATGCACGCCCGCGTCATCGAATGCCTTTCGTAAAATCGCTATATATTCGGGGTTGGCGTCGTTTGCACCCGACTTACCGCGCGCGCCCGTATACTTTTCAAATACAATGCCGTAATTAAAACGTGCAGAATTGTTTTTGGAAGCGACCTCTTTATAAAGGGGATCTATCGCGGCGTTGACGTCGCTACTTAAAGCGTACGAATTTTCGAGAGCCTTGCGGAGCGAAACGTACGATTCGTCGCCGCTTTTTACTAAAAGCTCGCTTACGGTATTCTCAAAAAATACCGAAGCCGCGCCCGTCGCACCTACGCTGCCTATCTCTTCTTTATCCACGAGAACGCAGCAAGCGGTGTATTCCTCCGTTTCCGCTTCCAAAATTGCCGCAAGCGAGGTATACGCGCACACTCTGTCGTCGTGTCCGTAAGAAGCTATCATACTCCTGTCGAGACCGTAGTCTCTCGCCTTGCCTGCAGGGACTATTTCAAGCTCGGCGGAGGCGAAATCATCTTCCTCTACTCCGTATGTATCCTTGAAAATTTTTAGAATATTCTTTTTAACAGACTCGTCCTTTTCGCCTTTAAGAGGAATGGATCCGACGGTAACGTCTAAATTCTCTCCTTCGATAACCTTATCGCCGGTAGCCGTAAGCTGCTTTTGCGAAAGATGAATAAGAAGGTCGCTTATGCCGACTACGGGTTCGTCGTCACGTTCGCCGACTTCAACGCTCACCGTAGTTCCGTCTTTTTTACATACCACGCCGTGTATAGCGAGCGGCACGGTAACGTACTGATATTTTTTTATTCCGCCGTAATAGTGTGTATCGAAAAGCGCAAATTCCTCCGACTCATATAACGGGTTTTGTTTTAAGTCAAGACGAGGGGAATCGATATGCGCGCCGAGAATTCGCATGCCCTCTCTTATAGGTTTCTTCCCGACGACGTATAATATAATATTCTTGCGCTTGTTTGTAAAATATATCTTATCGCCGATTTTGACGTCCTTAACCTCGTCCGCTTTCTTAAAGCCTTTTTTTATCGCGAGCTTCTCTGCTTCTTCAACCGCGAGCCTTTCGGTTTTTGCGTAAGACAAAAATTTCTTATATTCTTCGCAAAACGCGGTTATCCTTTTCGCTTTTTTTTCGTCCGACGACTGCCATATGTTTTTCTGATACATATATCCTCTCCTACCGTTAAACGTTTTATGATTTATCGCATCTTCACCTTTACGTAAAAGGTATCTTTTACTTAAAAACCTTTTCCGCCGTTTCGGTGATATAATCAAGAGCTTCGTACAGCTCCTTCATCTCGTTATAATCCGACTTATAACATTCTATAAGTATCGCCCCGTCAAAGCCGACGTCTTTAAGCCTTGAAAAAACCTCGTAAAAATCGGTTGTACCCTTTCTCGGCAAGCACATTTTGCCGTTTTCGTCTATATCCGACACGTGTGCCGTGACGATAGAATCGCCCATTTCGGCAATATATTCTCTATAATCTATTCCGCTCTGCCGCGCCTGCTTAATATCGAACGTGCCCTTAATATTCGGCACGCGTTTTTTAAGCTCCGAGAAAAAACCTACGTAGTTATAATATCCCCAATGCACGTTTTCGTACGCAAGCGTAACGCCGTGCTTTTTGCAAATATCCGATATTTGCCGCGTTTCTTTTCCGATTTTATCCATGTCGAGAACGAGCGGGGTTTTCTTGTATCTTGCGCCGCCGTGAAAGGTATAGTATTTTGCCCCCATAATCTCCGCCGCGCGCATAGTCCCCTCTAAAAGCTTAAAGGAATCCTCCCTCGCGCGTTCGTTAAGACTATAGAGTTGCGGCTCGTATTGCGTAGTCAAAACGTGGACGGAATGGATATCCATTCCGCCCTCTTTCTTTTTTATAATCTTCCCGAATTTCGGCGTATACTCTCCGTAAGTTTCGAGAAAGACTTCTGCAGTCTTTACACCCGCATTATTCAGTTCTTCCACCGCGTCTTCGGTAAAAAATCTGCCGAACAGCGACGCGGTCGAAATTCCCGTCTGCATATAACTTAAATTTCCGGTTCGATAAGTCCGAAGTCTCCGTCGTTTCTTCTATATATTACCTGAACGGTATTCGTCTTTGCTTCCAAGAAAACGTAGAAATCGTGTCCGATAAGCTCTATCTCGTCTTTCGCTTCCTCCACCGTCATGGGAGTGAGCTTGAAAATCTTTTCTCTGACCACGATTTTGGGCGATTCTTCTTCGTCGCTGCCGTGATACAGCGCCTGATCGCGATAGGCAAGATTTTTGTTATGCCTGTCGAAGCGCGTGCGGTGTTTTCTTATCTGCCCCTCGAGCTTTGGCAAGATAACGTCTATGTTGTCGTAAAAATTATCGCTTACCGCGGCGGCGCGAACGAATCTGCCCATATAGTCGAGCATAATTTCCGTAGTGAGCGATTTGGCTTGCTTTTTAAAACACACCTTAACCGTCGGTTCTTTATCGAAATATTTTTCGAGTTTGGAAAGCTTCTGCTCGGTTACCTCGCGCAACTTGTCGCTTGCTTCGCAGTTTCTGCATGTAAATTCAACTTTCATAGTATTTTCCTCCCTATATAATACTACGCCGCGAACAACGAAAAACCCTTTTTTCTCCCCGCATTCCTTCGGTTTTTTTATTCGGATATAAAAACGAATTCTCCGTCTCTTTCGTCTACGGTAATTCTACCGCCCGCCGCAAGGTCTCCGCGTAAAATTTTTTCAGAAAGCGCGTCCTCGATATTCCGCTGTATAACGCGGCGGAGAGGTCTCGCGCCGTATTCCGAATCGTAGCCCTTTTCTATAATAAGCCCCATAGCGACGTCCGATATAATAAGCTCGACGTCCATAAGGGCAAGGCGTTTTCGTAGATGCGAAAGCATTATTTCCGCAATTTTTGCCGTCTCCACGCGCGTGAGCTTATGGAAGACGATTATCTCGTCTATGCGGTTGAGAAATTCCGGACGGAATTTCTCCTTTAACGCCTCGTTATACCTGTTGCACGCGTCGTCGTACTCCGAAGATTTGTTCCCCGAAAAACCGAGCGCGGTCTTTTTTGAAATCTCGCTCGCGCCGACGTTTGACGTCATTATTATTATCGTGTTCTTAAAGCTTACCGTCCTACCTTTATTGTCCGTAAGTCTGCCGTCGTCTAAAATCTGAAGCATTAAATTGAAAACGTCGGGGTGCGCCTTTTCTATTTCGTCGAAAAGGACGACGGAATACGGTCTTCTTCGCACCTTTTCGGTAAGCTGTCCCGCCTCGTCGAAGCCCGCGTATCCCGGGGGCGCGCCGACCATTTTACTCACCGAATGCTTTTCCATATACTCGCTCATGTCGATGCGGATTAGATTGTTTTCGTTGCCGAACACAGCCTCCGCAAGAGCTTTGGAAAGCTCCGTTTTACCGACTCCCGTAGGACCTACGAATATAAAGGAGCCTATCGGTCTATTGGGATCGGAAAGTCCCGCGCGCGACCTCCTTATCGCTTCCGCAACCGCCTCTACAGCGGCGTTTTGCCCGATAACGCGGCGATGCAACGTCTCTTCTAAACCGAGCAGCTTTTGCGCCTCCGTTTCGGTTAGTTTTACGACGGGAACGCCCGTCCAGCTACTGACAATATGCGCTACGTCGCTTGCGGTGATTTTAAGCTTTTCTCTCGTCCCCGCAAGCTTTGCGGCTTTTGCGCGGATAGCGTCAAGTTCTTTATTGACGCGAGTGATTTCTTTGCTTATCTTTATCGCCTTATCAAAATCGTCGCGGCGTTTCGCGTCGTCTTTTTCGGCGACGAGCGCGTTTAACTCTTTTTCTTTCTGTCTTGCCTCGGCAGGCGAGTTATAACTATCAAGCCTCACCCTCGACGCGGCTTCGTCGATTAAATCTATCGCCTTATCCGGCAAAAATCTATCCGTAATATATCTATCGGAAAGCGTCACCGCCGCGACTATAGCCTCGTCGGGTATGCTTACTCCGTGGTGCGATTCGTATTTATCGCGAAGTCCCTTCAATATCTCCACCGTTTCCTCGGGACTCGGAGCCTCCACGGTAATGGGCTGAAAACGGCGTTCCAATGCGGCGTCTTTTTCGATATACTTGCGATATTCGTCAATGGTAGTCGCGCCTATCGTCTGCAACTCTCCACGAGAAAGCATGGGCTTTAAGATATTAGCCGCGTCCATATTGCCCTCGCCCGCGCTTCCCGCGCCGACGATATTATGTATCTCGTCTATAAAAAGCACTATTTTCCCGTTGCTTTTCACTATATCTACCGTTTTTTTCAGTCTTTCTTCAAAGTCGCCGCGATACCGTGCGCCCGAAATCATCCCTGCGAGGTCGAGAGAAAAAATAATCTTATCGGCGAGAATTTCGGGAACGTTTCCCTTTACTATCGCCTGCGCAAGTCCCTCTACAACCGCGCTCTTTCCTACGCCAGGTTCGCCCACGAGAACGGGGTTGTTTTTCGTTCTTCTCGTTAAAATCTGTATAACCCGATCTATTTCGTTTTTCCGTCCGATAACCGGATCGAGCCGTCCCTCCTCGGCGCGTCGATTAAGATTTACGCCGAAGCGCGACAGCTCCTCGAGGTCTCTCTCGTCGTCTTCTTTTCCCCGTCTAACGGGCTTAAATCTCGCGCTTGCAGACTCCCTTTCCCTCTCCCCGCTCTCCTCCGTATTCTCTTCCGCAAGAATACCCTCTGCGACGTCGTCCGCCATTGCGTCCACGTCAACGCGCATCGCCTGAAGTATGGAAACTGCTATACTGTCCGTTTCGAGAAGAACGGCGAGGAGAAGATGCTCGGTACCTACGTAACCACGACGCGCCTTTAGGGAAATTTCCACCGATTTTTCAAAAAGATGCTTCGTCCGCGGCGTAAACATATTGCCCGAAATACGCGCACGCTTATCTATGGTTTTCTTAAAGAGGAACAAAAATCTTTCGTTGTCTACTCCCGCCTCCTTGAGAATGGTGGACGCTCTGCCCTCCTCGGCGTTGAGAAGCCCGAAAAGTATATGCTCGCTGCCTATATAGTGACAATCGAAGCGTTTTGCAAGCGTCTCCGAAAGCTCTATAACTTTATTCACGTTTTTGGAAAATGAGTCGTATTGCATAAGTCACCTTAATCTATCAGCTTTAACAAGGTTTTTGCGGTCATTTCCGCGCGGAATAACTCCATATCCTGTGCGGAAAGCTTTTTGCCGTGCCGCTCGCGAAGGTTGGCGGGGCGCACACAAACGATAAGGTCGTCTATCGCCTCGAGATCGCTTATCCCTATAACCCCGAGCATCGCGCCGAGTTTTACGTCCGCAGCGTACGACAAAAATTCGTCGTAGGAAAGGAGCACGGCGTTAGTCAGTATGCCGAACGCTCTCCTTGCCTTATCCATTGCGACAAGCTCGTTTTTACCGTAAAGTCTCTCCATCTCCGAGCGCTCCGCCTTGCATATTTCGAGAACGGTTTCTTCCACTTCTCGCAGAATGTCCTCTTCGGAAACGCCGAGCGTCCGCTCGTTGCTTATCTGATAGTTATATCCCTCGGCTCTGCTTCCCTCTCCGTAAAGTCCGCGCATCGTAAGCCCTCGGTCTTCTATATCCGCTCTTACCCTTTTTATTCTGCCGGACTCCGTCAGCGCGGGCAAAAAGACCATTACCGAAGCGCGCATCCCCGTGCCGAGGTTGGTGGGACACGCCGTAAGATAACCGAATTTCTCGTCGTACGCCACGTCGAGATTTTTAGACAGTACGTCGTCTACCGCTTCAAGTCGTCTGTAGGCTTCGGTAAGGCGCAAGCCCTTCATAATACACTGCTCGCGTATAACGTCTTCTTCGTTGACCATTATGGAAACGCTCTCGTCTTCGTTGATAAGAAGCGCGCCGCTTTCCTCGTTTTTCATAAGGTTAAGGCTTATCGCGTGGCGTTCTTTCATCGCCTCGAGCGACGTCGAAGAAAGCTTTTTAACGTATACGAGCCTTAAGCCTTCCACGCCGGCGAGCGCGCGTTCCACCGCCTTTACGACGCCGTGCGCGGCGCGTTCGTCGGTAATCTTGAACGGAGCGTTTTCGAGATTTCTCGCAAGACGTATGCGCGTAGTAACTATGCTTCCGCTTAAAAGTTCGGAGGATGTCTCGGTCATAACAGCCCCCTTTCTTCAAGCTCCGTCTTAAGCTCGAATATTGCCTCGGCGATTTCCGCCATATCGGAAAAACGCCCCTCTATCCCCGCAAGCTCCTTGTCCCTTTTCAGCCTGTCGTATTCGGCTAACAGCTCTCTGTCAAGCCCTCGCACCTTGGGCGGTTTTCCGACGTGTCTGTCGGTCCCCTGTATCTCCACGAGAACGCGCGACAGCTCGTCTCTAAAGACTTGATAGCAAAAAGGACAACCGAGCATTCCCGTAGAATAAAACTCGGATAAGGTCTTTTTGCATTTGGGACAGGTTTTTTCAGTCATATAAACGGTCTCTTTCCTTATTTTTATAAGTTTTTAACAAGCTCTTTCAGATACGCCTTTATATCCTCGCCGAAATCCTCGCTTCGAAGCGCGAATTCGACGTTCGCCTTAACGTAACCCTCTTTATCGCCGACGTCGTAGCGTTTCCCCTCGAACGGCGCGGCGAGAAGCTCTCCTTTTTCCGCAAGCTCGTCGAGCGCGTCTGTAAAATAAAGCTCGTTTCCCTTAGGCGTAAGCCTTTTTATTTTATCCATAATATCGCCGCAAAGAACATACCTTCCGATAAGCGCATAATTGGAAAGGGCTTCGTTGACCGAAGGTTTTTCTAAAATTCTATCTACGACAAACGCGCCGGCTTCTTCTCCCGCTATCCCGAAATTACCGTATTTACTTACGTCGTCGCCGAAAACTTCCATCGTCGCGATAACGTTCTTGCCCGTCTTTTCGTAGGTATCGACGAGCGTCTTCATGCACGGAGTTTCGTTTTTATCCGCATACATAAGCTCGTCGCCGAGGAGAAGCGCAAACGGTTCGCCTTTTTCTAAATACGGTTCCGCGCACATTATCGCACCCGCCAGTCCGTTGGCAACGGTTTGCGTGGCAAACGTAACGTTAAAGCTTTGCGTTGCGCGCTCTATCTCGTAGAGCTTTTGCTTGCCGTCCGACAAAAGGCGTTCTTCAAGTTCGGGCGCGGGACCGAAATGTTTCTCTATAACCTGCGAATCGGGACTGACTACTATTATTATATCCTTTATGCCGACCGAATTAAGCTCTTCCGCTATGTACTGAATCGTCGGCTTGTCCACAACGGATAGCATCGGCTTCGGGACGGCTTTGGTTATGGGCAAAAACCTCGTCCCGAGTCCTGCCGCCGGTATTATCGCTTTTTTTACTCTCATTTATCTTTCCTCTTCCTTTTATTTGAAATTGCGTTCTTCTAAGTCTTTTATCTTATTTACCCTGTTTATATGGCGCGTTTCGTTGCTGAACGGCGTCGTCAAAAACGCGTCTACAATATCCGTCATAAGTCCCGCGCCGATAACTCTTTCCCCAAAGGCTATGACGTTCGCGTCGTTATGAAGTCTCGTCATTCTTGCGGAAAAGGTGTCGTGACAATGCGCGCATCGTATCCCCTTGACCTTATTGGCGACTATACTCATTCCTATACCCGTACCGCAAATTAAAATACCTCTGTCGAATTCTCCCGAGGCGACCGCCTCCGAAACCGCGAATGCGTATTCGTTGTAGTCTGTCGATTCCTCCGAATAACACCCGAAATCCTTGTATTCTATCCCCTTACTTTCGAGATACTTGATAAGGGCGGGTTTTAAGTGTATTCCGCCGTGGTCCGTTCCTATTGCTACTTTCATGTTTTTTCTCCTAATAAAATATATTCGTTTTACTTAAACAATGCGCCGCTCAATATTTTTTCGAGTATGACGTTGCAGGCGTCCTCTAATTCGTGCGACGTCTTTATATACTCGCCTAAATCCTTTCCGTACGGGTCGGTAACGTCTCCGCCGCCGACAATTTCCGATATCGCGTATACCGCGGGAAAATTGCCTATCGCAAGTCTTTGCCCCTCCGTCATACAAATAACGATATCCGCTTTAATGAGCAGTTCTCCGCTCGCGCGCCTTGCCTTAAAACCGTACGGCTTATAGCCGAGTTTTTTCAGCGCGGCGGCGGAATTCTTACTCATTTTCGCGCCGTCCTCGGCGGCAAGCCCCGCGCTCGAAACGCGATAGCCCTTTACCCCCGCAAGCTTTAGTTTGTTTTTTAAAATTATTTCCGCCATCGGGCTTCTGCAGGTATTGCCCGTACAGACGAAAAGAATTCTTTTCGTTTTTCCCGCGCTCATCCGCACGACTTCCTTAATCTATTGGTTATTCCGAGATACACTCCCTTTTCGGAGGGCATATCTATGGCGATTATTATGTCCGCCTTTTTTTCGCCCTCTAAAAGAGCGGCGTATAAGGACGCGGCTATATCTTCTTCCGTGTCGCCGAGGTTGAGAATATTCTTGCCCTTAAAATAACTCGCGACGGCATTTCTGCACATTATATACGGCGTTCTGCCCGCCGCTTTTTCCTCTTCGTATCTTAAAGCGGCTTTTTCAAGTTCGTTTTCCTTATAAAGACATGTGTCGCAACGCGGCTTATAATGCGTATACTTAACCCCCGGGGATTTTACCTTATCGCCCGCCTTATGCTCGGCAACGACGCACGCGCCGACGGCTTCCTCTATCATTTCTTTCGTAATAAGCCCCGCCCGTAAAATCCTCGGGACGACTCCCGTAACGTCAAGCACCGTGCTTTCAATTCCGCCCCTGCATTTCCCGCCGTCGAGTATTAAGGGTATCTTGCCGTTTAAGTCGTTAAAAACGTGTTCCGCGGTAACCGGACTCGTGTGTTTTGAGAGATTCGCGCTCGGCGCGACTATCGGCAAATCGACCTCTCTCAAAAGCTCCTGGCACCCTTTGTGCGAAGGAATTCTTATCGCGAGAGTATCGCCGCCGCAGGTCGCTTCGTCGCAAACGACGCCGCGGCTTTTCATAACCATTGTAAGCGGTCCGGGGGTAAAAAGCTCTTTAAGCTTATAGACGTAGTCCCTTTCCACTTCCACGAGTCTCTCTATTTCGTAATCCTTATGGACGTGCGCGATAAGCGGATTGTCGTTAGGTCTGCCTTTAACGACGAACACTTCTTTCACGGCTTCGGGCATAGTGCCTACGGCGGCAAGTCCGTAAACCGTCTCGGTAGGCATACCGATTATCCCGCCTTCGCGCAAAATTTTCGCCGCTTTTTTAACGCTTTCGTCCGTTATTTTTTCGATTTCCGTTATCATTTAGTCTTCTTTCGGGGCATCCCCCGTTCTTTCATCTTAAAAAAGCTCGTCGTCGATGTTTTTCTGTTTAGGACTTTCTCCGAAAAAATCGCCCGAAACGCTTGCCGCGTCGTCGGTTTCTTCGGGAAGAGCCTCCTCAATCGCGACGAATTCGCTTTCCGCAGAATTCCCTTTATCCTTCGAGAGGTTATCGGCGGCGTCGGCAGGCGCGCTTTGATTTTGTGAATTTTTCGCGGCGGACGTGGCGGTTTTAGCTCCGCCCTCTTCGCCCACCGGCTCGCCCGTCTCCACGTTGAGGTTAAGGAATTTGGTACATTCCCCTTTAAAGTACAGTTTCACGGTGTCGGTACGACCGTTTCTATGTTTTGCGACTATAATTTCGGAGACGTTCTTTTGAACTTTGCCTTCCTCGAAATCCTTTGCCGTCGCGTACTTGTCGGGATGGTGAATAAACATAACTATATCCGCGTCCTGTTCTATCGCGCCCGACTCTCTTAAATCGGAGAGTTGCGGACGGCGTTTTTCGGATTCGACCGCGCGCGAAAGCTGCGACAATGCAAGTACGGGAACGTTCAGCTCCTTTGCGAGAATTTTGAGGTTTCTGGAAATTTCGGTAACCTCGTTCTGACGGCTGTCGCTGCTTCTGACCTTGTCGGGTGTCATAAGCTGAACGTAGTCTATCATGACGAAATCGAGCCCGATTTTCCGCTTTATTCTTCTGCAATGCGAAAGAATTTCCGAAGGACGAATCATCGAAGAGTCGTTTATGTAAATTTTTGCCTCGGAAAGTTTGCCGCGCGCTTTTTCCATACGCAGCCACTCGCTCCTGTTCATAACGCCTTTCATTGCGTTTTCCATACTCACGCCGGCAAGCGAGCAAATCATCCTTTGAGTTAGTTGCTCTTTGCCCATTTCAAGAGAGAAAACCGCGCAGGAATATCCTTGCATAGCCACGTTTTCGACTATATTCATCGCGAGCGAGGTTTTGCCCGCCGACGGGCGCGCCGCAAGTATCATAAGGTCGCTGCCGTGTAAGCCGTTTAATAAATTATCGAGAGCCTTATATCCGGTACTTATACCGCGAATGGAGGCTACGCCCTTCGACAGCTCGTCGAATTTGGTCATAACTTCGGGAAGAATGTTCCCGATTTTCACCATATCGTTCGTGTCGGCGGTATTGGATATATCGTAAACCACCTTTTCGGCGTATGCGAGCGAGGTCTTTTCGTCCGTGCTTTTCCGCGATTCGTCTATTATATCCGCCGCGCCGCGAATTAAACGGCGAAGCATGCTGTCCCTTTTTACTATCGCGAGATACCTCTGATAGTTAGCGGAAGACGGCATAACGTTGGTAAGCTCGGTGATATACGCGATGCCGCCCGCAGATTCGAGCGTCCCCTCTTTTTCGAGCGCGTCCGTAAGCGTCACGAGATCGACGGGCTGATTGGCGCGAATTATCCCGAGCATCGCCGAAAATATGTATTTGTGCGTCTCGGCGTAGAAATCTTCCTCCTCTATGGAAGAAGCCGTTTCCACCTGTATTTTCGTATCGAGTAAAAGACACCCTAAAAGTGCCTGTTCCGCCTCTAAACTATGCGGCAGTTCCCCCGTAAGCTTGCGTCCTTTAATGTCTGCCATTATACACACTCCGTTCTTCGTTTTTCTTTGTTCGCCGGTCGGCGAAAACGTTTTCGATATTACAGCTTTTTATATTCCTCGAGCGCGTCCCTAAACGTCTCGAACGCCGCGTCGAAGGGTTTGTCCGTATTAAGCTCAACGCCCGCGATTTTTAATAGGTTGACGGGGCAATCGGAGCTGCCCGAGGATAAAAACCTAAAATAGTCTTCTGCGGCGGACTTCCCCTCTTTTAATATTCTATCCGAAATAGCGAGCGCGCTTATTATGCCCGTCGCGTATTTGTAAACGTAAAACGCGCGGTAAAAATGCGGTATTCTCGCCCATTCGTACTTTATTTCCTCGTCCGAAATCACGGCTTCTCCGTAATACTTTTTATTGATTTCGAGATATTTTTCGCTCATCCCGTCCTTCGTCAACGGCTCGCCGTTTTCAACCGATTCGTGCGAATACTCCTCGAACTCGGCAAACTGCGTCTGGCGAAACAAAGTAGTCCTTATCATCTCTAAAAGATAGGAAAGCAGGTACTTTCTCATCTTCGGATTTTTTTCCTTCCTTAACATATATCTTAGGAGGAGAGCTTCGTTTACGGTGCTTGCAACCTCCGCGACGAATATTTTGTAGTCCGCTTTCGCGTACGGCTGGGTTTTATTTGAAAAATAGGTGTGGATACTGTGTCCCATTTCGTGCGCTATGGTAAAAACGTCGCTCGTGGTCTTTTGATAATTTAAGAGAACGTACGGGTGCGTATCGAACACGCCCGCGCTATACGCGCCGCTCCTTTTGCCCGTCGTCTCGTAAACGGAAATCCACCTCTCGTCGCGCGCCTTTTTGAGTAGCGATTTATATTCCTCGCCGAGCACCGAAAGCCCTTTTATAACGAGCTCGTACGCTTCGTCGTATTCGAGCTCGAGCTCTGCGTTCTCTACCGCGGGAACGTAAACGTCGTACATGTGGAAGTCGTCGATGCCGAGGTCCTTCTTCTTTGCCGCCATATAGTCGTGAAGCATAGGCAGGGCGCGGTTCACCGAAGAAACGAGCTTTTTGTACACGCCCGCTTCGACGTCCTCTCCCGAAAGCGCCATTTCGAGCGCGGAATTATATTTTTTTGCCCTCGCGTAGAAGACGTCCTTTTTCACGCTGCCCGCATATGTCGCGGAGATAACGTCGATAAGCGAGATATACGCGCCGTAATACTGCCGAAACGTCTTTTTGCGAAGCTCCCTGTCGGGGCTTTTCATAAGCATACCGTAACTGCCGTGAGTGAGCGGATAGCTTTCCCCGTTATGATCTACGGGTTTAAGAGGTAAATCCGCGTTGTCCGTTTTGGTAAAAATATCGTGAAAGGATGACATCGCCTCGCCGGACAGTGACAAAAGCCTTTCCTCACCTTCGGAAAGGACGTGCGCTTTTTCCTTTAAAACACATTTTAAGTAATAATCGTAATCGGAAAGTTTCGGATCGGCGATATAGTCTTTAAGCACGTCTTCGTCGAGCGCGGTAAGCTCGGGTAAAAAATACGCCGTCTTTTCGCCGAACGTTACCGAAGCAGTCTCTATTTTTGAAAGAAGCGCGTCGTACACCGAGTTGCGAGTGTCCTCGTCGTGCTTCATCATAGCGAAAAGCCCGAGCTTTTCTATAGCTCTGCCGAGCTTCTCCTGCTTTAACATACAAGCGAGGAATACTTCCTTGTCTCCGAGTTTGCCTTTGAATTCCGAAAAATCTATTGCGGAAAGAACTTCCTTATAGTCCTTTTCCCAAGCTTCGACGCTTTCGTAAATTTCCTCCGTCGCCCAAACGTACCTTTTGTCCGTCATACGATATTTCCCGATCGACCTCTTAATTTTTGTTGCTGTGTATAGGCGCGGGCATCCGTCCGCCGCGCGAAACGAATTTCTCGCACGAATACGGAGACACCGCCATTATCGGCGCAGAGCCCAGAAGTCCGCCGAATTCCACGCTCTCGCCCACCCCCTTATTCGGTACGGGTATAACCCTCACCGCCGTTGTCTTATTGTTTATCATACCTATCGCCGCTTCGTCCGCGATTATACCCGAAATAGTGGAAGCGGGCGTATCCCCCGGGATTGCCACCATATCTATGCCGACGCTGCAAACAGCCGTCATCGCTTCGAGTTTAGAAAGGGTTATCGCACCGCTTTTCGCCGCGTTTATCATTCCTATATCCTCGCTTACTGGTATGAACGCGCCGGATAATCCTCCGACCATAGAGCTTGCCATAACTCCGCCCTTTTTAACCGCGTCGTTAAGCATCGCAAGCGCGGCGGTAGTGCCGTGCGCGCCCACGGATTCCAACCCCATTTCCTCTAAAATATGAGCGACGGAATCGCCCATGACGGGAGTAGGCGCAAGGGATAAATCGACTATGCCGAATTCGGCGTCAAGGCGTTTTGCCGCCTCCTTTGCGATAAGCTGACCGACGCGGGTAATCTTAAACGCCGTCTTTTTAATCTTCTCCGCAAGCTCCTCGGTAGAAGCCTCTCCGAGGCTTTTTATTGCCGAATGAACAACCCCCGGTCCCGAAACGCCCACGTTTATTACCGTTTCGCCCTCCGAAACGCCGTGGAACGCGCCCGCCATAAAGGGGTTATCCTCGACTGCGTTGCAGAACACAACGAGCTTTGCCGCGCCTAAACCGTCCTTGTCTGCGGTAGCCGCCGCCGTCCTTTTTACGATCTCGCCCATTAAGCGTACCGCGTCCATATTGATGCCCGATTTAGAAGAGCCTACGTTTACCGAAGAGCACATTCTATCGGTAACGGAGAGAGCTTCGGGTATGCTTTCTATAAACGAACGCTCGAAGCTCGTCATACCCTTTCCGACGAGTGCGGAATATCCGCCGAGGAAGTCTACGCCAACCTCGTCCGCGGCTCTCCCGAGCGCCTTTGCAAGGACTGTTTCCTTACCCGCAAACGGCGCGGTAAGAAGGCTCGCGGGGGTTATCGAAACGCGTTTGTTGATAATCGGAACGCCGTAGGCTATCGAAAGCTCGTCCGCAACCTTTACGATATTTTCCGCTTTTTTACAGATTTTGTCGTAACAAAGCCTCGCCGTCTCCTCCGCGCTTTCCCTCATGCACGACAGAAGCGAAATGCCCATCGTAACGGTGCGGACGTCAAAATGCTCTTTTTCCACCATGTCTATGGTTTCAATAATTTCTTTTCTTCCTAACATCGACCTTTTTCCTTAAATTTTATGCATTGCGTTAAAGACGTCCTCGTGTTGAACGTGAACGGAAACGCCTATCTTTTCGCCGAGTTTTTTCATTTCCGCGCCGAGCTCCGACACGCCGACCTGCGCCGCAGAAATATCGCACAGCATTATCATGGTAAAGTTACCCTGAACGATGGTCTGACTTATATCTTCGATATTGACCTTTTTTTCCGCAAGTGCGGAAGACACGCTCGCTATTATGCCCGATTTGTCTTTGCCTACCACGGTTACAATAACTCTCATTCGTTTATACCTCTTTATGATAAGATTTCGTATTCAATCAAAACGTTGCCCTGCGTAACGTAAGTAGCGTTAGCCTTTTCGGGTATTTCGGGGAAAGGTTTTTCGTTGAAAACGAGTACCTTCCTCTCGAAAAAATCGTTTTTATATTTGTTCCATTCTATAAACACGAGCGATTTAAATTCGACGCCGTCTTTTACCTGCACGGTTTCGTCGTACTCTAAAAAATTACCCGTATACTTTTCCTTTAACCCGCCGACCATATTGCGGCACAGTTTATAATATTTGTTCACCCTCTTAAACGGCACGCCGAGATATATAAAAGAAAATATCACGAACAAGGCGGTAAGCGGATATTCTATCAGCTTTACCGTGGTTATATCGCTCGATTTATACGGCAACAACAGATACCACGTAAATATCGCCGCGCTTACCGCAACGTACAAGCCGAGTATTATAAAATATACGATAAGGCAAAATTTTCTCTGCTTCTTCGCTTTCGTCAGTTCTTCTTCGTGAAAATACTTTACCATTCTCTCTCCGTTTTCATATCCGTACGAATTTTTATCAGTCCGTTTCTGTCCCTAAAATACAGCTCGTACCTGTCGGCGTACTCCGCCATTACGTAATTCCGATTTTGTTTAACCTCGTAGTACACGGGGTATTGCGCGGGCTTTTCGCTATCCTCCGTTGCAAACTGCTCGCGGCGAGGACTTCTTTCGTCCTTTATGACGACGTCCTCGTTCTTGTCCCTCTCCACGGCGGATGCGTCGGCTTCGTCTGCGGGCATTATTTCCACGCCGTTTTTCTTCCTCTTTTTATCCGAAAGTCCGAGCAGTTTTCTCACGGTAACGACTATCGCTATTATTATCGAGACGATTATCGCTATATCGAAGCCCGTCTTTACCGAGGGATATTCGTCGAATACGCCGGTTAAAAACAGCACGAGACCGATAAGCCCTATAAAAAGAGTGAGGTGCAGGTTAAAAATCGACAGTATAGCGTACACCGCCTTGAAAATCGAAACTATTATCTTTTTTATAAGCCCGAAAATCAGCCCCGTTTTAAGAAATGACAACGTTCTCCCCTGCCGTTCTTTTTTTACCGAACGCGCCCGACAAAAGTACCGCGCGAAATCGACGCCGCTCAATACGCCTTGCCGAAAAACGCTTAATGCGCGTCGTCCCCGAATCTAAAAATCCTCGATAAAAACTTCATAATCGGTCTCGCTTTCATAGACCAGCCCGTCACTACGCCCCAGACCTGATTTTCGCTCCTCGTGCCGTAATACCTTGCGTCGCTGCTATTTTTTCTGTTATCGCCGAGAAAGAATATTTCGCCCTCGGGAACTTCCACTTCCGTCTCTTCTTTTTCGGGAACGGGCGATGACGGCGAACTATAATTAGATACGCCTTGCTCGTTTACATACGGCTCGTCGAGCTTTGTAAAGACTTCTTCACCGCTCTTTTTCAGATATACGTATCCATTGTAAAACCTAACGGTGTCCCCGCCTTTGGCAATGACGCGTTTTATTATTTTTACCGTTATTGTGGGCGGTTCCTTTTTTTTTGTCGAATCGACGTAACCGGCATCGTCCTCTGTTTTGGTTTTTTTCGTCGAATCGACGTAATCGGCACCGTCCTCGTTTATAACGACTATATCGCCGTAATCTATTTCGTCGCGCATGTTTATGAAAAGTACGTCTTCCTCAAACAGCGTACTTTCCATCGACTTACCTTTTACTACGACGCAGGCAAAGACGTAGGTATTAAGAAAGACGATAACGCAAAGCAAAATCGCGAAAAACGTCGCCGTTCCCAAATAAAAAAGTTTATCGGAGCGTTCGCCGTCGCGTTTTTCCTCAATTAAGCTCTTTCTTATTTTATACTCCATCAAAACGCCTCGCTCATTCCTCTATATTATATCCAAAGCACGTTATTTATTATAAAAGTTTTATCGTTTTCCGAAACGAACTCCATAGCCTCTACTTTGTCGTAGCTTTTAAGGCTCATTCCCTCCGCCGTCTTGAAGTTGCCCTTTTCAAACTTAACGTTCTGCCACACTTCACCGCCGACTATCCTGACGGACGCCGAGTATTCAGTCCTCGATTCGCCGAAAAAGTCGGTTATCAGTTTTACGGAGAACGTCCCTCCGCCCGCGAGATACACGTCGAGCATCATTATCGCTTCCTCGTTCGGCTTATACTTATCCGCGTTTATCTTAAAGGTCAAAAGCCCGTTTTTGCCGCTTACTCCGTATAAATCTATAGGTCCCTTTTTAAGCGACACGTTTTCTGTCCCCGATATATCTATTCCGTACGGGCGTTCGGTATTCTCCGCCGCCTTTGCGAAAACCGTCTCCATGTCCGCTTTTCTCGAAGCGTAGACAATCTTGTGCCTGTTTATCTTTTCCATTTCGTCCTCGGAAAAGCTTTTAACCGACACGATGGAGCAAAGCCTGAAGCCGTTTTTATAAACCGCCTCCGCAAAAAAGGCAATCGTTTTAGACCCCATATAAGGCGCATAGGTAAATACGTACCCGTTTTCAAGCCTTGCGGAGTGCGGGGAAACCTTTCTCCAGCACCTAAAGCACGGCTCTATCGTCTGCTCGGCAACGCATAACGACACCTCCTTAAGCTCATCCTCGTCGGGGTCTACCTCGGCGACGAGCTTGCCGTCCTTAATCTCGCCCTTTACGGAAATTTCCCGCGGAAGCTTTACCTTCGCCTTGTTTTTTCCGATAAAAGCTTCTAAAAAGACGAGTACGTCGGCATAGCACCTGCAATCTATTTCGTCTCTGCTGCCGAGAGAATATTGCACCGCCTTATAATTTTCCTCGGAAACGCGGGCTACGGTGTCGTAAGCTCTGTCGAGGTCATATTCTCCGCTATTGGTGGGCGATAGAAGTAAAACGGGGCATTTGACGTGTTTTGCATACGACTGCGGTTCTACGCCCGCGATATACCGCAGCGCCTCGTCGGAAAACTGCGGCTCCGGCGCCGCGCCGAACTTGCTTATCCCGCGATAACCGTACCAACCGGCGTTCGACACAAACGCCGCGCAAGACAGTACGCCCGCGAAGGTCGCCGCCTGCCACAACGCGGTAGCCGCCCCGCCGATACCTATCGCGCCGACGGACAACCCGCTCTGTTCTTTAAGAAAAACCGCCGCGTATACCGTCGCCGCCGTCCATTCGTACCAACACGTCTCGTCAACGTCTACGGTAAGCTCGCACTCGCCGTAAACGGACGAGGAAAGGTTTGCGTAAGAAACGCAATCGGGATAGACGGTATACCGTTCCCGCCCCTCTTTTTCCCCCGCAAGGTCTATGACGAGCGCCTCGTAGCCGCGCTTTGCGAGATCTTTTGCGAGAGTCAAATCGGTACCGTCCCTAAAATCCGCGATAATAAGCACGGGCGGAAGCTTTTTCTTCCCCGTCTCCCGTACCGAAACACCGTAAATTTTGACGATTCCGTCCTTTGTTTTTCTGCCGTCTATATAAAGCTCGGTTATCGTAAAACCGCTTTCTTCTCTCTCCGAAACGGTCTCGCCCTCAACGCTTGTCGGAACGAGAAAATCCTTCCAAATAGCTATAGGCGATAAAATTGTACCTGCCATTTACCTCTTTTTTTCGCGCGGACGTCGCGCGAGCCTCCGTTATTATTCGCAAAATATCTTTCTTTTCTTTCCCAAAGGTTGATTTTGCAAAAAAATTCGTTTATAATGTATTTTAAGGAAAAACACGGGACATCGGCGCTTGCGCGCGGCAATGCTTTTCTCGTCGTCGTCCGCTATGCAGAAAAAACCCGTCCTTAAAGTGTTCTATAACATTTTAATTATATAACATAATCGCTTTTCACGCAAGTATTTTTCCCGAGTTACGGAGAATTAAAGGATAAAATAATATGGTATGCTCTTTTTCCAAGGAATTTTCGGCGGCTTCCTCGGTTAGCCTCGAAAACAACTTCATTCTCGAATATATGACGGAAGCCTCCGGCGACGCGGTGAAGGTTTATCTTTACGGACTGTACTTATGTTACAATCAAGAACAAGATAAGAGTATTTCGGATATCGCCGAAACGCTTTCTCTTGCCGAAGAAACCGTAAAAGACTGCTTCACTTACTGGGAGGAGTTCGGACTTCTTTCAATCGTCTCCAAAGAGCCTTTCGCGGTTAAGTATTTACCCGTGAGAGCCGCTTCTTATTCAAAACCGAGGAGATATAAACCCGAAAAATACGCGGACTTTACCAAGGGATTGCAAGCCCTTCTCCCAGAGCGAATGATTTCGACGGGCGAATATACCGAGTATTTCGACGTTATGGAAACCTACGGCATAAAACCCGAAGCCATGCTTATGATAGTCAAGTACTGCACGGACAGAAAGGGAAAAGAGGTGAGCTATCGCTACGTCGCTAAGGTTGCCAAGGATTTCGGAAACCGCGGAATCACCACCGTGGAAAAGGTGGAAAGGGAGCTTTCCTCTTACGTTCTGCGGACGGGCGAGCTTCAAAAGATTTTTAACGCGCTTTCCATAAATCGCACCCCCGATATCGAGGATTCTAACCTGTTTAAGAAATGGACGAGGGAGCTTTGCTTCGAACCTGCCGCAATTTTATACGCCGCGGAAAGGCTTAAAAAAGGCAGCGTAAACAAGCTCGACGCGCTTATAAACGAGCTTTACTCTATGAAGAGCTTTTCAAAAGAGGAAATAGCGGCGTTCTTCGATAAAAAGAAGGAGGCGGAGACAACGGCGAAGGACATCGCACGTTCGCTGTCCGTTTACGTCGCCGTCGTCGATCCCGTGGTGGATACCTACGTTTCAAAATGGTTTTCTTACGGATACTCTGCGGAAACGCTTAAATTTATCGCCGCGCGGTGTTTCGTACTCGACAAAAAGTCGTTTTCGGAAATGGACGAGCTTGTGGAGTCTTTACGGAAAAACGGCGTCATAGACCTTTCCGCCGTTTCGGACGCCTTCGAAGAAGAAAAGAAAACGGACGAATTTATAAAGACGATGCTCGGCGTGTGCGGTATCAACCGCCGCCCCACACCGTGGGACAGAGAGAATCTCGCCGTGTGGAAAAGCTGGAACTTTACGAGCGATATGATTTTAGAAGCGGCGAAGCTCGCCTCCGGCAAAAATTCCCCCGTCGCGTATATGAACGGCGTTTTATCCAACTGGAAGAACAAAGGCACCTATACGCCCGAGGATATTGCCGCCGAGGAAAAGGTGCAGGACGGAGCGATGTCGCAGGAAGCTTATAACCGCGAATACGAACGCCGCCGCGCGTTCGCCGTTTCCAAGGCGCAGAAAAACCTTGACGACGCAATGAAGCTCGACGGTTTTAAGGAGGTTTACGAAAGACTTTTTTCCATCGAAAAAGATCTTGCCTTCGCGGAAATGGCGGGGAATTCGGAGGCTCTCGCAAAGCTCGAAAAAGAACAATCGGGACTTCAAGAAAAAGCGGAAAACATTCTGAAACCGCTCGGCATAACGTTTCAAGACCTTTCCCCTCGTTACGCTTGCGAAAAGTGCGGAGACACCGGTTACGTCGGTACTCACCGTTGCGATTGTCTATAAATTTCTTTAATTAAGTCAATATTAATATACGTAATATAATAGCAACGCGCGCCGTTTCTTTTCAGACGAAAACGGCGCGCTCGCTTTTTTTATTTTTTAAGCTTTTAATTTTTCTTTAATCGAAAGGAGGGCGTTTTTTTCGAGTCTGCTTACCTGCGCCTGTGAAATCCCCACCTCGGAGGAAATCTCCGTTTGCGTTTTTCCCTCGAAATATCTTAAATAAATAATTTTCTTTTCCCTGCCTTGAAGAACGGACAGCGCAGACGAAAGCGCAACCTTTTCCGTCCAATTTTCCTCGGTGTTCTTCTCGTCGCCGAGCTGATCCATGAGAAGAAGCGCGTCGCCCGATTTATTGTAGACGGGATCGAACAGCGATACGGTGTCCGAAATCGCGTCAAGCGCGTACGCCACCTCGGAAACGGCTACGTTCATTTTATCCGCTATCTCTTCTAAAGTCGCTTCTCTCTCGCATTTTTCTATCTCGCCGCGCGTTTTAAGCACTTTGTACGCGGTATCTCGAATACTTCTCGATATGCGAAGGGAATTGCCGTCTCGAAGAAACCTTTTCACCTCGCCGACTATCATCGGTACGGCGTAGGTGGAAAACTTCACTCCGACCGCAAGGTCAAAATTGTTAATCGCCTTGATAAGCCCTATACAGCCCGCCTGAAACACGTCGTCGGGGCAAACGGTTTTAAGGCGAAAACGCCCTATGACCGACAAGACGAGCCGCATGTTCGCCACTATAAACTCCTCTCTCGCAAGCTCGTCGCCCGCGGCTATCCGTTTTAGAAGCGTCTCCGATTCCTCGGCGGAGAGTCGCGGAAGCGTCGAGGTGTTTACGCCGCAAATAACTACCTTATTGCACATACTCCCTCCTATGTAACGTGCATCTTCGGAGGTTAGCCTTTATAAGGAAAAACCTATAGCTAATTATTAGTATGGCAAAGTTTGATTTTTTTTATTCTTTTTTTCGGGAATTTTTTAAAATCAATAGGCTATTCCTTGAATTTCCCGACGCGCATGGCGTTTAAGATGGCTAACACGGCAACGCCTACGTCGCCGAATACCGCTACCCACATATTGGTTATGCCGAACGCGGAAAGCACGAGAATAGCCGCTTTTACCGCAAGCGAGAATATTATGTTCTCGAAAACTATTCGCATAGTCTTTTTCGCTATCTTTTTGCACTTTGCGATTCCGCGGAGATCGTCCGTCATAAGCACCACGTCCGCCGCCTCGATAGCCGCGTCGCTCCCGACTCCGCCCATCGCTATTCCGACGTCCGCGCGCGTCAGGACGGGCGCGTCGTTTATGCCGTCGCCGACGAAACACAGGACGTCTTTTCCGCGCTTTTCCTTGAACATTTTTTCCACTTCGCCGACCTTATCCTGCGGCAGAAGCGAAGCTTTATATCCCGAAAGCCCCGCCTTTTTGGCAACGCTTTTCGCTATTTCTTCGTTGTCGCCAGTCAGCATAAAGGTTTTGCCGCCCGCCGCGTTAAGTTTTTTTATAACCTCGGCGGTTTCTTCTTTGATTTCGTCCGCGATAAGGAGCGAGCCGACGAATTCGCCGTTTCGCGCGACGTATACGACCGTACCGACGCCCTCGGGTTTAGCGAATTTTACGCCCGCCCGCTTCATCAGCTTTTCGTTTCCGCAGAAAATCTTTTCGCCGTCCTTTTCGGCGACGACTCCCTCGCCCGCAACGTTGGTGAGCGAATATCCTTCTTCCGCTTTCTTCCCGTATTTCGCCGCGATAGATTTCGCTATGGGGTGTCCCGAACCGTTTTCCGCGATATTCGCAAGTCGGAGAATTTCCTCTTCTTTCTCTTCGGGGAAGACCGCCGACACCGCGAAATTGCCCTTCGTGAGCGTTCCCGTTTTATCGAAAACGAATATATTCGCCTTATCGAGCTTTTCGAGATAGTTGCTGCCTTTAATCAGTATGCCCTGCGAAGAAGCCGTTCCGAGTCCCGCAAAAAACGAGAGAGGTACCGAGATAACCAGCGCGCACGGGCAGGACACTACGAGAAAACTCAACGCCCTGTATATCCACGTTTGCAGGTCGCCCGTTATGAAGCTCGGGATAAGCGCGAGCGCAAGCGCGGAGAAAACGACTATCGGCGTATACACTCTCGCAAAACGGGTGATAAAGTTTTCCGCTTTGGACTTGCTTGCAGCGGCGTTTTCCACGAGGTCAAGTATCTTCGACACGGCGGAATCGTAAAACGCCTTTTCCACTCTCACCTCTATGCGGGAGGTAAGGTTGAGTGTGCCGCTTATAACCTCGTCGCCCTCGCCCGTCTCTCTCGGAAGCGATTCGCCCGTCAGCGCGTGCGTATCGAGCGAAGTCGCGCCCTTAATAACCACGCCGTCGAGCGGAATCTTTTCGCCCGCGTTTACGACAATAATTTCGCCGACCTCGACCTCGGATGGATCGACGGTGACTATTTCGCCGTTTCTTAAAACGTTGGCATAGTCGGGGCGAATATCCATAAGCGAGGAAATGGATTTACGCGATTTTTCGGTTGCGAGCGTCTGGAAGAATTCGCCGACCTGATAGAACAAAAGCACCGCGCACGCTTCGTCGAAGCCTTCCGCTTTTTTCCCCGTCGCGCCGAGATAGATAGCAAGCGAAAACGCGCCCAAAGTCGCCACGCACATAAGAAAGTTTTCGTCGAACACCTGACCGTGAGCTATATTTCTCACCGCGCGCCACAAAACGTCGTAACCTATTATAATATACACGCAAAGATACAGCGCGAACGGAAACAGCCAGCCGTACGAGCCGCCGAACACAGTATCGAGTCCGATTACCTTATCGGGAATGAGTATTGCAAAAAACAAGACGAGAGATACGATTATCCTCGTCAAATTTTTCTTTTGTTTTTTAGAAAGCGTATTTTTCATAGTCACACCGCAAGCTATCTTATAATTTTGCAGTCGGGTTCTACCTTTTTGCAGACTTTGACTATTTGGTCTAAAATCTCTTTTTCGCGCGCTTCGTCTATATCGACGGTCATTTTCTGCATAATAAAACTGACGGAAGCGGAATTTACGCCGTCTAATTTAGAAACGGCACATTCCATCTTCGCGGCGCAGTTAGCGCAGTCCAAGTCTTCGAGCTTATAAACCTTTTTCATAATATCTCCTTTTTTCGCCCGCGCTGTTACGGGCTTTTTTATCGCTTAATTTGAATACTTACATTATTGAACAATCGTTCAATCTTAAATCTGATTAAACGACAGGTTTTAGCCTGCCGTAATTTTTCCGCTTTAATACCGTTTACTTATCTTCGTTGACGTGGGAAATGCCGAATTCCATCATCTTGGTAATGTGGTCGTCGTCCAAAGAATACAGCACTTCTTTCCCCTCTTTTTTGCCCTTGACGAGCTTTGCGGCGCGGAGAACGCGTAGCTGATGCGACACGGCGGACATACTCATATCGAGCACTTCCGCAATTTCCATAACGCAAAGAGGTTTTACCTGCAAACAGCTTAAAATCTTCGCGCGAGTAGCGTCCCCGAAAGTCTTGAAAAGCTCCGCAAGTCCGTATATAACCTCTTCCGTCGGCATGGCGGCGCGAATTTCTTTAACGTTATCCGCAGAACGTTTTTCCGTTATCGTTTCTTTCGCCATACCGTATCCCCCTTTACTTTTATAAAATATATCGGCTGTTTTCTCGCCCGCAAACACTTGAACGCTTTTTCAAATGTTCAATAGTATTATATTCTATCGTAAGCTTTGCTGTCAACTGTTTTTATAGGGGAAAATAAATTTTTTTCATAAATTTTAAAAAAGTAGGTAAAAATCGTTGACAAAGGGCGTCCCTTTGTCGTATACTACGGACATAAAAATTAAGGAGCAAGGAAATGCGGTTCGTTTTCGCTAAGGCAAGCGTTGATATGATGATGTGCGGCATGTGTATGATGCGCACTCTTTCGTCATATAAAAAAGCCTGAAAGCGAACTCCCATTTACGTTTGAAGAAATTTGACGGCGGACGCTTTTGAGCGTTCGCCGTTTTTTGCGTTTTCGGGAGGGCAAAACTTCAGGTATTCGCCGTCCGAAAATCAAGGAGCTTTATGATAGAGATAAAAAATCTTACCAAAATTTTTAACGGCAAGCAGGGCGAGTTCGTCGCGCTCGAGGACGTTAATATCACCATAGAAGACGGGGATATATACGGCATCATCGGCACGAGCGGCGCGGGCAAATCCACCCTCGTCAGGTGTATCAACCTACTTGAAAAACCGACCTCGGGAGAAATCCTTATAGACGGCGTAAACCTCGTCACGGCGGACAAAATTTCCCTCCGCGAAATGAGAAGAAAGGTTTCCATGATATTTCAGCAGTTCAACCTTTTACAGCAGAGAAACGTGCTTAAAAACGTGGAGCTTGCGGGCGAAATATCGAACGATACGGAAAGAAGAGAAAAGGCGATCGAGCTTTTGAACACCGTCGGTCTCGGCGATAAGCTATATAGCTACCCCGCGGAGCTTTCGGGCGGACAACAGCAAAGAGTGGCGATTGCAAGGGCTTTAATGACAAATCCGAGCGTGCTTCTTTGCGACGAAGCGACAAGCGCGCTCGACCCCGAAACGACGAAGTCCATACTCGAGCTGCTTAAACAGCTCAATAAAGAGTTAAACCTTACGGTGGTCATCATATCGCATCAGATGTCGGTTATAGAAGCTATCTGCAACAAAGTGGCGATAATAGATCACTCGAAAATAGTTACGCAGGGGTATTTGCAGGACGTGTTCCTCTCCCCCAAAGAGCCGATCGCGAAAAAGCTTATATACTCCGGCAAAATCGCCTCGGCGGTCAAGGGCGAAAAGCTCGTCAAGCTCATATTCGACGGCAAAACGGACGAACCGATAATAACGAAAATCATTCAGGAATGTAACATTCTGCTTTCCGTGTTCTACGCGGAAACGAAGACGATAAACGACAAGGAATACGGGCAGGTGATTTTCCGCCTTCCATATTACGAAGAGGATATCGAAAAACTTTGTAAATATCTCGACACGCAGGACGTATCTTACGAGGAGGTGAACGGCGATGACTTTTGCTGAAATTATGAAAATGACGGGCGAAACGCTTGGCGCGACGTTAATAGCAACGGTATTTGCGTATCTTCTCGGACTTCCGACGGGCGTACTCCTTAACGTAACGAGCAAAAACGGACTTAAGCCCTGCAAATGGCTGAACGCGATCGTAGGACTTATCGTAAACATATTGCGCTCCGTTCCCTGCCTTATCGTTATCGTAATCACCATTCCTTGGACGAGGGCGTGGTTCGGAACGGGTTCGGGAAAATGGTACACGATACTCATTCCTCTCACGGTATGCGCGTTCGGGTTCGTTTCAAGAATGGTAGAACAGTCTCTCGCGGAGGTCCCCGCTGGCGAGCTCGAAGCGGTCAAATCGCTCGGCGCGACAAACTTTCAACTCGTCACGAAGGTTCTTATTCCCGAAGCAAAAGTCTCTTTAATCACGGGAATGGCGGTCGTTGCGGTGACGATACTCGGCTACACCTCGTTCGCGTGGAACATAGGCGCGGGCGGTCTGATTTCGGGCATATACACTTTCTATTCCCGCAATACGGGCAATTATATGAGCGCGTGGGAATTCTGGGTACTTATAGTAGCGGTAGTAATAATAGTTCAGCTGATTCAGGAAGCGGGACTTTTAATAGCAAAAAAAATCGACAAAAGGAGATTATTAAAATGAAGAAACTCACCAAACTCTTAGTATCACTTGCGCTTTGCGCGGTGACAGCACTGTCTTTCGGCTCGTTTGCCGCCTGCGGAAACGACGCGAAAACGATTAAGGTCTGCGCTTCCGATGTGCCTCACGCAGAGGTTCTTAACGGTATCGTAAAGAGCGAACTCGAAAAGAAAGGCTACACTCTTGAGGTATCGGTTCTCGACTGGACGATTCAGAACGACTCGGTTGCCAAAGGCGACAACGACGCAAACTACTTCCAGCACGTTCCGTATCTCGAAACTTACACGGGCACGACAAAACTCTTTGCTTCGTGTAAAGTGCATTACGAACCGCTTGGCATTTACTACGGCAAGGCGGAGAACGGCACTGCGGTGACCAATGGTGCGACTTTTGAAATCTGCGACGACGAGTCGAACGCCATAAGAGCTTTCCAGCTTCTTGAGCAGAAAAAAGTTATAAGCAAAGAGGTCGAAGGCGATAATTACCCGATAAATGCGGCGGGAGACAAACTCAATATCGGTGCCACGACTCAAACTTGGACCAATAAAGCGGGAACGGTTTCCGTAACCCTCGTTGCGGAAAATCTGCTCGTTTCCTCTATGAGCGACTACGATTTCGCGCTTCTTCCCTGCAACACCGCGCTTACGGGAAACATCTCATCCGATAAACTTGCGGCAAAAGAGGACGATCCCGCGCAGGTTGCGGGCAAAGCAAACATTATCGCGGCAAGAGTAGACGACTATAAGAACAACGCCGAATACAAAGCTAAAATAGACGCTCTCACAGAGGTTATGCTTTCCAACGAGGTTTCCGATTATTTTAGAACGAAGTATAATGGCGTAATGACTTGCGACTCTTCCACCCAGATAGACCTAAGAAGCGAAATAAAATAATATTGCAAAAGGCGCACCCAGTACAAACTAACCTAAAAATTACGACAAACATAAAAAGAAGGTAAAAAAATGTCTGCAATTTACAAAACGGCGGACGAGCTAATCGGCAATACTCCGCTTCTCGAACTCACGCACGTAGAAAAAGAACTTAACGTAAAAGCGCATATCATTGCCAAGGTAGAATACTTCAACACGACGGGTTCGGTTAAAGACCGTATCGCAAAAGCAATGATAGAGGACGCCGAAAAAAGCGGAAAACTCAAAGTCGGCTCGACGATAATCGAGCCGACCTCCGGCAATACGGGGATAGGAATCGCTTCCGTCGGCACGGCAAAGGGCTATAAAGTCATCATAGTTATGCCCGAAACGATGTCCGTAGAAAGAAGGACGCTTATCAAGGCTTACGGCGCGGAGATAGTGCTGACCGAAGGCGCAAAGGGTATGAAAGGCGCGATAGCTAAAGCCGACGAGCTTGCAAAAGAAACGGGCGGCGTGGTACTCGGGCAGTTCGTAAACCCCGCGAACCCCAAAGCGCATTACCTCACGACCGCTCCCGAAATTTGGCGTGACACGGACGGAAAGGTAGACGTGTTCGTCGCGGGAGTAGGAACGGGCGGCACGATAAGCGGAGTGGGAAAATTCCTTAAGGAAAAGAACCCGAACGTGAAAATCGTCGCGGTAGAACCCGCCTCCTCCCCCGTTTTAAGCAAGGGCGTTGCGGGCGCGCACAAGATTCAGGGAATCGGCGCGGGATTCGTACCCGACACCCTCGACACGAGCGTTTACGACGAGGTTATCGCCGTTTCCAACGAAGACGCGTTTTATACCGCTAATCTCATCGGCAAAAATGAAGGAATACTCGTGGGAATTTCTGCGGGCGCTGCCGTACACGCCGCCGTAAGACTTGCGGAAAGAGAAGAATACGCGGGTAAAAATATAGTCGTTCTTCTCCCCGACAGCGGAGACAGATATTTATCCACCTCGCTCTTTACCGACTAACGGACGAACAAAAAGCAAACGCGCCCGGAACGGTTTTTCCGTTTCGGGTGCGTTCTTTTTTCCGACAATTTTTTTTTAGGAGCCAAACAACCGGCTTATCAATTCCATTATATCTTTAGCGAGCGGTACGCAGTCTTGCACAAGTTCCGCGATTTTATCGAGAATAGCGGCGTACCCGCCGATAAGTACAGTGCCGAAAAAAACGTACAATACGCACGACACGGCGTTGGCGGTTTTGTTGTGAACCCTCCGCTCCGCATTAAACATCAAAAGCACGGGAAGTCCCCATAACAAAACGTACGATTTACCTACGCCGAAATCTGCCGCTCCCGAGATAAGCCCTAAAAGATAGTCAGCCGCGCATAACGCCGACAAGAACAAAATAAGTATCGCGTTATAGCAAAATAAACCTCTTGCGGAACGCTTATATTCGTCAAAAGGCACGCCGTCGTTAAACCTGTAGTACAGTTTGTTTCTGAATTTCTGATAAACGATTACCCCTATAAAAAAGATAAAGCAAAGATAATTTCTATGAAGAAGAAACGCGCCCTCTTCGACGTTTATTACAAAGCACCCTCTTCTGAACAGTCCGCTCAAAACGAAGCTCGCGATAAGATACAGCACGGGAAAAATCACGCACAGGCGGAATAAAACTATTCGCTTTCTATTGCACGTTTTGGGGTTATATAAAAGAAAAAACGCCATAAGAGAGGCGATAAACAAATCCAGATAGACGTTGAGATTGGCAAAATAGCTCAACGCATATCTCAATATAAACCGAACGAGTTCGTCCGTTTCCGCAGACATTTCCCCCTCTATCGCCAAAACGTATTTCAGAAGCTCTTTCACAAACGGAACGAAAAAAATTATTTCCGCCACGGCGAACAAAACCGCCGCCGCGAAATAGGACAGCACGAATTTCTTTATTCTTTCGGGGTATCTTACGATGTTGGTGATAATACTCGTAAGGTATAGCGGCATGGCTATCGTTATCAGTTTTTTACCTGCACGCAGTTTGTCGTCGTTCATCACCTTGTCGGGAAAAACTTTGTTATAAATTAGAAGCATTGCCGATATTTGCCCCGTCATAAGCAATATTATGGCAATGATTCTCAATAAATTACTCGATATAAACGGACGAAAGCTCCTCTTTTGTCCGAACAGATTGTTTTTCTTTATCGGCATATTCGCGATTCTCGTCGGGGTTTATTTTTTAGTCTTTTTCAGCACCAAGGAATACCCGTCCCCGTATTTTACGCAACGCGAAACTCTGGAAAGAGTAGCGGAGCTTATGTCCGTCTCTTTTATGATCTTCTCGTAAGTTTCCCCCGCAAGAAGAAGCTTCGCGGCGGTAAGACGTTGCGCCATCGCTTCTATCTCCTTAAAAGTGCAGAGGTCGGAAAAGAACGCCTCACATTCCTTTTCGTCCTTTATAGACAGTATGGTTTTAAACAAAAGCTCGGTATCCCCGCGCAGTTTGTCGGTCATGCTAAATATTCTCCTTTTCCTTTATACCGGATAAAAAGCTCTTCAGCTTCTCCGATTTCGGCGCGTCGATAAGCTGCTTAGCCTCGCCGAATTCCTCTATAACTCCGCCCGACATAAAGGCGATTTTATCCGACACGCTTTTCGCAAAGCCTATCTCGTGCGTAACTATTATCATCGTCCTGTCCTTTTCTTTAAGCGACTTTATAACTTTCAAAACCTCGCCCGTAAGCTCGGGATCGAGAGCGGAGGTCGGCTCGTCGAAGCACAAGACTTTGGGTTTTAACGCAAGCGCGCGCGCTATCGCAACCCTTTGCTGTTGCCCGCCCGAAAGCTCGCACGGATAGGCTTTTTTCTTATCCGCAAGCCCTACTTTTTCGAGAAGGGCTTCGCCTTCCGCGGCGATTTCGTCCGAGCGTTTTTTTCTGAATTCGTTTAATATCCTTTTTGTTTCGTTGCGTTTTACGCCCGAAGTTTTCAGCTCCGTCTTTTTCGCCTTTATTTCGTCTTTTAAAAAGAGCGTCGGCGCGAGCGTCACGTTTTTCAGCGCGTTGTACTGCGGAAACAAATTGAACGACTGGAAAACGAGTCCGAAATCAAGCCTTTTTTTGCGCAATTCTTTTGCCCCGTATTTTATATTTTCGTCGCAATCCAAAAGCGTTTCGCCGTCTAAAACCATTTTTCCCTCATCGGGAAATTCCAAAAAATTTATACACCGTAAAAGCGTAGTTTTTCCCGAGCCCGAAGAGCCGATTATAGAAATAACTTCGCCTTTTTCCACGTATAAGTCTATGCCATTTAAAACTTCGGTTTCTCCGAATTTTTTAGTAAAGTTTTTAATTTCGAGATAACTCATTTTTTATACCTTGAAATAAGAAAGTTTCTTTTCGAGCCAACGGAAAAAAAGCGTCAATATCGCGGTAAAAACGAGATAATATACCGCTGTATAAAATAAAGGCCACAAAAGACCGCCGTCCTTTATGTATCTCTGCGCAAAAAATATAAGCTCATAAAAAGTAATCACTCTGGCAAGAGACGTGTCTTTTACCAAAGTTATTATTTCGTTGCTCATAGGCGGCACTATTCTCTTTATTACCTGCAAAAGCATAACCTTAAAAAATATTTGACTTTTTGTCATTCCGAGAACGAGCCCCGCCTCCGTCTGACTTTTGGAAACGCTTTGTATTCCTCCGCGATATATTTCGGAAAAATAACAGGCGTAATTGATACCGAAAGTGATAAACGTAGATAGATAAGCGTTAAGCCCCGCACCTTGCCCGAAAATAAGTCCGGGTCCATAGTACACGACGATTAACTGAAGCATTAAAGGCGTCCCACGTATAATCCACACAAAACCCGAACAAAGCCATTTTACGGGTTTCAATTTCGACATAGAACCGAACGCTATTAAAAGACCTAAGGGAAGAGAGATGAGAAGGGTAACGATAAAAATTTTGAGTGTTTCCCAAAATCCTACCAAAAGATCTAACGATATAGATAAAAAAGAAGCACTTAATAGAAGATTTTGCATAATACCTAAAAAAGCCATTTAAAGCGGAAAGCCTTTTCAAAGCTTTCCGCTTTAAGTTATAGCATTATTTTTATTCCTCTAAAAGGGCGCGCGCCATCATGTAGTCCACTACAGCTACGTCGCTCTTTCCCGACATTACCTCAAGAAAAGCGTCCGATTGAGCGTCTACCTGCACAAGTCCGCCACTTAAAGAAGCGTTAGCTTTGATAAAGCTTTCTCCGGCAGAACCCATTTCCGCCGCGATCCTTAATCCGCCCATTTTGTCTACATCGGAATATTTGTCGACGTTCTTTTTAAGAACTACAGCCACCTGTCTGTTTTCCATATAAGGTTTGGTAACGTCTGCCGCTCCGGTAATTTCGTCGGTTATGGTCATACCATTCCAAATACAGTCTATTCTTCCGGCATTAAGGTCAAGAAGTTTATTGCTCCATTCGATTTCCTTAAACTCTGCGGTAACTCCGAGTTTTTCGCAAACCAACTTTGCAAGATCTGCGTCGAAACCTATCCACTCTGAACTGCCTTCCTCCTTATAATCCATAGGCTTATAATCGGTAATACCTATTACGAGCTTCCCTTGGTCTCGTATATTTTGAAACTCTCTGCTGTTTTCGTTAGCGTCGGCTACGGGTTCATATTCACTGACGCCAGCGACGCCGTATTTTTTAGCAAGTTCCGAGAGCTTATTTTCAGCAACAAGGTCTTTTATCGCTTCCTCAACTTTTCTCGTTAAATTAGATTCCTTTCTAAACGCTATGCCAAAATATTCGGTTTCACCGTTTATTTCCACAATGGCAAGGTCTTTATACGTAGTCGAACCGCAGGCGGTAAAGCTTATCGCAGCGACCGCAAGCACACACGCCATAATCAAAGTTAAAAGCTTCTTCATAGTTTCTCTCCTTCTTTCGCGATTTTCGCTCTGCCCCGCTTAACTCTGCCGCTCCGCAGGACATCGCTTTATCGCTTTAGTTTATTAAAGTATCTTCATTATACTTTATTTCGATAAAGTTGTAAAGCGTTTTGAGGTAGTTTTTTAAAATTTTTTAATTTTTTTTAAAAAAACTTTTTTTGAGACGATAGCTCCGCGAAAAAAGGTGGCGTTTAACGTGCTTTTTAGTTTTTTAAAAGATAAAAACGCCCGCAAAATCCGAAGCTCTCCGTTCGTACTTTTGCGGGCGCAATTTTCCCCTTATATATTATTGATTAAATTTTCCGACGTACTCTCCGATTTCAGAATAAACGGACGCGCCGTTTTCCATAAGCCTTGCTATATCTCTCTCCTTAAGAGTACCGATAAGCTCTTTCCCGTCGTCCCCGTAAACGTCTATCTCGTTCAGCGCGGAGCCGTCCAAAATATTGACGGCGTTTTTAAGCAAAGCGTTTTTGTGCATAGCAAAACGCACCGCTTTTACACCGCGTTTTAGTCTTGCGGTAGAAATGCCCTTATACGCCCTGACGTACGCGTTCTCCGTCCGTCGCGAAAACGCGCCGACGAGAACGAACGCCGCAAAAAAACAGAGCGAGAGGTTCACCTCGTGAAAACAGCTTATGACGAATAACGCGAGGAGAACGATTCCGAGCGCGCCGCCGAGGACCTTGCAAATTATCGCCGCCTTGTCCGCCCCCGTTTTTGTCTCGACGAAAGCGTATAAAATTCTTCCCCCGTCGAGAGGATAAGCGGGTATAAAATTGACGAGAGCCATTGTAAAGTTCGCCTCCGCGGCGGTGTCGGTAAATGCGTAGCTCTCGGGGAAAATCCACCAAGCGGCTACGAAAGTTATGGCTATGGCGAGGTTTACGAGCGGTCCGGCAATCGCGATTTTGATTTCGTCTACCGCCCTTAAACCGTCTGTTTTTCCGGTAACCGCCGCACCGAACGGCATTAGCACTATCTTATTTAAGCGATAGCCGCAATGACCTGCGGCTATCGAATGTCCGACCTCGTGAATTATCGCCGTCAGCGTGCAGATTAAAAAAACAAGTATTCTACCCGTGACTGCGTAATAAAATCCCAGCGCGAAAAAAAGCGGATGAACGCTTAGTCTTAAACCGCCCATACCACAGCGTTGCCGTCAAGCTCGTACCCTGTTATTGCCGCGCCGTTTTCTGCCATAAAGCACATCTTAACGCCGTTTTCCAAAACGTAGCCTATCGGAATATTGCCGTAAACCTCGTCGCCGACTGCCGCATAAGCGTAGTCCACGCCCGAAATTACAGTGGAAAACTTCTCGCTGTGCGCGATTTCGATATCGAATCTGCCGTTGCCGTCCGCAGTTATCGTTTTCACCACGCCGCCGAGCGGAGAATATACGCTGCCCTTACCGCCTATCGTCACCGCGCCGTCCTCGACGGAGAGGGTTTCGTCCGCCGCCGTTCTGATGACGGGCGAAAACTCGGCGTACGTCCTCTCGTCCACGGTTTCGGTAGCTTCGGTTGCGCCGAACACGCTCTTCATAAACGCGCCTACCCCGCTCTGCGGATAAAACGCGCTCGTCAAAAATATCACGGCAATAAGCGCGCCGATCACGGCAATTTCCACGCCTATTGCGGAAATACCGCGTTTTCTTCTTGGACGACTATCCGCGTCTTTACGGCGAACGGCGTTGTCTCTACCCGTCTGCATTTGTAAATAAGCCTTACCTGCCATAGACGAGTTATAAGCCTCATTGCGGTTTTCGTTTACGGCGCGGTCTGCCGCGCCGCCGTAAGCGTCGCGCTTGTCTATATCCGCGCATACGTTTTCGTTATCCTTAGGCAGAGCCTCTGCCGTCTCTCCCCTTTTAATAGCAGCCTCGGCGTAAGCCTCGATAGCGGCTTCTTTTTCCGCAACGGCGTTTACCTTTCTCACCAACTCCCCTTTGATCTCTTCGGCGGAAACGCTCTTTTTGCGTTTAGTGCGCCGAGCTTTTACTGGTTTATAGGTTATATTGCAGGTGTTTACGGGAATTTCGAGCATAGAAGCGTATTGCAGTTTTTCGTTCATAAATGATTTCTCCTTTTCTTTTCTCTATAAAGGTATATGCCGAATATTTAAGGCTTATGACAAACGTATTACGTCGGGAGGTTTTAGGGTGAAAGTTAATTTGCTCGCCACGGACGTTTCCGCTTGACTTATAACGCCAAAATGCCGTATAATATGTTACGAAAAAACTCGGAGGAATTACCAATGCAGACTATATTTAGACCCGAAAATATGCAACGCATAACTAGCGCGGAGCTTGCCAAAGCTTTTATCGACGAACAGATTAAGGCTATCCGCGAGCAGGTTGGCGATAAAAAAGTTTTGCTCGCGCTCTCGGGCGGAGTGGACAGCTCGGTCGTAGCCGCGCTCCTTATAAAGGCGATAGGCAAAAACCTCGTTTGCGTACACGTCAATCACGGTCTTTTAAGAAAAGGCGAACCCGAACAGGTTATCAAGGTTTTCGGCGAGGAAATGAAAGCCAACCTTATTTACGTAGACGCCGTGGATAGATTCTTGGATAAGCTTGCGGGAGTTGCCGAACCCGAAAAGAAACGCAAAATCATCGGCGCGGAATTTATTCGCGTATTCGAAGAGGAAGCGAGAAAATTAGAAGGCATATCCTTCCTTGCGCAAGGCACCATTTACCCCGACATTTTAGAGAGCGACGGCGTTAAAGCGCACCACAACGTGGGCGGACTCCCCGAAGATCTCAAGTTCGAACTCGTCGAACCCGTAAAACTTCTCTTCAAAGACGAAGTGCGCGTCGTCGGCAAGGCTTTGGGACTTCCCGATTCTATGGTATACCGTCAGCCGTTCCCGGGTCCCGGGCTTGGCGTAAGATGCCTCGGCGCGATTACCCGCGACAGGCTCGAAGCGGTCAGAGAGTCGGACGCTATTTTACGCGAGGAGTTTGCAAAAAACGGACTGCAGGGCAAGGTATGGCAGTATTTCACCGCTATCCCCGATTTCAAGTCTACGGGCGTTAAAGACGGCAAGCGCGTAGAGGGCTACCCCGTCATCATTCGCGCGGTAAACACCAAAGACGCTATGACCGCGACGGTCGAAAACCTGCCTTTCGAGCTTTTACAGCACATCACCGCGAGAATCACGGCGGAAGTAGACGGCGTAAACCGCGTGCTGTACGACCTCTCTCCCAAGCCCATAGCGACCATCGAATGGGAATAAAAGTTTATATAAATATTTTTGATATAGGTAGTGCGCGCCGAAAATCGGCGCGCACTACCTTTTTTACATAGAAAAAACCGATACAAGCGGCGTTTTTCCGCCTATATCGGTCATCATAAAATTCGTGTTATTACGCCGCGCTTATTCCGCTATCTTGTCGAAATCGGCTTTGACGACGGAAAGAAGTTCCTCGGCTTTCCCTTCGTCCTCTGCGGGGAGCGAATAATATACTTTCAGTTTCGGCTCGGTACCGGAGGGGCGCAGACAAACGAATCCGCCGCCCTCGAGTTCGTAATACAGCGCGTTACAAGAAGAACAGTCGATTTTCTCTTCGTCCCCGTCCGCAGTCGTGCGCACGAGGCTTTGATAATCGCGAGTGGCAAGCACCTTAAGATTACCCAGCTTATCTATCTTCATTTCGCGCACGCGTTCGACGACGGCGTTCATATCGCGCATCGCGTTAAGCCCGCCGTAGATTTTGCAATCGGTATGGTCGTAAACGAAGCCGTACTTTTTATAAAGCTCGGTAAGCCTTTCGTAAACGCCCTCTTTATTATACGTATAATAGCAAACCATCTCGGCGAGGAGCATACTCGCAACAACGGCGTCCTTATCGCGGCAATGCGTCCCGCGCAGATACCCGCAGCTTTCCTCGAATCCGAACAGGAACTTACCTTTTCCCGTATCGTCGTACTGCTTGATTTTCTCCCCTATATATTTAAAACCGACGGGTACGTCGTATAATTTCACGCCGTAGTCGTCCGCAATGAGCTTCGCCATACTCGTGGAAACGAAAGACTTAACCACAAACCCGCGTTTATCGAGTTTTCCGGTCTCTTTAAGTCTTCTTAAAACGTAGTCGAGCAAAAGCGCGCCCGTCTGATTGCCCGTAAGAACGATAAACTCGCCCGTATCGTCGCGAACGGCAACACCTAATCTGTCGCAATCGGGGTCCGTGCCTATCGCCACGTCCGCCTGCTTAAAGTCCGCCATTTTTATGGCAAGCTCCAACGTCTCCTTGTATTCGGGGTTCGGCACTTTAACCGTGGAAAATTCGGCGTCTTTATTCACCTGTTCGGGAACGAGAATAGCGTTTACGCCTATCTTTTTGAGAATAGTGGTGACGGGAATATATCCGCTGCCGTGGACGGGCGTATACACGAATTTAACCGTCTTGCCTACGGCTTTTACCTCTTTTTCCGACAGGCAAAGCTTCTTTATCGTCTTATAATATTTTTTATCCACCGAATTCGGCGTATAAATTATTCTCTTGTTATTCTTCTCGTCGAAAACGATTTTACCCGACACGGGGCTTCCCACGGCTTCTATATACTCCACGAGACGCGCCGTCGCCTCCACGGACATCTGCGCGCCGTCTCTGCCGTAAATCTTATAGCCGTTATACTCTTTAGGGTTGTGGCTTGCGGTAATCATAATCCCCGCAAACGCGTGCCTTTCGCGCACCGCAAAGGAAAGCATAGGCACGGGGTGAACGTCGCAAAAGAGATAGGTCTTTATTCCGTTCGACACGAGTACCACGGCGGCGTTATACGCGAATTCATAGGACATTCTGCGGGTATCGTAAGAAATAACCACGCCGCGTCTCACCGCGCGCTTACCGAGCGTTTTCATATAATCGGCAAGTCCTTGCGTCGCTTTTCGCACGGTATAGACGTTTATCATATTCGTCCCGAGACCTATAATCCCGCGCATCCCTGCCGTGCCGAACTCGAGGTCCTTCCCGAAACGATATTCTATAGCTTTGTCGTCGTCCGCTATTTCCGCAAGCTCTTTTTTGTCGGCTTCGGTCAAAGCGTCGGAATTTAGCCATTCCTCGTAATTTTCTTTATACATATAAAAAACTTTTCTCCGTAGATTAAGTATATGCGCCAAATAGTACGTATACATAAATTTTATATATATTTGCACGAGATGTCAAGAATTTTCGTTACGTTATAGGGTAAAAAGCGACAAAAATTTAATTTTATCCGCCTCTTTTCCTCCTACGCGTTTTGAAAAAGACACTCAGCCTCTTTTTATAAAACCTTGCGCGCAAAAAAAGCTTATAAAGAAGTCCCCGATTTTTTAGACGTAAATGCAAAACGCGCGAAAATCACTCGGCAAAATGTTTACAAAATTTTTCGAATTTAGCGGTCAAACAGTTGACAAGCAAAACTCTTTTTGATACAATTTATAGGCATTGTCTGAAAGGATGTTTTTGTGCTGACTGCGGGTGTAATTCAATGGTAGAATTCCAGCCTTCCAAGCTGGCAGCGTGGGTCCGATTCCCATCACCCGCTCCAATATATTTTGGGAAGAAGGCTATCCTTTACGCACCCGTAGCTCAGTTGGATAGAGCAACGGCCTTCTAAGCCGTGGGTCAGGGGTTCGAATCCCTTCGGGCGCACCAGCAAACGGCGGGCGTAGCTCAGTTGGTTAGAGCGCAAGATTGTGGTCCTTGAGGTCGTGGGTTCGATTCCCATCGCCCGCCCCATTACCTTTTAGGGGTGTCGCCAAGCGGTAAGGCACGGGATTTTGATTCCCGCATTCGTAGGTTCAAATCCTGCCACCCCTGCCAAAATTTTACGGTTCATTAGCTCAGACGGTAGAGCACGTGACTTTTAATCACGGTGTCCGGGGTTCGATTCCCCGATGAGCCACCACCGCCTTTAGCTCAGTTGGTAGAGCAACTGACTCTTAATCAGTGGGTCCGGGGTTCGAGTCCCCGAAGGCGGACCACGAAAACGGGAGTCATAAAACTCCCGTTTTTGTTTTAATCGGTCGATTCTCCTTTTGCGGATATGGCGGAATTGGCAGACGCGATAGACTTAGGATCTATTGGGCAACCGTGGGGGTTCAAGTCCCTTTATCCGCACCAGAGAAGAAACCGTCGTAAAGAAGCTTGCGGCGGTTTCTTTTTCCTTTCGCTTTTAAGGGACTTGAACGGGACGGATCTGCGAATATGCGTTGCTCCGCATATTCGCCCGTCACCGGCGTGTAAGCTAGCCGAAACGCGACAGCGTTTGCAAAAAACTTGTTTTTTGCGTAAAACGAGCCTTGCGAATTTTACGGCGAAGCGGTGCAAGTTCCTTTATCCGCACCAAAAAAAGCAGGAGAGGTTTTTGCCTTTCCTGCTTTTCTCGTGTAGTCGTTGCGCATTTTACGGCGAAGCGGCGCAAGCCCCTTCATCCGCGCTTTTATTACGTTTGCGGTTTTTCCCACATCTTCGGCGTTACGCAGCACTTCTCCAAATACCATTTCTTGCCGTCATCGTGATACCAGTATTCGATGTCGGCGTTGTTGTCTTTAGACGCGGCTCCGCCCTCGGCGTAAGGATCGGTCGGGCTGTAGAATACAAGTTTCCACCTCGTGATTTGCTCGGCGGTTCCGTATTGGTCAAAACCATTTGCATACACGGTGTTCAAAAAATACTCATACGTGGTTTCGAGTTTTATATTGTTGCCAGACATGTTATAATAATATGTTTCAAAAGACCTAAAACCGAAGTATATCTTTTCGGGGGCGTTGTCGCTTGCCATCACGGCATCCATAACAGAGGCTTCGACGGGACCGCTGACAACCCACTCTTTGTACTTCGAGTTGTTGATGACGGTAAGCGTTTTGCCTTTGGCGCGGTTTTCCGATATTTTATAAAAAGCACTGAAATCGATATAACGGACGTTTTCACCGATCGTGAGCTCTTCAAGGGCAGTCGCTTGAAACGTACCTCTCGGGATGATTTCCACTCCGTTGCCTATCACCGCTTTTGAGAGAGCGTGACACGAGCGGAACACCGCACCGGAAAGCTGACCTGCATGCCAGGTTCCGTCTTCATTGGTATAGCTTATCCCGAGTTTTGTTACCGAGTCGGGGATTACAATCTCTGTCAGGCTTTTGCAATATTGGAATGCATACGATTGTATTTCTTCAACCGAGTTTCCTATCGTGACTTGCGTAAGTTTTTCGCAAGTACTGAACATTGATTTGTGTATAACCTTCAAGTTATCGACGGTAACCGTTCCGATACCGTTGCAAGAGTAAAACATTCCCTGGGCATTCCAGTCTTTGGAGACGTCTCCGGCGCCGTTTATATGAAGGTTGATGAGCGGCGCGTTAGCGTCTTTGAGGTCGGAATCCTTCGAGTTTACGATGCCGTAATACATTGCCATAGATTCAGACCCTGAGATAAAAGTTGCACCTTTAGCCTTTAATGCATTTACCAACGCGTCACTACCGAATCTAAACGCCGGCATTGTCAACTCCACAAGTTGCGAACATTTATAGAAAGCGTAAAACCCGATTTCGGTAATATCGGGAGAAAGCACGATTTCCTTAACGTTACCGAGGTTCGCAAAGGCGTAATCGCCGATAGCGCCGCCTTTTACCGTCACCTTTGTAAGGCTTGACGGAATTGCTCCGCCTGCGGCTGCATTGCTCTCATGGCCGAACAGATAGGCGAGATTGGCGCTTTGCGTCGTCTCGCAGTCGAATCCGAGGAAGGGCACAGACAATTCCTCCAAATTGTCAACCCCCGCAAGCGCGCCCGGTTTTATGCCGGTGAATACGTCGGAGATTTCGAGGTTCGTTACCGTTTTGTCTTCAACGTCCAAAAGTATGCAAACATTCTTTTGCTCGTCGAGGACGTAATCGAGCCCTTTGAATTCCTTCTTTTGCTCCCAAGTGGCATATAGATAAATATCTCCGCCCATGCTCGTGTCGAGAACGGTCACGGTTTCCATACCGGTTGACCAACCCTTAAAATCGTAGTCGAATTTTTTAAGCGGTTGTAAGTCGTCTATTACCTCGCCTATTTCGTACGTCGTAGGATTAGCGTCGTTGGTTTTGCCGAAACGTTCGTCTATATAATGAATAGCGAACGTCGTATCCTGCGCGAAAATGCCGTTGAGAACGAGATTCCCCGTAGTGCCGTAAGGAACGAACGTGATTGTTCTTCCTTGTTCGTCCATCCATTTTTCAAAACGATAACCGGCTATATAATATCCTCCTAATTCCACTACCGCGCTTTCGACCGTGTAAGATTCGGGCAGTCCGAAACCTTCTATATTCAAAACCTCGTCGTTCGGTCCCTTATAGGTTATCGTATAGGTTGTCAAGGTCCATTTTGCTTCAAGCGTAATGTTGCCGGTGGTGTTTGCGGCGATTTCGGTGACCTTTTCCGCTCCCTTGTACCAGCCGTCAAAGGTGTAGCCCGTTTTGGATAGGTCTTTCAGGGCGACGGCGTTGTCGCTTATCGAATAGGCAAACGGATTGGTGTTGTCCGCGCCTTTCGTGTTTTCGTAAGTTATCGTATAGCCGCCTTTCACCCACGTTGCGGTAAAAGAAAGGTTACCGACGCTGCC
>CAVDPT010000012.1:0-59432 GCA_963610935.1 Bifidobacteriaceae bacterium | reverse complement strand
TCAGGATGACGTCGATTGGGCATTGAAAGTCCGCCAAAGCCGTGCAGAATGACAATAAGGGGGTTTCGCGTAGAGATTCTTCGTAAGCAGGGGCTCCCCAGATATTTTCCTAACTTAAAAGCCGCCGAGTAAACGGCGGCTTTTAGCTCTTGTTCCTTATTTCTAATTTTCCTTATTTAAGGTGGAACGCCTTATTGATGTCCTCTACCTCTTTTTCGTTTATCATTACGATTTCGCCTATCATCTTTGCGTGGATTATCGTATTTGCGGTAAATTCCGCAACCTCTAACCTATCGAACGCGTTGATAAGGGTGTTACCCGTACTGATGACGCTGTCGTTTTCTACCATTACGACGGGAGAATGTTCGGATATGAGCTGCGAAATTTTCTCGGGATCGGTTATGTTCGTCCCGAAAGGCACTCTCGCTATATCGCGCATCGAAATGTAGGATTCCGGTATCGTTCTGCTGTCGATAGGCGTATGCGTAACGCCGAACGCCATAATATGCTCGGGCTGTGCAACGGTGATCGCGTTAATTTCGGGATGCTCGTCGTAAATAAGTTTATGCAGTCTTACAGAGCGGCTCGGCTCTTTGCCCGCCTCTCTCCAGTCGTGTTCGATTCGAACGATGTCTTCGGGTTCGATATACTTTCTGTCCACACCGTAGGGAGTGATAAGGAAGGTGTGTTTGTCGAGTCTTACGGAGAACGTACCCTGCGTGCTGGTGAAAAGTCCCTGATCGTAGGATCTGTGTATAAGAGTACACATTTCTTTACGAAGTCTTCTTTCTTCCGAAGAATAAGAGGTCGGGATAAATTCGCCGAGCGAATGTCTGCCCTTGCTGTTGTAAATCTGAAGCTGCTCTTCGGTGAGTGCTTCGGGCTTGCCGATAGTGGAAGCCGTGATGCCGAGCGACGCCGCAAAGTTGAGCGTCTCGAAGCGTTTGAACGCCTCGAAAAGGCTGTCCGCACAGGTGATTACACCGTGGTTTTCCATAACGACAACGTTAAAGCCCTTTTTGATTTCCGCAACGATACGCTTTGCAAGCGCGTCGCTCCCCGGGACTTCGTACTTTGCTATTCCTACGGGACCGCACACCTCGTGCGGAGTAGGAATTATATTCGCGTTAGGAATCTGACGGATAAGGCTGTAGCTGACGAGTGCCGGCGGGTGCGCGTGCAAAACGGCGGATACGTCCGGTCTGGTCTGATAAACGAGCTTATGGAAGGGAAGCTCTACGGAAGGCTTATATTTACCTATAACCGTCCCGTCCGGCAGAACCTTACAAATATCCGAAGGCGTCAAAGAGCCTTTGTCTATTCCCGACGGCGTTATCCATATATTGCCCTCGGAGTCCATAATGGAAAGGTTGCCGCCCGACGTGGTGGTAAGACCTTTCTGATACACACGGTTGATGAGCAGAACGATCTGCTCCGCAGGATGCATCAAGTTGAAATTCATACTTTTTCTCCTTTTTTAGAATTTTCCGTTGTTTTCGTTCTCATTATTTCCCTGTTGTCAACGATTTATGCCCGATTCCGCGCTTTCTCATTACATCTGCTGCCCGCCGGTAACGTTTATGGCTTGTCCCGTCATATACGACGAGAAGTCGGAGGCAAGGAATACCATAACGTCCTCTATATCCTTATACTCGCACGAACGCTTCATCGGAACCTGATTGATATATTTTTCTCTTACCTGCTCTTCGGTTATGCCCTGATTTTTAGCGTACTGCTTAAAGAGGCTGTTCACCCAAAGCGGCGAATTGAGAAGGTTGCCGGGGCAAATGCAGTTTACTCTGACGCCCTGCTCCGCAAATTCGAGCGCAAGGCTTTGCGTAAGTCCTACGCCGCCGAACTTGCTTGAAGCGTACGCGCCGTTCTTGAACGACCCCTTTCTTCCCGACTTGCTGTTTATCTGAATTATGCTGCCGTATTTTCTTTCGAGCATCGAAGGAGCGAATGCCTTTACGATATTGAAATAGCCGTTTAAATTTATGTTGGTAACGAGAGCGAACGCTTCGGGCGAGAGATTAAATATATCGCCGCTCTTGACTATCGCCGCGTTGGAAACGAGAATATCAACCTGTCCCCATTTCGCAAGCACCTCTTTTGCGGCGGCTTCGCACTGGTCGAACTTCGTCACGTCTACCGCGATTGCGATAGCGTCTTTAAGTTTTGCCGCAACGGCTTTCGCGCCGTCGTAGTTTATATCGCAAACGGCGACCTTGCACCCCTCCTTATCGAGACGAAGCGCGAGCGCTTCTCCTAAACCTTGGCTTGCGCCGGTGACTACCGCAACCTTGCCGCTTAAGTCGATTTTACTCATTTCTTTTACTCCTTATTCTTTGATGTGATTTTTTACTTAACCGTTTCGCGACCTATCGCGGCGTATTTTTGTATCCTTTCGTATAAAGACGGCGTTTCTTTTACCGCCCGCGCGGAGAACATTCCGTACTCCGTACCCTTTTCCGACGAGATCGCTTCGTGTCCGATAAGCGCCCAAGTCGAATCTATCAGATGCGCGTATTCGGGACTTGCGAGCGCGGCGCACGCGAATTTCTGCCTCGGCGAATTTATATCCTCTCCGCTTATCTCGAAGAAATCGTTTTCGCGGCAAAGCCTTTGCAAACGTTTCAGCTGTTCGGGAGTATTTCTCGTCGGCATATACGCTATCGCGAGGAAGCCGTCTTTCTTCAGCTCGTCGATAAGCTCCGTCAAAAACGCGTCCTCGAATTTCTGCGCTTTTTTGTCGCCCGTAACCGAGTCTCCCACGTCGCCGAGATATGCGTACGCGGGAATCGCGCCCGTTTCCTTTGCGAATTTTATAAACTCCGAAGCATCGGGCATTTCCTCGTCCGCGTCTATATAGAAAAACGCGGTGTCCGCTTTAAGCACGCCCAAAAGGTCGTAACTAAAGTGCGGATTGTTTTCGTCAAGTAAATAACCCTTTATCTTGTCCGATACAGAAAGCCCGAGGTCGTTTCCTAAAAACTCTACGAGCTTATCAGTCCTACCGAAACGCGCGGCAAGCTTTAAGGCAAGCGCGTATAGCAAATGCCTTTCGGTAACGCTTCCGCCCTCTGACGCCATCGAAAGAGGATAAACGTCCTTTTCAAAATCGAGCGTTATGCCGAACTTACCGAATTTTCCCGTTATCAGCTCGCACATTTTAGCGTTCCTCTCGTTGCGCTTTTTGCGATAGAAGGAGAGGTAATCGTTAAATTTATCTACGTTCTGCGCGGGTATGCCGTGCGCCGCCATATATATACAGTCTTTCTGGTCGGGGTGGTTGATTTTGCCGAACCCTTTATCGAATTTAGCCCTTACTTCCACGCCGCAGGTAGAACCGAGCCCGAGCTTTTTGCACGCCGCCTTAAATTCCTTTGCCCCGCTTGCCGAATCGTGATCCATAATCCCCGCGGAGGTTAGTCCCGAGGCGTATGCCATATAAGCCGCTTTAGTCGGCGAATAAGGCGAAAAGGAATATATCGTATGTATATGATTGTTTGCGTCGTTATGGCGTTTCGTCGGTTTTTCCGTTTCCGCCGAAAGAAGCGCGTCCAAAGCGGCAAGCCGCTTTTCGGGCGTTTTATCGTTAAGTCTTTCTATAAGCTCGAAATTACTCAAGTAAGATTTCCCCTTTACATATTTTATCGATTATATTTTACACCAAATCTCCGTTATCGTCAATCACTTTAAACGATTTTGAATAAGTTTATAAACACTTTTTTTTCGTATGTGCCACGACGATTGACGTATCGTCCGAAAAAGTTCTTTAAAAGAAAAAGTCCCTTAACCGCTCTCGGTTAAGAGTACCTTCGCAACGCGATAGCTACCGCGTCGTTGCTTCTGCTTTTTAGAACCTGTTGTTCAAGTTGACCATAGCAAGCGCCATCAATGTCGCATAATCAACGTTTTCGGTTTCATTGCAGAAATCAAAGAACTTTTTCATTGTTACCTCCTTTGCAAACCTCCCGTTTGCGTTCTCATGATTATCACGTTCCCCCACTATCGGCAACAACAAAATATTTAGTTGTCTGAAAAACTTTTGCTACGGAACTTGCGTCCGCCGAAGAACTTTCTGTCTCCCTTGTTTTTCACCCGTATTATATACCCGTAATTTTGTCTTGTCAAACGTTTTTACGGCGTTTTTTTAAAATTTTTTGCGGAAAAACGAAAAATTTTTCCGTTTTTCCGCAAACCGTTAATTTATAACTTCAGCCGTTATTTCCTAACTTATTTCGTGCCGAAAATTCTGTCGCCCGCGTCGCCGAGACCGGGGAGAATATATCCGTTTTCGTTTAAACACCTGTCAAGAGTAGAAACGTAAATCTCAACGTCGGGGTGAGCTTCCGCAACCTTTTCCACGCCCTCGGGAGCCGCGATTATGGACATAAGTTTTATGTGTTTACAACCGTGCTTTTTAAGCATCTTTATAGCGTCGTTCGCACTGCCGCCCGTCGCAAGCATGGGATCTACCACCATAACGACTTTTTCATCTATGCCTTTAGGAAGTTTACAATAATATTCCTGCGGTTCGAGAGTCTCCTCGTCGCGGTAAAGTCCGATATGCCCTACCTTTGCCGCAGGGAATAACGTCAAAATACCGTCAACCATTCCGAGCCCTGCGCGAAGAATGGGAACGATGGCTATCGAATTTTCTTTTACGACGATCTGCTTTGTCTTTTCGAGGGGCGTTTCCACTTCTATTTCCTGCGTGGGCACGTCTTTAAAGCTCTCATACGCCATAAGCGTTGCGATTTCGCCCACGACTTCGCGGAAAGTTTTGGTGTCGGTGTCTTTGTTTCTTATCATAGCGAGCTTATGTCTGATAAGCGGATGATCGAGTATATGAACGTTTTTATAGTCTTTCATTGTTAAGTCTCCTTTTTAAGCGGGCGAAAGAGCGAAAATATTTTTCGCCCTTTTTCGCCTTTTTTTTAACTATTATTGTTCGTCTTTCGTTGAAGCCGCTTCCGCATTTTCTTTGCAAGCCTTGCAGTTTTCTTCGGTCTTTTCTTCGGTGCAGTTTTCGCAAGGATCGCTTACCGCTTCTTTCTTGTCGCCGACTACCTGCGTACCGAACATATTTTCTTCGGTTTCTCCCTCGTATTCGACTTCCTTTATTACTTTCGCTTTTGCGGGTTTGAGAACAACGTTCACGATAATACCGAGTATCAGCGCGCAAGCGATGCTGGATATCTGAACTTTATCTATCTGTAAGTACATACCGCCGAGTCCCGTTACAAAGATTGCCGCAACGATAAACAGGTTTTTGCTGTTATCGAGGTCAACGTGCTTGAACATACGAAGTCCGGATACCGCGATGAAGCCGTAGAGCGCTATGCATATACCGCCGACTATGCAGGACGGGATAGTCTCTACGAATACCATTGCGGGATAGAAGAACGCTATAACTATACTTAAAATCGCGGTGGTAAAGATCGTCCATACGGAAGCGTTGCCGGTTATTGCCACGCAACCGATAGATTCGCCGTAAGTGGTGTTGGGGCAACCGCCGAACGCCGCTCCCACGAAAGAGCCTACGCCGTCGCCGAGGAGCGTTCTGTGAAGTCCGGGATCCTTAAGAAGGTCTTTGCCGATTATCGAGCTTATGTTCTTATGGTCGGCAACGTGTTCCGCAAATACTACGAGAGCAACCGGCGCAAACGCCACGAACAAGGTAACAACGTCTGTGAAAGAAGTAACGGTATTCGCTGTCGAACCGTCCGGAGTCGTACCGGAAAACGCCCTTATAAACGTTATGTTAGGAAGCCATTTGCTGAAATCCTTAACGTTCGCGAATATGGAAAAATCTATAAGCTTGCAATATTCGGAACCAAAGCCGTTATAACCGATAAGCGTTATCGCCGCTGCGAGAACGTATCCGCCGAGTACGCCGATAACGAACGGGAAGAGCTTCATCGTTTTGCTGCCCTTAACCGAAGCGATTACGACTATCATAAAGGTAACTATACCGACGAGAATGGCGAGAAGATTATATGAACTTGCAGTGGAAACCTGATAAAAACCATTGATTATGGGCTGACTTGTTACATTCTTAACCGCATCTCCCGAAATATTCATAAGGTTATTCATCGCGGATACGGAAAGAGAAAGACCGATAAGAGCGACGGTAGGTCCAATGATAACCGGCGGCATAAGCTTATTGAGCCATTCCGAACCGACCAACTTTACGATTATCGCGATAACCACATAAACGAGCGCGGCGAAAACCGAACCTAAAATGATGCCGAAATATCCGTATGCGACTGCGGTCGAAAGCGGCGTTATAAACGCAAACGAGCTGCCGAGGAATACCGGACTTTTGAATTTGGTAAACAAAAGATACACTATCGTACCGACGCCCGCGCCAATTAGTGCCGCGGACTGCGACAGATACACGCCGGTAGAATCCGAAAGTATCGGCACTAAAATCGTAGCCGCGATAATCGCCAAAAACTGCTGGAATGCAAAAAGCAGGTTTTTGCCGAAAGGTGGTTTTTCATTTACGTCGTAAATCAAACCGTTTTTGTTCATTTGTGAACCTCCGTTATATAAAATTTCTTTTTTATAAATCACGCGTTTTCCGCGCATTTACCTTTTTCGGCTTTCACGCCCTGCTTCCCTCGTCAGGGCAAAAAAAAGAAGTCCCGAATAAAGGACTTCAAAAGGAATTATTATCGTTTAAATATTTCTGATTTAAAGAGAAAACGGAAAAAAGAGAAAATTTCTTGCGCTTTTCACATATAGAACGCGTACCCGCCGAAACGAACATACTCATTTTCGCTTTCTCCTCCGAATTTATTTTGACCATTATATCACGCCGATAAATTTTATGCAAGCGTTTTGAATAAGAAAAACTAAAAAATTTTTTAGCCGAAATTATCTGCCGCTTAAGCGCGGATTTCCTATTTCTTCGGCTCTGCGCCTCTTGCCCAGAATACGCCGTTTTTATAGCCTTGTATACTTTTATCCTCTTCCGCGCGTTCCAGACGGTATTCCGCCCAAGCGCAATAGCGCGGATTTTGTTCTATACCAATATAATTTCTTCCGAGCTTTTTCGCCACGACGGCGGTAGTTCCGCTGCCCGCAAAGGGATCCAATACGAGGTCGCCCGCGTTAGAGCTTGCAAGAATAAGTTTAGCGATAAGTTTTTCGGGCTTTTGCGTGGGATGCGCGGTATTTTCCGCCATAGACCAATACGGCACGGAAATATCGTCCCAAAAATTAGACGGACAGGTGTTGCGAAAATTTCCGCTTTCCGTTTCTTCCCAGTCTTTAGGCATGCCGTTTTCTTTATACGGCGCGAGAACTTTTTTCCTCACCTTCACAGCGTCCAAATTAAAGGTATACTCATCGCCGACGGTCGCGAAAAATATATCTTCCATAGAATTTTTCCAATTCGCGCACGCGCCGCGCCCCTTTTCCCTTTGCCAAGTAATGCGGTTTCTTAAAATAAAATTCTTATCCACCACCCCGCCGAGAGAAACGGAGCTGCGCCAGTCAGAACAAACATATACGCTTGCGGTGCTTTTAAGCTTCGGTTTTACGGCGTTTATCCACTTTTCGGTATACAGGGCGTACTCTTCGTCCGCCGTTCTTCTGAAAATTTCGCCGTGAAAATTTTTTTCGAGATTATACGGCGGATCGACGATAAGAAGGTCTACCGAAGAATTTTCAACTTTTTTTATCGTCTCGAAAAAATCCCCGAGTACGATTTTATTTATTTCTCCGTCATAGTTCCGCTCTCGCGCCGCACGGCTTAAATAGACCTCGCCCTCCGAAAGGTCGAAATCTATGGTTTTGTTTCTCTCCGATTTCATTGCTTATAAAGTTTTATCCAAGCGTCCATTTTTACGATAAATTCTTCGTTCGTAGCCGTCTTTTTCATCATTTCTATAAGACTGTCCGTCGCGTCCGCTCTTTCGGAAAGAATCTTTCTCAATTTATACACGGTAGAAAGCTCTTTCTCCGAAAGAAGAAGCTCATCCTTTCTCGTCCCCGATTTATAAAGGTCTATCGCGGGGAAAACGCGCTTTTCCGACAGCTCGCGCGAAAGATGAATTTCCATATTGCCCGTACCTTTAAACTCTTCGTAAATAACGTCGTCCATACGGCTGCCCGTATCTACGAGCGCGGTTGAAAGCACGGTAAGACTTCCGCCGTTTTCTATGTTTCTCGCCGCGCCGAAAAAGCGTTTCGGTCCGTACATAGCCGCGGGATCGAGTCCGCCCGAAAGCGTTTTGCCCGAAGATTCTATAGTATTATTGTAAGCTCTGGTAAGACGGGTTATAGAATCCATTAAAATAACGACGTTCTGCCCGACTTCAACAAGTCTTTTCGCGCGGTTTATAACGAGTTCCGCCGCGCGGACGTGATGCTCCGCGTTTTCGTCGAAGGTAGAAAATACCACTTCCCCGCTAACGCTGCGTTTTATATCTGTAACCTCTTCCGGTCTTTCGTCAATGAGAAGAACGATAAGCTTGATTTCGGGGTAATTCTTTTCTATCGACTGCGCGATTTTTTTAAGAAGCGTGGTTTTGCCCGTTTTTGGCGGCGCAACGATAAGCCCGCGCTGTCCCATACCGAGCGGCGCAAAAAAATCTAAAAGCCTAAGCGAAACGTCGTTCGCGCCGTCTTTCGTTTCCAACCTGATTTTTTCGGTCGGATAATACGGCAAAAGGTCGTCGAAATTTTCGCGACGTAAAAAAACCTGAGGTTCGAGATCGTTTATCGCGATAACGTCCTGAAGAGCGGGAAGGTCGTTTTCACGCACCTTTTTCGCTATGCACTTGACTTTATCCCCGCGTCTTAAGTTAAATCTCTTGATATTTATGAGAGAAACGTATACGTCCTTGTCGGAGTTTTCGTAATTGTTTGCGCGGAGAAAGCCGTACCCTGCGGCGCACTGTTCCAAAACCCCCTCACAAACGAGCGAGTCCTTGTCCTTTGCCTTAAGCGTAGTACGTTCGCCGTTCTCGCGGAAATAGTCAGGGCGCCTCGTAAGGTGTGCCGCCTCGCAACCTTGACTCGCGCCGCCCTCGGCTTCGTTGCCGTTAAAATCCGTAGTGTCGTAAAACTCGCTCAAATCTGCCTTTTGCATTTTTATCGGCGCGCCGTGAAAGCCTTGCTTATGCGGCTCCAATTCCCCGTTTTGAATTGCGAGAATCTCAGTGATAAGCTCTTCTTTATTTTTACTCGTCGGAGATTTTACGCCGATTTCCCTGCCTAAATCTCTCAAAATATTGAAGTGCTGTTTCATTAACTCGTCTGCAGTTAATTTTCTGAATTTTACCATTTTGTTAGTCCTCCGTCTATTTGCCTCGCGCATGCTTTTAGTAGCGAAACGCCGACAGTAGTTTTTTTATTTTTATTTGCAAAACGACCTTTTTATATCGTCGGCGGCGATCATCCCCGTTGCAAACGCAAAGGATATGTTGTAGCCACCGCAATCGCCGTCAGCGTCTATTGCTTCGCCTATGACGTATGCTCCCCTCGTCTTTTTGCTTTCATAGGTTTTCTCGTCGATGTCATCGGTATTTACCCCGCCCTTCGTCACCTGCGCGTAATTAAAGCCGAGGCTTCCGACAACCTTTATCTTAAAACATTTCAGCGTTTCGACAATCTTTCGTAAAGCGACCGAGCGCGTAGTCTCTTTGTTATAAAGCGCCTCCGCATTCGCGCGTTTTATCACTGCCGCGCCTATCCGCTTGTTTATTATCCCCGTCAATAGATCGTTATAATTTATATACCTTAACCCGCTTCTATATTCTAAAAGCTCGCAAATTTCTTCCGCCGAAAAGCGCGGGGCAAACTCTGTTTTCAGCGTTACGTTTTCTTTGTCCGTAACGCGAGATGATATTTTAAAAATAGCGTTACCGGAAACGCCGTAATCGGTAAAAAGTATTTCGCCGTCGGCTTTGCCGAGCGTCCTTCCGTCCGCAACCGCTTCTAAAACGACGTTCTCTTTCAGTCCGTTTAACCCTTTTATATGCGTCGTTTCGGTTTTAAGCTGAACGAGCGACGGGTATAAAGGCGTTATCGTATGTCCGAGCATCTTTGCAAGCGCAAACGATTTTCCGTCCGTCCCGAACTGTTTAGCCGCCGCGCCCCCGAACGCAAGCACGATTTTCTCCGCGTAATATTCTCCCCCGAGCGAACGCACTACGAATCCGTCCTCCGCGCGCGACGCTTCCGTGACTTCCGAGGAAGTCGTTATGCGCACGCCCTTATATTCGAGAAAGCCCCTTAAAACGTCCGAAACGGCGCTTGCCTGAAAGGACGCGGGGTAAATTTTCCCGTCCTCTTCGATAAGCGGAATACCGAGCGTTTGAATAAACTCGGGAGGGTTTTCGTCTCTAAAGTTTTTAATAAAAGCGTTTATAAACTTCTCGTTGCCGTGATAAAATTCCGCGCCGAAATTCGCGTTGAAAAGATTTCCTCTGCCGTTGCCCGTTGCGATAAGTTTCTTTCCCACTCTATCGTTTTTCTCAAGCAGCAGAACGTCCCCTCCATAAAGCGGAGAATCCCCGCAAACGAGCCGAGCGGCGCATATAAGTCCGGAGGCTCCGCCCCCTACTATCGCGACTTTATAAGCTTTTGTCAATATACCGCTCCTTTATTTTATAATATTATGAAAAATGAAAAACAAGAGAATCCTCAAAAAATAATCTTAAAGAAATTGCAAAAAATCGAAAAAAATTTTAGTAAAGCACCTCAAGAAGCTCCTTCGGAGAAGAAACGAAGGTTTTTGCGCCCGCCGCTTTGAGCTCTTTCTTATCTCTATATCCCCAAAGTACCGCGACGCCCTTCATTCCGGCGTTTACGGCAGTCAAAACGTCCGTCTCGCCGTCACCGACCATATAGGAATTTTTTGGCGAAGCGTCGAGCGATTTAAGTATAGAAAGCGCGGCTTCTTTGTCGGGTTTTATTTTTACCCCCGCCCTTTGTCCGACAATGAGATCGAACCCTAAATCAGACAGATATTCTTCCGCTACCCTGTCCGTCGTCGCCTGCGGTTTGTTCGTAAGAATTGCAAGCTTGTATCCGCGCGACTTTAATCCCGCAAGCATCTCCGAAACGCCGTCGAAAAGCTTCGTGGCGGGACTTGAGGATGCGGTATAAATTTCGTTATAGAATGCAAGCCTTTCGTCAAGCTCTACTATGGAAAGCGGAACGCCTATGCTGTCTTTTACGAGATTTCTCGCGCCGCAACCGATAAATTTGCGTATTTCCGAATATGAACGCTCCGGATAGCCGTAACGCTTTAGCATTATATTGATATTTTCCGCTATGTCGGGAAGCGTGTCTAAAAGCGTCCCGTCAAGGTCGAAAACGACTGCCTTATTATCGCCCATCACATTTGCTCCACGGTCTCTATCCCGAGAAGTCCGAGCGCAGTCTTAAGCGTATTTCTCACAGCCTCCGCTATACGCAAACGGAAATTCCTGATTTCTTCGTCTTCGGTGGCAATCTTGCACGCGATATAGAATTTATTAAATTCCGAGGCAAGATCTAACGCATATCTCGTGATTAAAGAAGGCTCGTATTTTTCTGCTGCTGACCTTACCACTTCGGGAAATCTTGCGAGAACGGATATAACGCCGTACTCCTCGTCCGCCATATTGTTCGGAACGACGAACGCTCTCGCTTTCCCGCATTTTTTTATAACGCTGTTAATTCTCGCCACGGTATACTGGACGTACGGGCAGGTTTCGCCCTCGAACGAAAGCACTCTGTCGTAGCTGAATACAATGTCCTTTATTTTATTATTACAAAGCGCGCCGAATATAACCGCACCCGTACCGACGGCGCGGGCGGTTGCGTCCTTGTCCGAGATATCGGGATTTTTATCCTCAATAACCTTATACGCCTTTTCTATCGTCTTATTTATAACGTCCTCTAAAAGAACGACCTTCCCCTCTCTCGTACTCATAGAGCCGCTCTCTAAAGATACCATTCCGTACGCGACGTGAACGAGATCTTTTGCCCACGGCTTGCCCATAAGCTCTATAACCTTGAAGAACTGCTTAAAATGCAGGTTTTGCTGATATGCGACGACGTATAAACATTTTTTGAAATCGTATGTATTTTTTCTGTATATAGCGGCGGCGATGTCACGCGTGGCGTATAAAGATGAACCGTCCGATTTTAAGATAAGACACGGCGGCATACCGTATTCCTCGAGATCGACTATACTCGCGCCGTCCGATACTTTAAGGAGATTTTTCTCTTTCAGCTCGTCTACGACGGCGTCCATTTTGTCGTTATAAAAGCTTTCCCCCGCGTACGAATCGAAGGTGACGTTAAGAAGCTTATAAATTTTCTCGACCTCTTCGAGCGTAATTTTTTTAAAAAGCTCGAACAGTGAATTGGCTTCTTTATCGCCGTCCTCTATGAGCTTAAAATAATGCCTTGCCTCGTCGTCGAGTTCGGGGTGAAGTTTAGCCTCCTCGTGAAATTTAACGTAGATTCTCGAAAGCTCTTTCAGTCTGCCTTTCTTTACGGCTTCTTCGCTGCTCCACTTCTTAAACGAGACGATAAGCTTGCCGAACTGCGTGCCGTAATCGCCGAGGTGATTTATCCCCACGACCTTATAGCCCAAAAACCTATAAATTTTACAAAGCGCGCTACCGATAACCGTCGTGGACAGATGCCCTATGTGAAAGGGCTTTGCGATATTTATGGAAGAATAATCTATACAAATCGTCTTACCCGTCCCCTCGTCCGAAGAACCGTATGCTTCGCCCTTTTCGATAATCTCGCGCAGCGTACTATCCGCAAAAGTTTTGCGATTTATTTTAAAATTCAGATATCCCCCGACCGCCTCACAGCTTTCTATCACCTCGTCCTCGTCGAAGCCCTTTACAAGCTCTTCGGCAATAACTATCGGCGATTTACGTAAGATTTTAGAAAGTTTAAAACACGGCAAGGCGTAATCGCCGAGCGACCTCTCGGGCGGAATTTCCAAGAGCTCCGCCGCATTTACGCCGTCAACCTTTATTTTATCCGCGATATACTGCCTGTAGTCCATAACTTTACGCGCCGTTCCTTCTCTCCGAAAATCGTTACGAATATATTTTAACAAAAAATTCATTAAAAAGCAAATCAAAAAGTTGTCTTTTTTTTGTAAAAAATGCTATAATCGTTAGAGAAATAAAAAAAGTAAAAGTTTTCGGAGATTTAATATGAAATTAGGAGTGGTAGGACTTCCGAACGTCGGAAAATCCACCTTATTTAACGCCATTACGAAGGCGGGCGCGGAGTGCGCGAATTACCCGTTCTGCACGATAGAACCGAACGTCGGCGTAGTCGCCGTTCCCGATAAGCGTCTCGACGTTCTCGGCAAAATGTACAATACCAAAAAAATCACCCCTGCCGTCGTTGAATTCGTGGATATTGCGGGACTCGTTAAAGGCGCAAGCCACGGCGAGGGGCTCGGCAACAAGTTTCTCGCCAATATCAGGGAAACGGACGCGATAGTACACGTCGTCAGATGCTTCGAGGACGAAAACGTCACTCACGTCGATAATTCCGTCGATCCTCTTAGCGATATAGAGACGATAAATTTAGAACTGATATTCGCCGACACGGAGTCAGTTAAAAAAAGGCTCGACAAGGCGCAAAGCATGGTCAAGACCGGCGAGAAAAAATATAAAATCGAAGCGGAGTTTTTAGAAAGACTTTACGAGCATTTAAACGCCTTAAAACCCGCGAGGACGCTTTCCGTCTCGGACGAGGAAGCGGTGCTTCTTAAGGATATGTTTTTAATCACCGCAAAGCCCGTTATCTATACCGCAAACATCGGCGAGAAGGACATGGGGGCGCACGAGGACGAAATTCCGCTCGCCAAAAAAGTTAAGGAATACGCGAAGTCCGAAAACGCCGAATTTATTTGTATTTGCGCCAAGACGGAAGAAGAGCTTTCCGAGCTTCCCGAGGACGAGAAAAACGCTTTTCTTGCGGAACTCGGCGAAGAAGAAAGCGGGCTCGACAAGCTCGTAAAAACCTCCTATCGCCTTTTGGGGCTTATCAGTTATCTGACCGCAGGCGAAAAAGAAGTTCGAGCTTGGACAATAGAGAACGGCACGAAAGCTCCGCAGGCTGCTGGTAAAATTCACTCGGATTTTGAAAAAGGGTTTATCCGCGCGGAAATAGTCGATTACGACGTTCTCGTGGAACTCGGCTCATTCAACGCGGCGAAAGAAAAAGGAAAGGTTCGTTCGGAAGGTAAGGATTACGTGATAAAAGACGGCGACGTCGTTTTATTCAGATTTAACGTTTAACAAAAAAAACAGGTAAACCGAGGGCGTAAACTCGTCCTCGGTTTTCTTCTGTTCTTGTTTCTTTTTGACGGCTCCGCATTTAATATCTACGTAAGAGTATAATTATTCTTTCTTCGGGTATCATTAACTCAATCCCGTAACCGCTAACAGTACTTTTTACATAAACTGATAACGGGAATTACTTGATATTTCGGAGACGTTATGATTAAAAGAGGCGAATTGTATTACGCCGACCTAAGTCCGGTGGTCGGCAGTGAGCAAGGCGGAGTAAGACCCATTCTTATCGTTCAAAACGATACAGGCAACAAGTACAGTCCGACGATTATCGCCGCTGCCGTTACGAGCCGTCTTACAAAAGCCAAACTGCCCACACATATAGAAATAACCGCAAACGATTTCGGGCTAAATAAAGATTCCGTTATTCTTCTCGAACAAATCCGCACGCTCGATAAAAGGCGGTTGAAGGAGCGCATAGGCGAGCTTTCTCCGCTTACGATGCGGAGGGTAAACGCCGCCCTTCTCATAAGTCTCGGCTTCGACGGCAAAACGGATATAGTTTAAGAGCATACACTGTTATAAAAAAGCACTCTCGTAAATATCTTTGGAGAGTGCTTTGTTTATTCCGTTATTTTTTATTCGCCTCGCCCACCGCATCGAGAATACTTTTATCCTTTGCCTTCATACTGTATTTTTCGACCTCGAGACGGTTTTTCTCGCTGTGCGTAAGACACCCCGCGCCGCCTACGCAACCGCCCGTACATGCCATACCCTCGATAAAGTTGGCGTCGGATAGATTTTTACTCTTTTTAAGAAGCGCGATTTTGCAAGCTTCTATGCCGTCGCAGGAAACGGGTTTTAACACGAAATCATCCATCCCCTGTTCTTTTAAGCTTTCCGCAACCGCGTCTGCAAGTCCGCCGCAACGGGCGAAAATCCTGCCGAAGTACGAGGCGTTGTCAAGCTCGCTTTCGGGGAGAGACGTAATGTCTATATCGCGACTGTCAAAGAGAGCCTGAAGCTCTTCAAACGTCATCGCCACGTCTACGTATTCTTTTACGCCGTCCGCTTTTATCTCCATTTTCTTTGCGGTGCAAGGTCCTATGAAAACGACCTTGGCATTCGGCACGCGTTCTTTTATAAACTTACCTATCGTCGCCATTGGCGAGAGATTAGAAGAAACGTTAGGCACGAGATCGGGGAAATTCTTTTTAATATAAGATACGAACGCGGGACAACACGAGCTGGTCAAAAACCCTTTTTCCGCAAGCTCCGCAGCTTCCGCTTTCGCCACCATATCTGCGCCGAGCGCCGCTTCCATAACGGTATCGAAGCCGAGCGTTTTTATCCCCGTCACGACCTGACCTAAATTCGCATAAGAAAACTGACTCGATATAGAAGGCGCGACGACTGCGTAAGTCTTATATTTCGTATTGTTTTCGCTGCCCTTTAATATGTCGATGACGTTAAGAATATACGATTTATCCGTAATCGCGCCGAACGGACACTGATAAACGCACGCGCCGCAGGAAATGCACTTGCCGTCGTCTATCTTTGCGGATAAATCCTCGTTCATGGAAATCGCCTTGACCTTGCATGCGTTCTGACAGGGGCGTTTATAATTCCTTATCGCGCTGTAGGGGCAGACTTTGGAACACATTCCGCATTCTATGCACTTGGTTTTATCTATGTGCGCTTTCTGATGCTCGTCGAAGGTTATCGCGTGCGCTTTGCAAACGTCCTCGCAACGGTGCGCAAGACAGCCTCTGCATGCGTCCGTCACTTCGTAACCGCCCGTCGGACACTCGTCGCAGGCTATTTCTATAACCTTTATGACGTTGCCTTCCTCGGAAACGTCGCTCATGGCGAGCTTCACGCGTTCCGCTAAAATGGCGCGCTCTTTATATACGCAGCAGCGCATAGTGGGAGTTTTCCCCGGGACTATGGTTTTCGGAATATCGAACGCGGACATAGGCAGTCCTCCCGCCCACGCCTCTCTTGCGACTTCTCGCAAGACCTTGTATTTGAGATGCTGAACCTTCGTGTCGAATTTTCTCATAAATAACCTTTAACGTTTTTAGTTTAGCTTGCCATTTTCCCTGTCTTAATTTTCTCTTGCTTAACGTAATTTCGCAAAAACGGAATTTTTACAGCAACGTAACGACAAACTGCGAAACGAGAACGACGGTAACAAGCGCCATAGGATAGGTTGCCGCATAAGCGGAAGCCACGTCGTCCGTACCCGCAACGCTTATGAGCGTGCCGAGCGCGGGGGTACTCGTCATACCGCCGGTTATAGAACCGAGGTTGTTGAGAAGCGGAAGTCTAAGTCCGTTCTTCGCGACAAAGAAGCCGACTATCATAGGAAGAACCGTCATAACCGCGCCGCCGAGGAAACCGTAGAGAATAATTATTCCGCCGTAATGACTTATCTGCGTAACGAGCTGTGCGCCTCCCTCAACGCCCGCACCGATAAGAAACAGCATAAGCCCGAATTCGCGGAATACCTTTGCCGTCTTATCGGGAATTTCCAATGAAAGCTTGCCGATATGCCCGAAATGCCCGAAGATAAGGCACATTATAAGCACGCCGCCAGTCGTCCCTAAAGAAAAGCACGTTCCGTCATAGCCGTTCGAGGTAAGCGGAATTTTTATCGAACCGAGAATAAGTCCGCAAATCGCGGCAAGAGCAAACGGCATAACGCCGAATTCGTCCGCTTTGAAATAATTGCCTTTCTCTTTTATTTTTTCTTCTAAACCGAGCTGTAAGTATCCGCGTTCTTTTTCCATATCGGCTTTCATAAATTTAGGAACGAGCTGAACGAACAGCACGACGCCCACTACTCCGAACGGATATGCTATCGCATGACCTAAAGTTATCATGGATCTCGCACCAAAATCTTCGCCTGCCGCTTCGAGCGCGGCGGAATACCCCGGGGTCGTCGTGAGTGCGCCGGATAAAACGCCGATCGAGAAATCCGCGCCGCCGTAGCCTTCGCCGAGAAGAAAGGTAAACGCTATCGAGCATGCCGCGCCGACGAGAATGATTATAACGCCCAGAAGAACGTACGACGTCGCGTTCTTTTTTAGATTCTTAAAAAATCTCGGTCCGGCAATAAATCCGACGGAAGCAACGAACAGTACGAGTCCTATGTTCATAACGATGCTACCGTAATAATTGTAAAGCGTAGAACTGCTGTCTTTAATGTAGAATAATTTTAAAATCGGAATATTTCCGAGCCCCTCTATCGTACACACGCACCCGAAAGCAATCGCTACGAGGAACACGCCAGCCGTGCCGAGCGAAACGCCCTTTATAGAAATGCTTCCGAGTAAATACCCGAGAGCGGCTATCAAAAATATACCGAACAGAAGCGCGACCACGAGAGTAACGCCTGTTACTTTATTCACGTCCTCTGCTTTCGTCAAACCGACTATGCACCAAGCGGCGAGCGCCGCCACTATCGCGAGCGCGATAGATATCCATAGCCACTTAAGACTCTTATTACCCTTTCCGTTATCTCCGCCGTTTACGGGGGAAGTTTCTTCCGCGGCGTTTACCGACTGTACTTCGGTATCAACCGTAACTTTTTCGTTTTCCATTATATTCAATTAACTCCAAAAATTCTTTTTTTATCACTCTTTTTGGCGGCAAAGCGTTTTCGCTTTGCCGCCAAAAAATAATTACATATCTTTTCTTCTGTAATCGGGAAGAATCCTCGGCGATTTAACGCTCGGGGTGATTCCCGCCGCCTTTTCTTCCGCAACGAACTCGTCTACGTGAGAAAGGCTCATTTTACCGACCTTAACGCTCTTCGCGCGTTCCGCCGCGTACTTACCCGCGTTTCTGCCGAACACTATAATATCGAGGAGCGAATTGCCCATAAGCCTGTTTCTGCCGTGTATTCCCCCCACGGCTTCGCCCGCAACGAAAAGGTCCTTAACGCCGCTCTCGCCGTTAGCGGAAATGTCTATGCCGCCGTTCTGATAGTGAAGCGTCGGATATACGAGGATAGGCTCTTTCCTTATATCTATGCCGTATTTACCGAACATTCTCATCATTGCGGGAATACGCTTTTCGATAGTGCCTTCGCCGCCGAGCTGTTCTATCATCGGGGTGTCGAGCCATACGCCTACGCCGTCAGTCGTCTTAACGCCCTTGCCGCGCTTGTTGCACTCTCTGATAATGGTAGAAGCGGTCACGTCGCGCGTTTCCAAGGAATACACGAACGCGCTACCGTCTGCGTTTACGAGTTGTGCGCCCAAAGACCTCACCTTTTCGGTAACGAGCGCGCCGAATATCTGCGTCGGCTCCGCAACGCCCGTGGGGTGATATTGAAGGGTATCCGCATAAAGGAGCTTCGCCCCCGCGCGATACGCGAGAATAAGTCCGTCCGCAGTCGCGCCGTAGTGGTTGCTTGTCGGAAAGCCCTGATAATGAAGTCTGCCCGCGCCGCCCGTCGCTATAATAACGGTTTTAGCCTTTGCCACGCGAATTTCTTCGGTTTCCATATTGAGAAGAACCGCGCCGCAAGCCTTGCCTTCGTCGTCCTTTATTATCTCTATCGCCGCGGTAAAGTCCACGACGGGGATATTTCTGTTAAGAACCTCGTCGCGGAGCGTCCTCATAATTTCCGCGCCCGAATAGTCTTTACAAGCGTGCATTCTCTTTCTCGAAGTGCCGCCGCCGTGCGTGGTTATCATCGTTCCGTCGGGCGCTTTATCGAACATTACGCCGAGGTCGTTAAGCCACTTTATCGCGTCGGGAGCTTCGTTTACGAGTTTATAAAGCAGTTCGTGCTTTGCCGCGAAGTGTCCGCCGCCGAACGCGTCTAAATAGTGAATCGCGGGGCTGTCGTTTTCTTTATCCGCAGCCTGAATACCGCCCTCCGCCATCATCGTGTTCGCGTCGCCGATACGGAGCTTCGTCACTATCATAACGTTCGCGTCCGCCGCGTGTGCGGTTATTGCCGCGGAAGAACCCGCGCCGCCGCCGCCGATTACGAGCACGTCTACGTCGTAGTCGGGTTTATCGAGGTGAACCTTGTCTTTATAATCGAGAATCCGAGGCGCGCCCTGCAACAAATCCGCAAGTTCGTGAAGAACTTTATCACCCTTATTCGGTCCCATTTTAAGGTTTTCGTACGCGCTTTCGATATAATCGGGGTGATTTTCCTTTAATACCTCGTCTTTTTCTTCCGCAGTCATTCTCGGATAGAGATTTTTAAGGCGTTCGGCACGAGTCGCCTCTACCTTTTTCATCGACTGTATCTGCTCTTCGGTATAATGATACATAAAATCTCTCCTTATTTCTCTATGTCTCTGTGGTTATAAAGCTCTTTAAGCTCTTCTACGGGCTTGTTCATTAAGTCTTCTATAAGCTTGACGTAATCGCCGCGATTGATTTCCTCCACCCTCTTTATAAGGTGTTGGGATTCGGGCGCGATATACTTGCCGTAAAGCCTTCTCGCAAGCTCCGCGACCTGCGGATGCGATATGCCCGCGGGACAACGCGAAGAACATACGCCGCACATAACGCAGTCGAAGCTTTCTTCCGCGCACTTTTCGTATTCGCCGCGCTGAGCGTACGCGATATACTGCATAACGTTAAGCCCCTGCGTACAGCTCTTGGTACAGGCGTTACAGCCTATGCACGAATAAATTTCGGGATAGAGCTGCATCATAATCTGCTCGGTAGGTTTAACCTTTTCTATATCGTAAACCTGCTTGACGAGCGGGAAGAACGGGAGAGTAGCGACGTACATACCCTCTTCAACCTGCGTCTGACAAGCAAGGCACGCGTGGAGCTCCTGCTTGCCGTGAATACGATAGAGAGTCGCGCAAGCGCCGCAGAAACCGTTTCTGCAACCGCAACCGCGAACGAGGCGATACCCCGCGTATTCCATAGCCTTCATTATGGTAAGGCTTTCGGGAACGCTGTATTTCTTGCCGAAAAAATATACGTTTACGAATTTTTCCATTTTTCGTTCTCTCCTTCTCTTAATATTCGGGCGGAAGCTCGTCCAGCTCGTCCATTCTGAATACCGGACCGTCTTTGCATACGAATTTATCGCCGACGTTGCATCTGCCGCATTTGCCGATACCGCATTTCATACGAAGTTCCAAAGTCGTGTACACGCGGGATTTATCGAAGCCGAGTTCCAGAAGTCCCTGAAGGGTGAATTTTATCATTATGGGCGGTCCGCAGAGAATTGCCGTCATATTGGGATCGAGCCCGAGTTCTTTGACGTACGCGGGCACGAAACCGACGTGTCCTTCCCAACCCTCCTGCGGACGGTCTATCGTGAGATAAACCTCGAAATCGGGTTCGTTCATCCATTCGTTTCTTATTTCGTTTATGTCAACGAGGTCGTCCATACTTCTCGAACCGTAAACGACTACTACCTTGCCGTAGTTCTTTCTGTAATGACGGACGTAGTTTATAACGCTCCGAAGCGGCGCGAGACCGATACCGCCCGCGATAAAGAGAAGGTCTTTACCCTTAAAGTCGGTATCTACGGGGAAGTTCCTGCCGTAAGGTCCTCTCACCGTCACCTGCTGACCTTCTTCGAGCGAGTGAAGCACTTCCGTAAGACAGCCGCATTTCTTTATGGAAAACTCCATAAATTCTTCGTTCGTGGGCGAAGAGGTTATGGAAAACATAGCTTCGCCGACGCCAGGGACGGATACCATCGCGCACTGCCCCGGTTTATGCTCGAACAGCTTCCTTCCGTCCGTGCCGACTACGCGGAATGTTTTTACGTCCGGCGTGTCCTTTCTTATGTTCGTTATCACGCCGATATGAGGTATAAGTTGTTCGTTTATCATTTCTTTTCTTCTCCCAAACGTTTGATAACCTTAACGATATTGAGCTTTTGCGGGCATTTGTTTACGCATCTGCCGCAGCCTACGCACGAATACGTTCCTTCGTACTGCGAGGGGAAATACACGAGCTTGTGCATAAACCTCTGACGGTAGCGTTGAAGCTGGGTGGTTCTGCTGTTTGCCGCCGCCATCTGCGTGAAATCCTTGTACATGCAAGAATCCCAGCAACGGAAACGCATTACGCCTTTATTCGTTTTGAAATCGCGGATATCGAAGCACTGACAGGTCGGGCATACGAAGGTACACGTTCCGCAACCGAGGCAGGCTTCCGAAAGGTCTTTCCATTCCTCCGCGTTGAACAGTTCGTTTAAGTTCTCGTGTTTAAAGCGTGAAAGGTCGAGGTTCGCGAAAGGAATCTTTTTCATTATTTCGCGGGTATTTTCCTTTACCGCTTTAAGCTCCTCTTCGTCTTTCGCTTCCGCGTTTTTGCCGAGTTCTTCCGCAATCTTTTTAAGCTCCGCCGCCTTTTCTGTATTGAACGTTAAATACACGTTTTCGCCGACGATATGGCAGGTAGCGTCTCCCTGCGGCTCTGCGGGATCTATGCCGAACACCGTGCAGAAACAGCTTTCTTCGGGAGCGGTACAGCTCATTGTGACGATTATTCCCGCTTCTCTTCTCGCTTTATAATAGGTATCTACCGGTTCGGAAAGAAAAACCTTATCGAGAACGAAGAACGAACGATAATCGCACGCGCGCACGCCGAACAGCACGAACGGCGCAACCTCTCCTCTTATATCGTCTATTTCTATATTCTTGCCTTCGAGCTTAAACTTCATCATCGTTTCGCTCTGCGGAAAGAAAAAGTCCTTTGCCGACCTAACCGTTTTTAAGGTATCGAGCGAAACCTCCGCACCCTCTTCGTACGCACCGTAGTTCACCTCGCCCGCCTTTTTAACGGGGAGATAAAGCGGATATTTGTCCGAAATTTTCTTAAACAGCTCGCTCAAATCGCTTCTTTTAAGCTTTATCATTTATTCGCGCCTCCTCTCGTAATCGCGTTAGGCTCTATATCCGAAGTCGTGTACTCGGTGAGCGGAGTTTTGCCCTCCGCCGTTTCTCCCGCCTGAAATTCGCCGTAGTTGACGTCTATATCCTTTATAAACTTTCTGTTAAGCAAATGAAGCAGAATATTCTGCGGACAGACTCTGCTGCACTCGCCACAGTCCGTACAACGCCCCGCGACGTGGAACGCGCGGATAACGTGGTAGAGCTGTTCTTCGAAGCTGTCCGCGTTGGCTTTTCCCGAAATCCCAGACTGCGGATTGTCGAACACGCAGTTAAGGCAGGAGCAGGCGGGACAGACGTTTCTGCACGCATTGCATCTTATGCACTTGGAAAGCTCGCCGCGCCAGAACGCAAAACGCTCGTCCTCGGTCATCTTTTCAAGTTTTTCCACCACATCGAATCTGTTTTCGGGGGCTTCTTTCATTTCGTTTACGACTATCGTCTCGTCCGAAACGACGAATTTCTTACTCTTGCACGTCCTGCACTTTATAAGGAGCAAGTCGTTTCTGTCGAACTCTTTTTCGCCGTAAACCGAAGTTACTTTCACTTTGTCGCCGAGATCTTCCGCACTTTCAACCGCCGCGACTCCCTGCGCTTTGATTTTTTCTATATCGAGCTTGCCTTGGCACTCTATACCCACGACGTATACGTTCTCTCTCACGATACGGTGTTCTTTAACAAGTTCGTTAAAACTATAGGTGTCGCACGGCTTCAAAAATACCGCGGTCTTGCCTTCTTTTTTGCTCTGTTCGATAAGGTATTTGGAGAGGTTCGCGCCGCAAAAGGGATTGTATACAAAATCTTTGAGAGCTTCTTTCGTCTCGAAGGTCGCGGGAGAGGGATCGAAACAAAATTCGCCCTTTTTCCAGCCGATAACCCTTTTAATCTCTCCGCCATCTAAAAGCTCTTCCGCTTTTTTTACGATACGATTTTCTAATTCGGACATATTATTGCTCCTTTACCCTCAGGTCGGTTATACGCTTGTTCTCGCCAAGCTCGGTGATTTTTTCAACGAAATCGTTCATTACCGCAGAAAAACGCGCGCCTTCCGCCGCGGATACCCATTCCACGCGGGTACGCTCTTTTTCTATACCGAGGTAGTTTAAGAAATCGAACAGCATTGCCATTCTTCTTCTCGTATAATAATTGCCCGTAACGTAGTGGCAATCCCCGGGGTGACAACCGCAAAGTATCACGCCGTCCGCACCGCGCTGAAACGCTTTTAATATAAACATCGGGTTCACTCTGCAAGAACAGGGAACGCGGATTATCTTGACGTTCGCGGGGTAAGAAAGTCTCCCCGATCCCGCGAGGTCCGCGCCCGCGTATGAACACCAGTTGCAGCAAAACGCTACTATATTCGGAACGAATTTTCCGTTTTCTTGTTCTTTTATCTCTTGCATATCGCTTCGACCTCCGACATAATCTGTTTTGAGGAAAATCCCGATAAATCCATGGCTCCCGAGGGGCAGGTAACGGTACATGCGCCGCAGCCCTGACATACCGCGGGGTTTACGGAAGAAACCCTTCTCGTTTCCGTCTTTCCTCCGCCTATTCTGAATTCTTTATCGACGTACGTTATCGCGCCGTACGCGCAGACGTTCGCGCACTGACTGCATCCGTTACACATATTCTCGTTGACGTGAGCCGTGCACGGGTTGGTTTTAAGCTTATCTTTAACGAGAAGTCCGATAACCTTTGCGGCGCACGCCGAAGCCTGCGAAACAGTTTCCGGTATATCTTTAGGTCCTTGGCACACCCCCGCGAGGAATACGCCAGCCGTCGGGCTTTCCACCGGACGAAGCTTTGGATGAGATTCGTTAAGGAAATTATTGGTATCTATGCTTGCGGTAAGAAGAGTAGCTATCTTTCTTACAGAAGGTTCGGGTTCTATCGCAACCGCGAGAACTACGAGGTCGGAGGGTATCACCACCTGCTCGTTGTCTATAAGGTTAGAGCCCTGAACCATAAGTTTGCCGTTTTCGTTATATACCTTGCCGACCATACCTTTTATATAGTCCACGCCGTACTGCTCGACCGCGCGGCGGTAGAACTCGTCGTAGTTTTTCCCCGGGGTACGCACGTCTATATAGAAAACGTGAACCTCGGTATCGGGGTATTTTTCGCGGATAAGCATCGCGTGCTTTGCGGTATACATACAGCATATCTTGGAGCAATACGGTTTGCCGCAACCCGAAGTGTCTCTCGAACCGACGCACTGAATAAAGGTGATGACCTTGGGGTGAGTTTTGTCGGACGGACGAAGAAGAACGCCGTTCGTAGGACCTGCCGCGTTCATAAGTCTTTCAAGCTCTAAAGAGGTTATGACGTCCGCGTTGTCGCTGTAGCCGTATTCGTTGAACGCGTCTATATTGATCGGGCGGAAACCCGTGGCGACGACTATCGCGCCGTACTCGCGTTCCACGAATTCGTCCTGCATTTCGTAGTTTATCGCGCCCGCGCCGCAGAACTTGCTGCAAATTCCGCACTTGCCCGTCTTAAGTTTTATGCACTGCTCGGGATCAATGACGGCGACGTTGGGTATCGCCTGCGCGAACGGAATGTATATCGCGGTGCGGTTATTGAGATTCATATTGAACTCGTTAAGTCCCTTCTTCGAGGGGCATTTTTCCATACAAATCTTACAGCCCGTACACTTTTTCTCGTCTACGAATCTCGCTTTTCTCTTTATTTTCACCTTAAAATTCCCGACGAAGCCTTTCACTTCTTCGATTTCGGAATAAGAAAGTATGTCTATCTTGTCGCTCTGCGCACAATCGACCATTTTCGGCGTCAGTATACACGCCGAACAGTCGAGCGTCGGGAACGTTTTATCGAGCTGCGCCATTCTGCCGCCGATAGTGGCGTTCTTTTCCACGATGTCTACGGGAAATCCCGCTTCCGCTATATCGAGAGCCGCCTGAATACCCGCAATGCCGCCGCCGATGACGAGCGCGCGCTTAATTACGGGACTTTCGCCCTCGGTAAGGGGCGCGTTAAGCCTTACTTTCGCTATTGCGGTACGGACGAGAATAAGAGCTTTTTCGGTAGCCTCTTCCCTGTCCTTATGAATCCACGAGCATTGTTCTCTTAAGTTGGCAACCTCTAACATATAGGGGTTAAGCCCCGCCTCCGCCACTGCCTTTCTGAACGTGGCTTCGTGCATTCTCGGCGAACACGAACCTATCACTATGCCCGTAAGGTTATGCTCTTTTATGGCTTTTTTGATAAGCTGCTGTCCGTTTTCCGAACACATATACTGATAGTCCGCGGAGTATACGACGTTGGGTTCGGCTTTGATGACCTCCGCCACCTTTTCGACGTCTACCGTAGCGGCAATGTTAGTGCCGCACCAACAAATAAATACACCTATTCTTTGCATTTGACTTTCTCACCTGTTAAAATCATTTATTATACTTTCTGTAAGCCGAAACGAAAAGCTGTTGCGGCACGTTCTCGTCTACCATCGGCGGAATATCTTCCGCTTTTATCCCGTTGTTTCCCTGCATTCTCGCAAAAGTCGTCCTCACCGCTTCGATGACCTGCGCGGGTGCGACGCCTCTCGGGCAACGCTCTACGCACGCCATACACGAAAGACAGTTATATATCGCTTTCGAAGAGAGAAGCTCTTCCACTCTGCCTTTTTCGAGCATAGACACGAACTGATGCGGCTTTATGTCCATATCGTTATATGCGGGACAACGACCCGAACATTTGCCGCATTTCATACACTTTCTTACGTTCGTTCCCGAAATTTCTTTTATAAGCTCGGTATAATCTTTGTTATCCATTATTTAACTCCTAACGCTTCCGCAAGCAATTCGGTAAAGTAAGTTACGGGAAGTATTCCGCCGCCGTTCACCTTTAAGTTATATAAGCACAAAGGACACGCGGTTATCACCTCTTCCGCGCCCTTTTCCTTGGCGGAATTAAGAACTTTTTCGCTGCGCTTTTTGGGAAGCTCCGCGTTTTTAAGTCCGACGTACGCGCCGCAGCACTCGTTCCTCATAGGATATTTTACGGGCGTGCCGCCGATTGCCGATATAAAGCCCTCTATTATGGTCGGATTTTCGGGGTTATCCATTGCGAGAACACCGCTCGGTCTTAACAAAAGACACCCGTAATACGCACCGATTTTGCGATTTATCGGGTTTACGACCGCTTTTTTGATATTATCGAAGCCGATCACGTTTTTAAGCATTTCGAGATAATGTATAACTTCCGTTTCGCCCGTATAAGGTTCTTCGAGAGCGAGGTAATTGTTCGCCTTCGTGCGGATATTATTATCGCTTTTCATATCGTCGTTCACGCGCTTTATCACGTTGTGGCATGCGGAACAAAGAGTCAGAAGCTTGCCGCCGTGATTTTTCGCGTAGTCCAGCGCGCGCACCGCGGAAAGCTTGTTCGCGATTTCGTCCCGCGCCGTGGGATAGACCGCGCCGCAACACTGCCAGCCATCTATCTCTTCCATTTCGACGCCGAGAGCCGCCGCGGACTTCCTCGCGTATTCGTCCAGCTCTTTCGCCTTTGTTTTAAGCGTACAGCCGGGGTAATAACAAATTTTCATATACTTACCTTTATTTATCGTTTTTATGGGAACAAAAGTTTTTTCAGTTCTTTTCGCCGTGGGGATACGCCATAGCTTCGGGCTTAAACACTTCGTCGAACTTTTCCGCCGTCAAGAAGCCGAGTTCTACGCACGCTTCTTTTAAGGAAATGTTTTCTTTATACGCCTTTTTGGCGGTTTTTGCCGAGTTTTCGTAGCCGATATACGGATTGAGCGCGGTGACGAGCATAAGCGAATTGTAAAGGTTATGTCTCATTTTTTCCTTATTCGCCTTTATTCCCGTAACGCAATTCTTCTCGAAAGAAATTATGCCGTCAGACAAAAGTCTTGCCGATTGCAGGAAGTTATAGATGATTACGGGCATAAACACGTTCAGCTCGAAGTTACCCTGCGACGCGCCCATGCCGACCGCGACGTCGTTAGCCATAACCTGAACGGCTACCATGGTCATAGATTCGCACTGCGTGGGGTTTACCTTGCCCGGCATTATGGACGATCCGGGTTCGTTTTCGGGAATGAAAATTTCGCCGAGCCCGTCGCGCGGACCGGAAGCCAGCCAGCGCACGTCGTTCGCTATCTTCATAAGGTTTGCGGCGAGAGCCTTCATCGCGCCGTGAGCAAACACCAGCGCGTCTTTGGAAGTGAGCGAATGATATTTGTTTTCCGCCGTCACGAAGGTTTTGCCCGTAAGCGCGGAAACCTCTTCCGCCACCTGAACGTCGAAGCCCGCGGGAGCGTTCAAGCCCGTGCCGACCGCCGTGCCGCCGAGCGCGAGTTCTTTTAAACCTTTAAGGGAAAGTTTAAGCTGTTCTTTGGTCGTTTCTATCATAGAACGCCAGCCGCTTATTTCCTGCGAGAAAGCGATCGGAACGGCGTCCTGAAGATGGGTTCTGCCGCTCTTTACTATCCCCTCGTTCTCCTTTTCGAGACGGCGGAACGTTTCTATAAGCTTGTCCATCGCGGGGAAAAGCTTATCCTCTATCGCGATTACCGCCGCTATGTGCATAGCCGTGGGGAAGGTGTCGTTGGAGCTTTGGCTCTTGTTTATATCGTCGTTGGGGTGAAGAAGCTTTTTTCCCGCGATCTCGTTGCCGCGATTGGCGATAACCTCGTTGGCGTTCATATTGGACTGCGTGCCGCTGCCCGTCTGCCATACGACGAGCGGGAAATGCTCGTTGAGCTTGCCCGAAATAACTTCGTCGGCTGCCGCGACTATCGCGTCCTTTTTCTCCTCGGTAAGCTTGCCGAGTTTGAAGTTGGCTATCGCCGCCGCTTTTTTCAGTATTCCGAACGCGTGAGTGATTTCGCGCGGCATAACCTCTACGCCTATCCTGAAATTCTCGTGACTCCTTTCGGTCTGCGCCGCCCAGTATTTGTCCGCAGGGACTTTAACTTCGCCCATCGTGTCTTTTTCGATACGATATTCCATAATTGCCTCTCCGTCCTTTAATTTTTTATCGTTTCGCCGCATATGGGCGATTTTATACTCTTAAAACATTGCTAAAAAACAACAAAAAATAACTTAAAAGACTTTCCACGGGAAATTTCCCCGCGAAAATCTTTAAGTTTTCCCCCTAAAAAATAAAAAATCGCCCCTATGAAAGGTAGCCGATTACTCTACGAATGTTATATTTTCGTTTTTCGATGGCGTACCCCATCTGCAAAATCGTTTTATTTTGTCCTTTTTCCCGCTCGGCAAAGACGTCGAACCGCCTTTTTCTCCGAACGACCGCGATTTTTTGTATTTGACCGTCCGACTTGCTATATAATTATAGCCGAAACACGCAATTATGTCAACAAGATTATATTAAAATTTCTTTCGTTTCGGTGGAAATCGTATAAATTTTACCTTTTTTGACCGCAAAACGTGATAAATCTTTCATATTGCTTCACGTTTGAACGTCTTTTAGTTCTCTCTACAACGCCTGCAAAAACGCAAAAATCGCGGGTATAATACCACGCGATTTTACGCTTCTTCTATATTAAATCCTGTTCTTGGCGCGTTATTCAAACACCTTATCGGCAAGCGACGCGCCTTCGCCTTTTACTATATATTCGGATAAATTTTTTGTGGCAAACGCAAAATCTTTTTTGTTAAAGCGCGTGCCGCAAAGCTTTTTTTCAAGCTCCTCTACGGGCTTTGCCGAAAAGAAATCGCCGGTTATTTTTACGTTCTGCATAAGCCCGTTTTCGGTGTCGAAATCCATGCGGAGCGTGCCGAACGGAAAACGCGCCTCGAACGAGTTTTCCGCCTTAGGAGACCTGCCGACGTTCCACTCGTATTTAGAATATTTTTCTTTTACGAGCTTATTTATAGCCGCAATATCCTCTTCGCTTAAAACGTATTCTTCGCAGGACTTTTTGAAATATTCCGAAAGTCCTTTCAAAAATTCCGCCGCAGTCATTTTGTTCTGTAAAAAATCGTAAATATTGCCTACCCTCGCGCGGACGGACTTTATGCCCTTGCTTTCCATTTTAAGCTTGTTTGGCTTTAACGCGGAGGACAGCACAGTCATATCGGTATTAAATAACAGCGTGCCGTGGTGCATAATTCTGCCGTCCGCGACCGTCTGCGCGTTGCCCGATATTTTTTTACCTTCCACGGTTATGTCGTTCCTGCCCGAAAACTCCGCCTTTACCCCTATCGAATTGAGATATTCTATGACGGGCGCGGTGAACTTTCTGTAATTATCCGCATTTTCGTCGTAAGGGGCGATGACGGTATAGCAAATATTGTTAAGGTCGTGATAAACCGCTCCCCCGCCCGTCTGTCGGCGGACTACTTTTATGCCGTGTTCTTCGGTGTAGCCGAGGTTTACCTCTTCTATGGTGTTCTGATTTATTCCCACTATCACCGCGGGCGCATTTACCCAAAGGTAAATGTAATATCCGCCCTTTTGCCTTAAAAGGTATTCCTCCGAGGCAAGGTTAAAAAACGGATCGTGATTGTCGTGGGTTATAAATAAAAAATCCGTCATTTCATCTTTTCTTTTTTATTTTTCGTAACGAGCCGCGCCGAAAGATTTTTCTTTCGGCGCGAGCTTGTTTTTCGTTCCGAAAAAGGATCATTAAACGCCTTTCTTCGCTTTTCTCATTATCTCCGCGTCCGAAGTGTTGATAGTGGAAACGTGACCTTTAAGCGGCAAAATCTTGTCGTTGATATAGTCTACGATCCATTCGGGCTGCGGGAAGAATTCCGCGTCGAATTCGTACGGAGGAGTTATCCAGTTCTGCGCGCCGCAGACGACCGCGGGTGCGTCTAAGTAATCGAAGCAAAGCTCGGAGATATTCCTTGCAAAGTCGTTGAGAATAGAGCCTCTCGAACAAGCGTCCGACGCGAGAATGATTCTGCCCGTCTTCTTGACCGATTCCACAACCTTTTCGTAGTTGAACGGAACGATGCTTCTCGCGTCGATGATTTCCGCTTCTACGCCGTATTTCTCTTCGAGTATCTTCGCCGCTTCGACCGCCTTATAAAGGGTTGCGCCGATAGTAAGTATGGTAACGTCTTTACCGACTCTCTTAACGTCGGGTTCGCCGAGCGGAATCTCGTAATACCCTTCGGGTACGCCCTCTTTTCTGAACTCTTCGCCCTTGTCGTAAATTCTCTGCGATTCAAAGAATACCACAGGATCGGTGCCGTTTAATGCGGCGTTCATAAGACCTTTCGCGTCGTAAGGCGTTGCGGGGAAGCATACTTTAAGCCCGGGGACGTGCGCGGGAAGCGCAACCCAGTCCTGCGAGTGTTGCGCGCCGTATTTACTGCCGACGGAAACGCGGAGCACGACGGGCATTTTAAGTATACCGCTGCTCATCGCCTGCCATTTCGCGAGTTGGTTGAATATTTCGTCGCCCGCTCTGCCCATAAAGTCGGCGTACATAAGCTCTACTATAACTCTGCCGCCGCAAAGTCCGTAACCGACAGCCGAAGATACGATCGCCGCTTCCGAAATGGGAGAGTTGAAAAGTCTGTGATAAGGAAGCGCTTCGGTAAGTCCTTTATAAACCGCAAACGCGCCGCCCCAGTCGCGGACGTCCTCGCCGTAAGAGGTCAAGGTCGGATCTTTATAATATCTGTCGATAATCGCCTCGAAAAGCGCGTCGCGGATATTGAAACGCTTCATATTGGAAACGAGCTGACCTTTTTCGTCGAACGCGTAACGGGATTTGCCCGCTATCTGCTTGACTCTCGGGTTTTCTTCCATAGGCATCTTTACGTCTACGGGACGGTCTTCCATTTTTTCCACCGCGCCGTTGCTGAACATAAGGTTCTCCACGTAATAGGGATCTTTTTTGAAATCGAGATAGGGCGATTCCACGGGATCCGCCGCGAGCTTGCAGAGCTTTAACATTCTCTCCGAAATGCTTGCGAGTATCTCGTCGAACTTCGCGTCCTTTTCGATTTTAGCGTCTACGAGAGCTTTTCTGTAAGTCACGATAGGATCGTACTCTCTCCACGCTTCCACCTCTTCGGGGGTGCGGTAGCTCATCGCGTCCGAGGGCGAATGTCCGCCGTAACGATAGGTAACCACGTCGAGCATAACGGGACCTTTGCCTTCCAAAAGAAGCTTCTTCTTTCTCTTCATCGCCTCTATCACAGCGAGAGGATTGAAACCGTCTACCCTTTCCGCGTACATCTGCGAGGGGGTTACGCCCGCGCCGAGACGGGCAAGGAAGTCGTACGCCATCGTTTCGCCGCGCGTCTGTCCGCCCATGCCGTAGTCGTTGTTGAAGAAGTTAAAGAGTATCGGAAGTCCGCCCTTCTTTTCCCAAAGCGTTCTGAACTGATCCATAGCCGCAAAGTTCATGGATTCGTAAACCACGCCGCAACCGACCGCGCCGTCGCCGACGTTACTGATGACGATACCCTTTTTGTCGTTTATCTTTTTATAGAGAGCCGCGCCGAGCGCAACGGGTGCCGCGCCGCCGACTATCGCGTTGTTCGGGTAAATACCGAAGGGCAGGAAGAAAACGTGCATAGAGCCGCCCATTCCTCTGTGGAAGCCCGTTCTGCGCGCGAAAATTTCGCTCATAAAGCCGTAAAGAAGGAAATCTACCGCAAGGTCTTTTACGTTGCCCGTTTTGTTGAGCTTTTCTACGGGTGCAAGCGTTTCGCCGCCCATAAAGTCTTTCATTATCTGATAAAGCTTATCGTCGGGAAGCTTATGAATGGACGCGAGACCTCTTGCCAGAACCTCGCTGTGGCTTCTGTGCGAGCCGAAGGTCATATCGTCGAGGTCGAGGATATAAGCCTGTCCTACCGCCGCCGCTTCCTGACCTATAGAAAGATGCGCGGGACCCGGGTAAGAGTGCTTGAAACCCTGATATTCGCCCTTTATTTTTATAGAGTTTATCATACTCTCGAATTCGCGGAGGACGGCTATATCGTTAAATATTCTTACGAAGTCGTCTTTCTTGAAATTCTTTTTCTCTTCTTCGATGGTCTTGTTATATTGATTTACCGCAATATCGTCGAAGGTTATTTTCCCCGCTTTTCTGAGTTCTACGGGATCTACGAAAAGTTGTTTGGACATTTTTATTTCTCTCCTTATTTTTTACCTAAATTTTGAATACCGCTTCTCTTACGATTTCGCAAACGGTCGGGTGCGGGAATACCAACTTTTTGATATTCTCAATATCTACTTCGAGGTCTATAAGCTCGGATACCGAAACTATAAATTCGCCCGCGTAAGAGCCGATTATGTGCGCGCCGATAAGGGTGTTGGTCTCCTTGTTTACCACGAGTTTGCAAACGCCGTCGAGCTCGGTGTTTTCCGCAACGTATCTTCCCGAATAAGTCATCGGAATAGACACGGTTTTAACGTCCAAGCCCTTTGCCTTCGCGCTCTCTTCCGTTTCGCCTACAGTACCCGCTTCGGGATGAGTGTAGATGACGGAAGGAATCACGTTATAGCGCATACGGTCTTTTTTGCCGAGCATATTATTCACCGCGACTTCCGCTTCTCTGTAAGCGGTATGCGCGAGCATTATTTTGCCATTCACGTCGCCCGCCGCGTAGACGTTCGCAACGTTGGTGCGCATAGTATCGTCGGTAACTATCGCGCCGCGCTCTAAATTTACGCCGATGTTTTCAAGTCCCAAATCCTTGGTGACCGCGCGTCTGCCGATAGAAAGAAGAATCTTATCCGCCGCGACTTTTTCGGTTTTGCCGTCTCTCTCGAACACAACGCCGTCTTTATCTATAGCGGTGACTTTACACCCGAGATCGAAGGTTACGCCCTTTCTCTCCATTGCCTTTTGCAGAATTTTGGAAATTTCCTTTTCGGTAGGTCCCGCTATTTTATCGAGCATTTCCACGACGGTGACTTTACTGCCGACCGAAGAGAAATAGCTTGCCATTTCGAGTCCTATTACGCCGCCGCCGATGATTACGAATTTTTCGGGAATTTCTGTTAAATCGAGAACCTCGCGGTTAGTGAGAACGAGCCCCGCCTCGATGCCCTCTTTAAGCCCCGTTATCGGCGGAACCACGGGCGCGGAACCAGACGCGATGAGAAGGCGTTTCGCTATAAATTTTTCTTCGCCCGCGCGGACGATATAGCCCTCCGCAGCTTTGCCTTCTATATAAGCTTCCGCTTTTTTGGTTACGACCTTGTTTGCGGCAAGCTGTCCTTTTATGCCCGAGACGAGCATTTTTACGACTTTATTTTTTCTTTCTACGACGAACTTCTGATCGACGACGGGTTTTCCCTCTAATTTTACGCCGAAAGCCGCCGCTTCGTTTGCATAGTCCGCTACCTTTGCGGAATTAAGAAAGGTTTTGGAAGGAACGCAGCCTTCGTTTAAGCACACGCCGCCGAACTCTCTTTTTTCGATAACGAGAGTTTTAAGCCCCGCATGCCCCGCGCGCTCCGAAGCGAGATACCCCGCAGGACCGCCGCCTATTACTACTAAATCGAACGTTTCCATTATAGAAAATTTTCTCCTTTACACATTATTTAATAAACTGTCTGCAAAGCCGCACGCACGTTATATGCACTTGGAATCCGCAAGCAGATTGAAACTGAAATTTTCGAGATACTCTTTGAGTTCTTTAAGGAATCTCGAAGCGGGCGCGCCGTCAAGCGCTCTGTGGTCGTACGAAAGCGAAAGGCTCATTGCCGTATACGGAATTATTTCGCCGTTCTTGCCGAGCTTCACGCGGGTTTCGAGAGTGTTGACGCCGAGTATGCCCGTTTGCGGCGGATTGACTACCGGCGTAAAGCTTTCTATGCCCATAGTTCCTACGTTGCTGACCGTAAAGCTGCCGCCCGTCAGAAGCTCGGGAGCTATCTTGCCGTCTATCGCGTCCTGCGAAAGCTTTTTGGACTTCGCCGCGATTTCCGAAAGGCTCATCAGATCCGCGCCGAACAGCGTGGGTACGAGAAGTCCTCTCGGCGTATCCGTCGCGATTCCCACGTTGACGTGCTCGAAATAGCGCATCGTGTCGCCGTTTATAAGGTTCGCGTTAAGGGCTCTGTGATTCTTTATCACCCTCGACACCGCGAACACTATTATATTGTTTACGGTAATGTTCGGGAGTTTAAGCTTTTCGGCGTTGTCTTTAAGATACTTTCTGAACGCCATAACGTTGGTGAAGTCGAACGAAAGCGTGTGCGTGAGCTGCGCCATAGTCGAAAGGCTCGCGACCATATTCTTTGCGATAACCTTTCTGATGTTCGACATTTTTTCGTCCTTAAACGCTTTGACGTCCGCGGTTTCCGCCGCGCTCTTTGCGGGGGTTGCCGTCTGCGCCGCGGGTTGCGCCGTTTCGTGCGCTTTCGGGTTTACGCTCGCCGCTCTTATATCCCTTTCTATAATTCTGCCGTTAGGCCCCGACGCTTCCGCGTCGGCAAGAGAAACGCCGAGTTTATTCGCGAGATTCTTTGCTCTCGGGCTTGCGAAAATTCTGTCGCCGTCCTTATTCGCCGCCTGCGCGCTCTTTGCGGGAGCCGCGGTCTCTGCGGAAGCGGTCTCTGCCGTCGTGGGAGCCTTGACCTCTGCTGCCGCGGGTGCAGAACCGTTCGGAGCGAAACAGCTCGCGTCAACGCCGTGTTCGCCGATAGCGAGAACGTTAGTGCCGACAGGAATTTCGTCGCCTTCGTTAAAGAACGTCGCAAGGACTTCGCCCGCAATCTCCGATTGAAGGTCGAAGGAAGATTTATCCGTTTCGTACGAGAACAGCACGTCGCCGACCTTTACGGTATCGCCGACTTTTACGTTCCACTTCGTCAGAATACAGCTTTCAACCGTGATACCCGATTTCGGCATCGCCACGGGCGTCGCTTTTATATCTGCGGGAATTACGGGCGCGGAAGCAGTCTTTTCTGCGGCGGGCGCAGGCGTTTCCGCTTTTACCTCGGTTGCCGCGGGAGCAGAACCGTTCGGCGCGAGCGAAGAGACGTCTTCCCCTTTTTTACCTACCGCCATAACGTTGGTGAGAACGGGTACTTCGTCGCCCTCTTCGCAGAAAAGCGCGAGAACCTCGCCGTCTACCTCGGATATATAGTCTATCGAGGACTTGTCCGTTTCAAAAGAGAACAGCACGTCGCCGACCTTTACGCTGTCGCCGACCTTTACGTTCCATTTGGTGAGTATACAACTTTCCACCGTGATGCCCTGCTTCGGCATCGTTACGGGAATTGCCATTTACGTTTTCTCCTTTATGTCTTTATAAATTACGTTTTCGTGATTATATTTTCTTCGCGTTGGCGAGGACGTATTTCTCCGCTTCCGCCGACCAGATGCCGTTATGCTTTTTGCATATTTCCGAAAGATCCTTAAAGAACGGATCGGTTTTGCCGAGTTCCTCGAAATCGGCAATTGCCGTCATCGGCATAGAGATATGCGTATAAACGAGCTTCTTCGCGCCCTTTATGTTCGGAAGATTGAGCGTGGTGTCCACAACGCTGTCAAGTCCGCCGACGTGCGAAATCATTATGGAAGGATTGATTCTGCCTTCGCCCGCAAGTTTAAGCGCTTCTTTAAGGTCGTTCTTGTTCCCGCCCGAAGTTCCCGTTATTCTGTGGAACGCATAATGCACATCGTAGAAATTGAATTTCGCGGAGAAATCCGATCTTATAGGACCTGCGAAGAAATTGAGACAACCGCCTTCGCCGAGAAGCGCGTCGCCCTGCTCGACGAGCGCGGATACGGGCGCGTATACGAACACGTCGTCAAAACCCTTGCCGCCGTTAAGCCCTTTCATATAAGCCACGGGATCCTCTATCGAAGAGGTGTTGACGTAAACGAGCTTAACGCCGTTTTTAGCCGCTTCTTCCACGGTGAGAAGAGTCGCCGCTCTGTCGAGCCTCGCCTGATCTATATCGGTTACCACCATAAGAGAAGGCTTCCTGTCGCAGTGAATACCGTAGTCCACGCAGCCGAGTCCCATAGGTCCAACGCCCGCGAGAATGGCTACCGCGCCGCCCTCTTTTATACCCATCTCGTGGGTGTGTGTTTCGTATCTCGAATGATAGTTTTCGTGATACCCCGCGATTATGCAGGACATAGGTTCCGCGAGAGAAGCCTTGAAATAACTGTCTCCGTCGTACGGGATAAGGCAGTCTTTTTCCATAACCTCGTTCGGGATTATAACGTACTGCGAATCTCCGCCTATGTAGCGATAAGAATACCCCGGCGCGCCGAGTCCGTTCATAACGGGCTTATAGTCTATCGCGGGCTGAATTCCGAATTTGTCCCCCTCTTTGAATTTGCCCTGCCACTTCGCGCCGACCTTTATTATATCGCCGCAAAATTCGTGACCGATTATAACGGGGTTCTCGGCGATGTCCGAGGGAACGCGTTTATGCGCCGCGCCCTGCTCCGCCGCTTTGAAGCTCGACATGCAGATACTGTCCGATACTACGCGAGCGAGTATTTCGTCGTCTTTGATTTCGGGAAGCTCGAATTCTTCCAGCCTTAAATCGTTTACGCCGTAAAGTCTTACCGCTTTTGTTTTCATAAATTTTCCTCCGAGTTTATTTTTCTTATTCTTGTCAGCCGCAAGAAGCAATTTCCTGTCGCTATACCGCGCCCGAAAACACCCTTTAAAGCCTTTTATATTCTATCACAAATACTTTATGTTGTACCCACCTGAAAATAAGTTGCAAAAAGAATTTTTTTATGATAAGATATGAGCGTAAATAAACACAAATGCGCATAAAGTGCGGGTTTTGCAACGCGAAAAGAGGTTAAAATATGCTCACGATAAGAAGGCAAGAAGAAATTTTAGAGATTTTGAACAAAAATAAACAAGCGACGGTAGAAGAACTCGCGGCGGAACTGTTCGTTTCGGGAGCAACGATACGGCGCGACCTTTCCGCAATGGAAAAACAAGGGCTTATAAGAAGGTCTCACGGCGGCGCGATTCCCTTTCGTTCAACGGCGGAAGAATCGGCTTTTGCCCTACGCGAGCAAGAGAATACCTCGGCGAAAAGAATTATCGCGACGCTCGCGTTTCGTCTCGTCAAAAACGGTCATTCGATATTCCTCGACTCAAGCACGACGACGGGTTTTTTAATTCCCCTGCTTAACAATCTCAAATATCTTTCGGTAACGACGATAGGACTCAGGAACGCCCTTCTTCTTTCGCAAACGAACAACGTTAAAATTTATATCGCCGGCGGACAGATTTCCAACCACTCCAACTCTATAACGGGTTCGGACACCATAGACTATATTTCGCGTATTCACGCCGACGTGGCGTTCGTTTCCTGCTCGGGCGTGGATATTTCCTCGGGCTTTACGGATGCGGATATAGAACAGTCGAAGTTAAAGCAACAAATGAAACGAAATTCCGCCAAAATAGCGGTGCTTTGCGATTCCACGAAGTTCGGCAAAACTTTCATGTGTACCGATTTTAGGTTTAGCGAAGTGGACTATCTTATCACCGACAAAAAACCGACGGACGAATATTACAAAAAAATTACGGAGGCGGGTTGCACTATTCTCGCGCCCGAGGAAAGTCTTTTTTAATTTCATCATAACCGACGAACGCGCATAATAGCGCAATTATAATAGACAAAAGAAAAAAATTGTGGTAGAATACTTTATATGAATGCTAAATTTTTCGCGCGTTTCGGGCGCGCGCTTACGCTTTTAATATTAACGCTCGCGCTTTCCGTATGCGCGGTGATCGCGCTTCTTTATAACGGCGGGAGCAAGACCTACGCCGCGGATGCGGCGGATTCCTCCGTCGTCCTCCCCTCCTCATCTCTCGAATATCAGTCCCTTTCCAACCCGAAAGGCGCGTGCTGTTTCGGAGAATGCTACGCCGTGATCGAGGGAAAAACCGTGCGCGTCTTCAAGAGCGGACTGTCTAAAACGCTGTCCGGCTTCACCTCGCTCGGACAAATAAAGCTTTACGATGAAAATACACTGTTCGTTTCGGACAACGGTCTCATTCTGCGCATCAACCTTTCGACGGACGAAAAAAAACAAGTGACGGGCGGAACGTTCTTCGATTTTAACGACAAATACCTCGTCACCTTTTATAGCCGGTCTCTTTTCGTTTATAAGATGTCCGACGCGATAGCCTCTGCCGATGGCGACTCGCTCAAAGAAGAAAAGGAGCTGGACGACGTAAGCGGCAAGTGTTCGGTTGCCGTTAACGAAACAAACGACGTATTTTACTTAAGCGGCGAGACGAATATTAAGCTCGTCAAATACAACATAGACACAAAAAAGAGCGAAGAGCTATTGCAAAACCTTACCGCCAATACCCCCTCTATTATGATAGCAAACGATAGCGATATATACCTCGTCCGCGGGGAGAAAATCTATAGTCTCCCGATTGAGGCGGACGCGGATTTTACCGAGCTTACCGCTTATGACACGCTATACGAGCTCGGCACCGTTCGTTCGCCGGTGGGTTTATCATTTAAAAACGGCAATCTACTCGTTACGGATAACTCTCTCAACGCGATTACGGAGTTTGCTATAGACGGCGATAAGCTCGATTTTACGGGCTTTGCGATTGCGAGCGGAAGGTCGGCGTATAATAGAATCGGCAAAGCGACAAATACTCTCGGACGGTACGGCAATTTCGTAGCCGCGCTCGACGATTTTAAGCTGACTATCATAAACGTCGGCGAAAATGCGGAAAATTTCGACCGTTACGATAAAGATAATTTTATAAATCTTTTCGTTGGTAGTGTGCCGAAGGCTTTCGCCCTCGGAAACGGCACACTCCTTACGACGGACGGCGCGAAGGTCAACGGTTACAAGAAAATATTCACGTCTGCGGCTTCGGAAATTCAAGCGCAAAACGCTCCTACGGTGGTAGGGATAAGCGGTACGATAAAGGCGATCTCCTATCAAAGCGGATACTACTATGTACTCGCGACGGACGAAACCAACGCGTACGTCTATAAAATCGACGAAAAAACCTTTGAAACGGTTGGCGAGGCGATTACATTTAACGGAAAACCCGCCGCGGATAAAATCACCGCGGACGCATACGGAAACGTTTACATAGCAGACGGCTCAAGCATATACAAAAATTCGGTAGCAAATTCGTTTTCGTCGCGCGGAGCGATTTCGCTCACGACAGACCTCGCGGGGGTTTTATACGGCGTGATAGACGGAAAGGTTTATTATTATAAGCCTGCAGGCGGTTGGATTCTTGCAGCCGAACTCGATACGGGCAGCGTGAAAAATATCGGCTGTTACTTCGATAAAAACGAAATATATTATACGTTAATCGGCGAAGAAAGGCTTCTTAAAACGACCGGGCTGAAAAATCTTGCCGTAAATTCCGTAGACTTAGGAAAAGACCTGCTAAATAGAGCCGCGCTCCCCTACGAGGAAGCCGTTGATAACGGGCAGGACGATCTTCGATATTACGTCGTTAACGTTTCGGAAAGCGTCACCTACGGAAACAACGTGAACGTTTATTCCGTCGATTATTCCGAAGAGGACGGCAAGCTCGGCTTTTCGGAACTGTTGCAGGTTGAAGACGAATACATATGGCTTATGGACGTCAAGTTACCCACTGCGCTCGGCACTGAATTGAGTTTGTGCGTGTTCGCGTCGAATAAAGGAATCTCTCTCGTAAACGCAAAAGACGTGAAAAAAACCGAGAAACAAAAACTCACCGCGCCCGAAAAGGCGTATACTTCCACTAAAGTAAATCTTTATCATCTCCCTGCGATTACCGAAAAAGACCTTTTCTCGGCGACGTCGGGCGGCGACGCAATACGGCTCGAACGAGCTACCGAAATTTACCCGAGGAGTAAACTCGTTTTCTCGAATATCGAATACTATTTTGCGACGGTCACGGTCGGCGGCAAAGAGTATGCGGGCTATATTCCCTCTTCTTTCACCGTGGAAACCCTTTACGAAAACCCCGACAAAGACGAATACACGGTGAAAACGGTAAGCGCGGTAACGGTTTACGCGAACGCTGATTTGACCGACGACGTATGCGAGCTTGCGGACGGCACGAAGGTGCGATATTACGGCACGGAGAACGGCGCGGCGAAAATCGCTTACGAGACGGCGGACGGCTATAAAATCGGTTATATCGAGGAGCGCAAGATCAGAAAAGACGCAAGCGTGGCGTTAAGAAACATTCTCATAACCCTTGCGGTCATAACCTCTGCTTGCGGCACTGCCACGTTCTTTATTTTAAGAAAAAAGAAGAAATAAATAATAAAAGTTTTTCTTTTTAAACTATGACAAAAGGCTCACGTACGAACGTTTCCGTGAGCCTTTTATTATAGAATTATCAGCAAGTATCATTTTATAACTGCAACGCGCCTTTTAGACGCGAACAATCTCTTTATTTTACGGTCTGCGTTTTCTCTTTGGGAATAACGTCGTGCGCGCCGCCCTCTACTATGCTCGTCGCGGAAACTAAAGTGAGCTTCGCTTTTTTCTGCAATTCCTTTATCGTGAGCGCGCCGCAGTTGCACATAGTGGAACGAACCTTGGAAAGCGACAGTCCTACGTTGTCTTTAAGCTTGCCCGCATACGGAACGTAAGAATCCACTCCCTCTTCAAAGGAAAGTTTTTTATCGCCGCCGAGGTCGTATCTCTGCCAGTTTCTCGCCCTTGCCGAGCCTTCGCCCCAGTATTCCTTAAAGTAATTTCCGCCTATCATAACCTTATTCGTGGGGCTTTCGTCAAAGCGGGCGAAGTATCTGCCGAGCATAACGAAATCCGCGCCCATCGCAAGCGCAAGGGTTATGTGGTGGTCGTACACGATGCCGCCGTCCGAGCATACGGGAACGTATACCCCCGTCTCTTTATAATACTCGTCGCGGGCGGCGCACACCTCGATAAGCGCGGTTGCCTGACCTCTGCCTATGCCCTTCGTCTCGCGCGTTATACATATAGAACCGCCGCCGATGCCGACTTTGACGAAGTCCGCGCCGCAGTCCGCGAGAAACCTGAATCCGTCCGCGTCCACGACGTTGCCCGCGCCGACCTTTACCGCGTCTCCGTAGGTTTTTCTTACCCACGAAAGCGTTCTCTTCTGCCATTCCGAAAAACCCTCCGAGGAGTCTATGCAAAGCACGTCCGCGCCCGCCGCGAGAAGTGCGGGGATTCTTTCTTCGTAATCTCTCGTGTTTATACCCGCGCCGACGACGTATCTCTTTTTGCCGTCCAGAAGCTCGTTCGGGTTGTTTTTATGCGAATCGTAGTCCTTTCTGAACACGAAATAAAGAAGCTTCCCTTCCTCGCTTATTATGGGCAACGCATTCAGCTTATTGTCCCATATAATGTCGTTCGCTTCTTTAAGGCTTACGCCCTCTTTCGCCGTGATAAGCTTATCGAACGGAGTCATAAACTCCTTTACTTTAAGATCGGGACTCATACGGCTGACCCTGTAGTCGCGGCTTGTGACTATGCCGACGAGCTTGCCCTCCGCAGTGCCGTCCTCGGTTACCGCAACGGTAGAGTGTCCCGTCCTTTCCTTGAGTGCGATAATGTCCGCGAGCGTATCCTCGGGGGCAACGTTGGAATCGCTCTTAACGAATCCCGCTTTATAATTCTTTGCTCTTGCGACCATTGCCGCTTCGTCCTCTATGCTTTGCGAGCCGTATATAAAAGAAACGCCGCCCTCCGTCGCAAGCGCAATCGCGAGCTTATCACCCGAAACGGACTGCATTATAGCGGACACCATGGGAATATTCATAGTAAGCGGGCTTTCCTCGCCTTTTTTAAACTTAACGAGCGGAGTTTTCAGACTCACGTTTGAGGGTATTGCTTGCTCGGAGGAATACCCCGGGATAAGTAGATATTCGTTGAAAGTATGAGAGGGTTCGTTGATGTATTTTGCCATGTTCGTTCTCCTTACATAGAATGTTTTTCGTTTTTTAATGCCGCGATATCACGGCGCCGCATTTTTTAGAAAAGCCCCGTAATAACGCCGTTTTCGTCCACGTCTATTCTTTCTGCCGCGGGAGTTTTGGGAAGCCCCGGCATAGTCATAATATCGCCGGTGAGAGCGACGATAAAACCTGCGCCCGCAGAGACCTTTACGCTTTTTACCGTTATCTTAAAGTCCGTCGGCGCGCCGAGCAGCAACGGGTTATCCGAAAAGCTGTACTGCGTTTTTGCTATGCACACGGGGAAACTGCCGAAGCCGAGACTTTGCAGCTTTTCCATCTGTTTCTTCGCCTCGGGCGTGAAAACCGCGCCGTCTCCGCCGTAAATTCTTTTCGCTATCAAAGAAATTTTTTCCTCTATCGTACTTTCGAGCGGATAGGAAAAAGAAAATTCGCCGTTTTCTTCCTCTTCGCAAAGCCGCACTACTTCTTTCGCGAGCTCTTCTCCGCCCGCGCCGCCTTTCGCCCAGACCTCCGAAAGCACTGTTCTAACACCGAGCCTTCCGCATTCTTCGGACAAAAGCTTTATTTCTTCTTCCTCGTCGGTCGGGAATCTGTTTATCGCGACGACGCACGGGAGCTTATACACCGTTTTTATATTATCGACGTGGCGGAGGAGATTGGGAATACCTTTTCGTAACGCTTCGTCGTCTCTTTTTCCGCATGTCTCTTTGCTCGCGCCGCCGTGCATCTTGAGGGCGCGAAGGGTTGCGACGATAACTACCGCAGAGGGTTTCAGCCCCGCGAGCCTGCATTTTATATCGAGGAATTTTTCCGCGCCGAGATCCGCGCCGAAGCCCGCTTCGGTAACTGCGTAATCGCCGAGTTTCAGCGCGAGACGGGTTGCGATAACCGAATTGCAACCGTGCGCGATATTCGCAAAAGGTCCGCCGTGGACGAACGCGGGCGTTCCTTCCAAGGTCTGCACGAGATTCGGCTTTATCGCGTCTTTAAGAAGGGCGGTAAGCGCGCCTTCCGCTTTTAAGTCTCCGCAGGTAACGGGGTTGCCGTTCACGTCGTACGCAACGATTATTCTTTTTAATCTTGTTTTGAGATCCGCAAGGTTTTCCGCAAGACAGAAAACCGCCATAATTTCGCTCGCGACGGTTATATCGAAGCCGTCTTCTCTCGGCACGCCGTTTACTCTTCCCCCGAGCCCGTCTACTATAAAACGAAGCTGGCGGTCGTTCATATCCAAGCACCTTTTCCAAACGATATTGCGAGTATCTATTTTAAGGGCGTTGCCCTGATGAATATGATTGTCGAGCATCGCCGCAAGAAGGTTGTTTACCGCACCTATCGCGTGGAAGTCGCCCGTAAAGTGCAGGTTTATATCTTCCATAGGAACGACCTGCGAATAGCCGCCGCCCGCCGCGCCGCCTTTTACCCCGAACACGGGACCGAGAGATGGCTCGCGAAGGGCAAGCACCGCGTTTTTGCCGATACGGTTAAGCCCGTCCGCAAGCCCTATCGAAGTGGTCGTTTTCCCCTCGCCCGCAGGCGTGGGGTTTATCGCTGTCACGAGAACGAGTTTTCCGTCTTTTTTTAAGCCCTTGCCGTTTTTCTCGTTTTTTAAATCGGCGTAAAATGCGCTTACGTTTATTTTTGCTTTATATTTGCCGTAAGGCTCCACGTATTTTTCGATAATTCGCGCTTTTTCGGCTATATCGCAAATAGGCTTTATCGCGCATTTTTGCGCTATTTCTATATCGGTAAGCATACCTCGCTTCCTCCTTATCCTCTGTAAAAATCAAAATATTAAAAACGGGCGCGGCAACCGTCGTGCCGCGCTTTCGTCTTTTTATTCGTAAACGGGGAATTTGTCGCAAAGCGTTTTTACCCCCGCTTCTATATCTCCCCTCGATCCGTCGAAATCGGTTATCGCGCGGTATATCCAGTCCGCGATAAGTTCCATTTCCGCTTCTTTAAACCCGCGCGAGGTGACGGCGGGAGTGCCTACCCGAAGTCCGCTCGTTATAAACGGGCTTTGCGGATCGTTCGGTACCGTATTTTTGTTAGCCGTAATATGCACCTCGTCGAGCCTTGCTTCGAGCTCCTTTCCCGTAACGCCGAATTTCATTAGCTTTAAAAGCATCAAGTGATTATCCGTACCGCCCGAAACGAGGTCTACCCCGCGCGCGGTAAGTCCTTTCGCAAGCGCCGCCGCGTTAAGCACTATCTGCTTCTGATATTCCTTGAATTCGGGGGTCAGAGCTTCGCCGAGCGCGACAGCCTTTGCCGCGATTATGTGCATAAGCGGTCCGCCCTGCGTCCCCGGGAACACAGCTTTATCTATAATTTTGCCGTACTTTTCTTTGCAGAGAATCATTCCGCCGCGCGGTCCGCGAAGGGTTTTGTGCGTAGTGGTCGTGACAACGTCCGCATACGGTACGGGCGAAGGGTGAAGCCCCGCCGCCACGAGCCCCGCGATGTGCGCCATATCTACCATTAAAATTGCACCTACTTCGTCCGCTATCTCTCTGCAACGTTTGAAATCTATTATTCGCGAATATGCGGACGCGCCGACGACGATAAGTTTCGGTCTGCATTCCTTCGCTATCCTTTCCATTTCGTCGTAATCTATTCTTTCGGTCACGGGCGAAACGCCGTAAGGTACGACGTTGAAATATTTACCCGAAACGTTTACCGGCGAGCCGTGCGAAAGGTGTCCGCCCTCCGAAAGATTCATACCCATAACGGTATCGTGCGGTTGCAAAAAAGCAAAGAACACCGCGAAGTTGGCGTTTGCGCCGCTATGCGGCTGAACGTTGGCGTACTCCGCGCCGAACAGCTTTTTCGCGCGCTCTCTCGCGATGTTTTCTACTATGTCTACGTACTCGCAACCGCCGTAATATCTTTTCGCAGGATAGCCCTCCGCGTATTTGTTGGTCAAAACGCCGCCCGCCGCGAGAAGCACCGCTCGGCTTACTATGTTTTCGGAAGCGATAAGCTCTATATTGCCGCGCTGACGATTAAGTTCTTTTTCGCAAGCCGCAGCCACTTCCGCGTCGTATTTGTCAAGTTCCTCAAAAAAATTCTTCATAAAGTACCCCTTCCGTATCTCTTCTTTACTATGTAGTCAAAAAGAAGCTTCTTCTCGGTATTTTTATTATTGTACCACAAACCGCCGCCTCGTGACAATCTTTTTTTAACTCTTTTCGCCCTTTTTCGCATATAAAATTTGACAAAACGCTAAATCGGTATTAAAATATACTGGAATACGAATTATAGGAGATAACGCGATATGAAATACGCTTTTATAAACGGCAAAATTTTGAGCGGCAAAGAGGATATGAAACCCGAAGAGGGTCTTGCGGTTCTCGTGGACGGCGAAAAAATTTCCGCGATTATTCCCGAAAACCAAGCGAAACTTGCGGGATATAAAATCATCGATCTTAAAGGCGGTTATCTTATGCCGGGGCTTATAAATATGCACGTTCACCTTGCGGGCAACGGCAAGCCGCAGAAAAAACAGCGCGACAATGCAAAGCTCGTCGCCAAAATCATGAGCAATTCTCTTACCCGAGCGGTCGCGTATAAGCTCGTGGCGGCGTTTGCTAAAATAGAGCTAAATAGCGGCGTAACTACTATCCGTACCGTCGGCGGGCTTGCCGATTTCGATACGAGGTTAAGAGACGAAATAGCCGAGGGCAAAAAGGTCGGTCCGCGTATTCTTGCCGCAAACGAGGGTATTTCCGTTCCGCACGGACACATGGCGGGCTCGGTTGCCGTTGCCGCAAAAAGCAACGAAGAAGCCCTTTCTCACCTTGCGGAATGTGAAAAGGAAAAAGTCGATCTCGTTAAGTTGATGATTACGGGCGGCGTTCTCGACGCTAAAGAGAAGGGCGTCCCGGGGGAGCTTAAAATGCCGCCTGAAATGGTGAAGGCGGTCTGCGACAAGGCGCACGAAGCGGGTTACACCGTCGCCGCGCACGTCGAATCGCCCGAGGGCGTTAAGGTCGCGCTCGAAAACGGCGTTGACTCCATAGAACACGGCGCAAAACCCGACGATGAGATCGTCAGGCTTTTTAAGGAGCGCGGAGCGTTCCTCTGCACGACCATTTCCCCCGCACTGCCGTACGCGCTTTTCGACCGTTCGGTATCGAACGCTTCCGAAGTGGAACAGTTCAACGGAAACGTGGTTTTCGAGGGTATTATAGACTGCGCGAAGGCGGCTGTGGAAAACGGTATTCCCGTAGCTCTCGGCAACGACGTAGGTTGTCCGTGGATTACGCAATACGACTTCTGGCGCGAGCTTTACTACTTCCATAAATACGTCGGCGTGTCGAACGCATTCGCGCTTTATACCGCGACGGCGCGCGCCGCTTCGCTTGCGGGAATCGGCGATATTACCGGTACGATTGAGACGGGTAAAGACGCCGATATGATTGTTACCGATAAAAACCCGCTCGAAGATTTAAGAGTCCTCGAAAACGTCCGCCTCGTCGTCGCGCGCGGCAAAGTTATCGATAAACCCAAAGTAAAAATCAAAAAACGCGTCAAAACCGAGCTCGATAAATTTATTGATTGATACTTTTACCGAAAACAATGTTTCTATTATAAAGCGGAGGCACGAAAAAATGCGTGCCTCCGCTTTTCGGTTTTACATAAAAAGTTTTTCTTGCCAATGAGTTTACCTCGCGGATTTTATAATACTCTGAATGCCGTTTCGGGTTTTCTTTTTTTATTTTCGTTCTTTAAGGTTTTGCCTTTCGTCGTTCTGTTTTCTATGCCGACGCTTTCGGTATCGACGGTAAACGTTACGCCGAAATTATCCGTCACCGCAAGATTATACGGATCCTTTACCATATCCGCATAAATCACCTTGGAGTCTTTTCCGAGTTCGACGATTTTTATTCCTTTTCTATATCTTGCCATAGGTTCGATTTCGCCGGCAATCACACGTTTATAGAAGCCCGCGTCGGTCACGATAAGATACTCTCCCTCCTCGTCTGTCTGCGAGACGAACGCGATTTTATCGTCCTTTCCGAGATTTATTCCCTTAACGCCGCCCGCGACTCTGCCCTGAACGGGTATATCGTCTTTAAGCGCATTCAGCACGAGTCCGCTTTCCGTAACGTAGCCTATCGTAGTTTCGGGTAAATCCTGCTCTACTCTTATCAACTCGTCGCCCTCTTTAAGCTTTATCGCCTGATAATATGGCTTGATAAGCCCGTATTCCTGCCATTCGGTCTTTTTGATAAGTCCGTCCTTCGTAAAGAACAAAAGGTGTCCTTCGGGGAGCTTGTCCGCGTCGATTGCAAAAAACGCGACGGGATACTCGTTCTTTTTAACGTCCGAAGCGACTTCGCCGAACTTATAGCCTTTCTCGCGGAAACGACATTCGGGCGCGCCGTCCGCGCTGAATTTACAGCAATTTCCGAGGTTCGTAAACGCGATAATAGTCTGATTGCTCTTCGCCCTCACGAAAAACCTGATAAATTCGTCCTTGGAAGAATTATCCCTTACGCTCCGCTCGGAGGAATTGAAATTGCGCTCGGTCATCTTTTTGAACGCATTTCCGTAAGTAAACGCGACGACTATATCCTCTACGGGCTTCATCGGCTCTTCGAAATCTTCCGCCTCCGTCTCCTCGCCGCCGACAACTATTCCGCTTCTTCTTTCGTCCTTATACTTTCTCTTTATTTCGCCGAGCTCCTTTTTAACGACGTCCATTTGGAGCGTTTTGCTCCCTATTATAGCCGTCAGCTCCTCTATGCGCTTTTTAAGCTCTTTTAATTCCTGTTCGAGCTTTTCCACCTCTAATTTGGTGAGGCGGGCAAGGCGCAGATCGAGAATGGCGTTTGCCTGAACTTCGGAAAGAGAAAACCTTTGGCGGAGTTTTGCGCGCGCGTCCGCGGTATTGTCCGCGTTCTTTATGATCTTCACTACCTCGTCGATATTCTTAACGGCGACGATAAGCCCCTCTAAAATGTGCGCGCGCTCTTTCGCGCGTTCCAAATCGAATTTACTTCTTCTTAAAACGACTTCACGCTGATAATTGACGTAGTACCCTATTATATCGAGAAGCCCCATCTGACACGGCTTGCCGTTTGCAATGGCAACCATATTGATGCCGAAAGACGTTTCGAGCGAGGTCGATTTATAAAGATATTTAAGTATCTTCTTCGCGTCGGCGTCCTTTTTGAGCTTTATGACGGCGCGCATGCCGTTTCTGTCCGACTCGTCCACTACGTCCGCAATATCGCCGAGAATATCTTTCTTCTCCTCTTTAAGCTCCGCAATCTTCTTTAAAAGCTCGGCTTTATTCACCTGATACGGAAGCTCCGAAATAACGAGATTCTGCTTGTCTCCCGTGTCCTTTTCTATGTTGACGCGCGCTTTTATGCGGATTTTACCCCTGCCCGTTTTGTAAGCTTCGGCAAGGTCGCCGTCCGCTATGATATGCCCGCCCGTAGGAAAGTCCGGCGCGGGAATGTATTTCATCATTTCCTTTAAGGAAATTTTGGGGTTTTCTATATAAGCTATCGTGCCGTTTATGACCTCGCCGAGGTTGTGCGGCGGAATATTCGTCGCAAGCCCTACCGCTATGCCCGAAGCGCCGTTTACGAGAAGATTGGGGAAACGCCCGGGGAGCGTGTCCGGTTCTTCCATAGAGTCGTCGAAGTTAAGGCTGAAATTTACGGTGTCCTTTTCTATGTCGCGCAATAATTCGAGCGCAAGGCTTTCGAGTCGCGCTTCCGTATATCTGTAAGCCGCGGGAGAGTCTCCGTCAACAGTACCGAAGTTTCCGTGCCCGTTGATAAGCGGCATACGCATATTGAAATCCTGCGCGAGATGCACGAGCGCGCCGTATACCGAACTGTCGCCGTGCGGGTGATATTTACCGAGGCAATCGCCTACTATTTTCGCGCACTTTTTATGCGGTTTATCGGGAGTCAGACCCATTTCGTACATTGCGTACAAAATACGGCGCTGAACGGGTTTAAGCCCGTCCTCCACACGCGGTAACGCTCTGTCTAATATAACGTCCTCGGCATATGAAATCATCGCGTTTTTCAGTACGTCGTCGAGGGAATTAAAAATTATGCCCTTTTCGTTATCCATTTTTCTTCCCTCCTATCAGCGTTTGATTTTTGCGAATTTGTCTTCTTTGTTAAAGTTCGCGTGTTCGAAAATGTACTTCTTTCTTTCGCCGACCTCGTCGCCCATCAGCACGGTGATAAGCCTTTCCGCTTCCGCGGCGTCCTCTATCGTAACCCGCATAAGCGAGCGCGTATCGGGGTTCATAGTCGTTTCCCACAGCTGATGCGGATCCATTTCGCCAAGACCTTTATATCTCTGAATGGAATACCCTTTGCCGACCTTATCTATTTTTTCTTTCAGCTCCGAATCGTCGTACGCATATTCCTCCGCGTTGGTTTTATAAACCTTATAAAGCGGCGGCATACCGATATAAACGTGTCCTTCGTTGATAAGCTCTTTCATATAGCGGTAGAAGAATGTCAAGAGTATCGCGCGGATATGACTGCCGTCTACGTCCGCATCGGAAAGGATTATAACTTTGTGATACCTTAAATCTTCGAGCGAGAAATCCGAGCCTATTCCCGTGCCGAGCGCGGAAATTATCGTCCTTATCTCTTCGTTCTGCAAAATTTGTTCGAGCTTTTTCTTTTCTACGTTAAGCGGTTTTCCGCGAAGAGGCAATATCGCCTGATACTGCCTTACTCTCGCCTGCTTTGCACTGCCGCCCGCGGAATCGCCCTCGACTATAAACAGCTCGTTAAGCTCGGGCTTTCGCCCCGAACAAGCGGCGAGTTTTCCGACGAGGTTCTGCGCTTCTATGCTTTTATTTACCCTTGCAAGCTCCTTCGCTTTTTTTGCGGCGAGTCTTACTTTCGCGGCGTTCATCGCCTTGCCGATAATCGCGTCGAAAGCTTTGCCGAGTTTTTTGTTCTTCATCAGCTCGCCTATTTCGGTAACGGTCACCGCTTCTACCGCGGGGCGCGCTTCGGGGTTGCCGAGCTTGGTTTTCGTCTGCCCCTCGAACTGCACGTTCTTCATTTTTACCGAGAGAATCGCGGTAAGACCTTCTTTAAAGTCGTCGCCTATAAGGTTGTCGTCCTTATCCTTGAGGAAGCTTCTTGCGCGCGCGTAATCGTTAAAAGATCTGGTAAGCCCGGAACGAAAGCCCGTTTCGTGCATTCCGCCGTCGCCCGTCGGAATATTGTTGACGTAGGAGCAAACGCTATCCACGTACGCGTCGGTGTGCTGAATGGCAAACTCCACGACGATGCCGTCCTTTTCCTCTTTTGCGTAAAGCGGCTCCTGATAAAGAACGTTTTTGCCCTTGTTCAAATCCTTAACAAAATCGATAAGACCGCCGTCGAACTTATAAGCCTGATGATAATCGGTATGCTCGTCGTAAAAATCTATCGTCAAACCCTTATTGAGAAAGGCAAGCTCGCGAAGGCGTTTTAAGATTGTTTCGGGATTAAACTCCACCGTCTCGAAAACCCGATTGTCCGGCATAAACCTGATAAACGTGCCGCGTTTTTTGGTTTTCACCTTCGTATCTTTAAGCGGCGCGACGGGAATACCCGATTTTATCTTTCCCGTGGCTTTATCGTGATAGCTATGAAATTCCATAGAAAAAACGGTATTTTTATAGACCTCTACCTTAAGCCATTCGGAAAGAGCGTTCGTGACCGACGCGCCGACGCCGTGAAGACCGCCCGAAAAAGCGTAGTTTTCGGAATCGAACTTTCCGCCCGCGTGAAGCTGGGTAAATACGACCTGAACGCCCGACACGCCCGCTTTCGGGTGAATATCGGTGGGTATACCTCTGCCGTTATCCTCTACCGACGCGCTGCCGTCTTTATAAAGCCTTACTTCTATTTTGTCCGCGAAGCCGTTTGCCGCCTCGTCTATGGCGTTGTCTACTATTTCCCATAAAATATGATGAAGCCCTTTTACGCTCGTCGTCCCGATATACATGCCAGGTCTTAAACGAACCGCGTCAAGTCCCTCTAAAATTTTGATTTCTTCCGCGTTATAAGCGTGTTGTTTTGCCATTATCTGCCCCTGCGTGTTAAAGTTTATACGCATATATTTTACAATATATTGTGTTTTTTTTCAAGCTATAATCACAAGTTTTTGTATTTAACCGAAAAAAATTAAAATAAAAGAAGCTCCTCTCCGGTGCGGAAAAGAGCCGTCTAAATACAATTTTGCGTTTATTGGCGTTGCGAAACAAAAAAGTTTAGACAGAAAATCTAATTAAAATATTTGAGCTTGAGTTTTCTGTTGAGTAGACGTATTATACGATGCGGCTAATACGGTTATAAACGCTTTATAGCTACTCTTTACACGCTTTTACGGTCGTTTGGTTTTTAGCTAAAACCGCGTATTTTTTACGCTTTGTCCGTTCGCTTATGCCTTTTGCTTTCCTCGGTAATCTTCGATAGCCGCTTTAATCGCTTCTTCGGCAAGCACCGAGCAGTGAATTTTTTGCGGAGGAAGTCCGCCGAGCTTTTCTATAACGCTTTTGTTCGTTACTTTAAGAGCCTCGTCCAAGGTCATACCCTTAATCATTTCGGTAGCGGTGGAGCTTGTGGCGATAGCGGCGGCGCAGCCGAAGGTTTTGAACTTTGCGTCCTCTATAACGTTATCTTTAATGCGCAGGGTTATCTGCATAATATCGCCGCAAACCTCGTTGCCGACCGTGCCTTTTCCGTCAGGATTTTCTATCTCGCCGACGTTTTTGGGGTTCTTGAATACGTCCATCACTTTTTCGTTATACATAAATAATCCTCTCTTTTTATACGTTTATTTATAATCCGCCCGCCGTCCTTTAATGTATCTTCGGGCGTTATCTTAAAAACCTTAAACTTCTTTAACGACGTCTTCCTCTTTGAATAAAGGCGACATTTTTCTGAGTCTTTCCACGGCGGATTTAATAACTTCCACCGCGTAATCGACCTCTTCTTCGGTGTTGTGCTTGCCGAAAGAAAATCTTATCGAACCGTGCGCAAGCCCTTCGGGAAGCCCCAGCGCAAGCAGAACGTGCGAAGGCTCTAACGAACCCGAAGAACACGCCGAACCCGAAGACACGGCGATACCCGCAAGGTCGAGGCTGAACAGTATGGATTCGCCCTCTATATACTTAAACGAGAAGTCCGCGTTTGCGGGAAGTCTTTTCGTACCGTCCTTCGGTCCGTTGAGTTTCACGAACGGCACCTCTTCCGAAACGCGCTTAATGAATTTGTCGCGGAGCGCGGAAACGTGCGCGTTGTTCTTTTCTCTGTTTGCGATAGCCACGCGGAAGGCTTCCGCAAAACCTACCACCCCGGGGACGTTTGTCGTGCCGCCCCTCTTCATTCTTTCCTGATGACCGCCCGTAATGATGCTGTCTATCAATAGTCCGTTTCTTATATACAGCGCGCCCACGCCTTTCGGACCGTAGATTTTATGAGAACTCATACTCATCATATCCACGCCGAGGTCTTTGACGTTTATATCGAGAACGCCCGCCGCCTGCACCGCGTCCGTAAAGCATACCGCCCCGTGCGCGTGCGCGATTTCGGCGATTCCCTTAATCGGTTCGATCGTGCCGACTTCGTTGTTCGCCATCATACAGCCGACGAAAATCGTGTCGTCTCTTATAATGCTCTTAAGGTGTTCGAGATCGACGAAACCCTCTCCGTCAACCTTCATAAAGCTTATCTCGAAGCCCTCTTTTTCGAGAGCCTTTGCGGTGGAAAGCATTGCGGCGTGTTCTATGGGGGAAATAATCAGATGTTTTCCCTTGTGAGCGAGCGCGTGCGCCGCGCCCCTTAACGCCCAGTTGTCGCCTTCCGTACCGCCCGAAGTAAAATACACCTCGTGCGGTTTGCAACCGATCAGCGAGGCTATAGTATCGCGCGCCTCGTCCACCGCTTTCACCGCTTCCCTGCCGAAAACGTGCTGACTGTTGGGATTACCGAAAATTTCGGTAAAATAAGGACGCATTTTATTAAAGGCTTCCTCTCCGAGCGGCGTGGTTGCCGCGTGGTCGAAATAAATAGGCTTCTTTACCATAACGTTTACCTCTGTATCTTTTATCCTTTTTACTATCTTGCTTTAATTACAAAATAACAACTACTCCACAGTTCCGCAAAGCATATCCTTAACGGTAACGGAATCGAGAAGCTCGTTTATGCCGTTATAAAGCTTTTTCCAGACCGCGCTCGTAGGACAGCACTTGCACGCGCCGCTTTTCGTCACGCATTCGACAAGCTCCATATCGTCTTCAAGGGCGCGGACGACGTCGCCGACCTTGGTTTCTTCGGGCGGAGCGGCTAAAAAATAACCGCCGTCTTTACCCCTCGTCGCGGAAACGATGCCTCTCCCCGCGAGCATTCGCATAATCTTCTCTAAATATTTCGCGGAAACGGCAATTCTCGCTTCCAGCACGCTTGCCGAAACGGGCGCTTTGCCGTAATTTTCGCCGAGAATATGGCACGCCATAAGCCCGTAATGCGTTTTAGAAGATAACTTCATTTTCCTTTCGCCGCCTTGCCCGCCTGCCGCGAGCCTTCTAATTGCTACCTTTTCGGTTGCAATTAGAATTATAGTACCAAAAAACGGCGTTGTCAAACGTTTTAATCTCGGAATTTAAAAAAATTTTCGTCCCTCGTTAGCCGCCGTCAAAACAAGCGTAGGGCGAGAGACGAAAAAAATTTTTATCCGGTATTAACGATTACTTCAACGGGACAAGCGTTCAGATAAAAATCAGTCGTTTATATCCTTAACCTCGTCAAGCACCGCGACGATTTCCTTAATCGCCCTGTCCATCTGCTCCTCGGTATGAGTCGCCATATAACTCGTACGGAGAAGACTTTGCCCGACGGGAACTGCGGGAGATACCGTGGAATTGACGTATACGCCGCGCTCGAAAAGGAGCTTGCACGCGGTAAACGTGCGACGGTTATAATATGTATAAATAGGAATAATCGGGGTATGCTCGCCGTGGTCGACGATTTCCGCGCCCGCTTTTTTAAGTCCGTTCCGCATATAAGTGCTTATTTCTTCAAGCCGCTTTACGCGTTCGGGTTCTCTTCTTAAAATAGCGAGAGCCGCTCTCGCGCAGGCTACGCTCGCGGGGGTCATGCTCGCGCTGAAAATAAAGGGGCGCGAAGTGTGACGAACGTATTCGCAAACGTCCTTTCTTGCCGCCATATATCCGCCGAGACTTGCAAGCGATTTCGAAAACGTACCCATAAGCACGTCCACGTCGTCTTCTAAACCGAAATATTCCGCCGTACCCCTGCCGTGCGCGCCGAGAACGCCGAGTCCGTGAGAATCGTCTACCATAATTCTCGCGCCGTATTTTTTTGCAAGCCTCACGATTTCGGGAAGATTACAAATATCTCCGCCCATGGAGAAAACGCCGTCCGTAACGATAAGGATACCCGCCGATTCGGGGACGGTTTTTAGCTGATATTCGAGGTCTTCCATATCGGAGTGTTTATAGCGGAGCATTTTTGCAAAGGAAAGGCGCGCCGCGTCGTAAATGCTCGCGTGGTTTTCCTTGTCGCAGATAATATAATCCGTTCTGCCCGCAAGCGCGGAAATTATGCCGAGGTTACTCTGAAAGCCCGTCGAAAAGGTCACCGCGTCCTCTTTGCCGAGGAACTCCGCAAGCTCGTTTTCGAGCGCGACGTGCGCGGTGAGCGTGCCGTTTAAAAATCTGCTGCCCGAGCACCCCGAACCGAATTCTTCCATCGCCTTAACGCCCGCCGCAATGACTTCGGGATGAGAGGTAAGCCCTAAATAGTTGTTAGAGCCTATCATAATAATGTCCCGCCCTTCCATACGCACTTCGGGCGCTTGTTTCGTCTCGAGCTTATGGAAATACGGGTATATCCCCAATTCCTTTATTTCCCTGACCGTGTCGAACGCTTCGCATTTCTTAAATAAATCCATAATAACAACGACGTTTCCTTATTGATATAGTCGTATTATACTACATTTTCATTATCTTTGCAATCGTTTGACTTAACGAAATAGGGCGATTAGCACGAAAAACGCTCAAGCGTTTATTGCCGCCCTATGCTTACGCGTGTCTTCTGCCTGCGTTCTTTCGCGTTTTTCAGCTCCCGAGCTCCGCGCCTCCGTTTCTGCCGCGCTTTTTAGCGAAGAAAACCGCCGCCGAATTCTTCTCTCCGCCGTATAGCGTATTTTTAAGGCGTAGATTTTCCGTTTCGAGGACGGCGAGCCTTTGCCGAAGAAAAGCGTTTTCGTGCCGCTCCTTTGCGGCTATTCTTTCCATTAACCCGTTTATTTCCGCTTTAAGTTTTTTCATCTGCGCATCCGCCACGCCGTTTGTCCCGCCGACCACCTCGAACGCACTCTCTTTTATCGCGCCCGATTTTTTAAGCTCCGCGCACGTTTTCGCTATAATTTCGGGCTTTTTCTTCGCTATCGCGCGAAACTTGTTTTGCAGTCTTAACGCGATTTTTGCGTCGCCGCCCGCCATTTCGTTTATAACACGCCTAACCGACCGTCCCGAGGCTCTTCCCGCAAGCACCTTTTTTACGAGCATTTGCTCTTCACATTCCTTAAAGGCGTCAAGCTTGTTGACGGCGAGCGGTTTTCCGTCGAGGTATTCCCTGCAAAACCCCTCGTCTCGAACGGAAAGCTTTGCCATGGCGTAGTAGAGATTTCTCACCGTTCCGCGCGCCTTGCCGCTTTTTCTCGAATATTCTCCGAAAATTTCGGCAAGCGTTCCGCCTTCCCTCGCATTCAGAAGCTCCGCAAGCCCCCTCACGTCCTCTTCTCTATAACCGTAAATCCCTTTCATAAAATCCTCCCGTCAGCGTTTTTCTTTTTTAGCGTCACCGCTAAACTCACAACGATTGTTGACATATTTTTATACTTTTATACATAGTTTTTTGTATAATGTACTACTATTTTTCCGCGGACTACCCCGCAGTCGTCAAAATCGGCGGAATATATTTCGGCTCGATAACGAACACCGTCAAATTCTGCAACCTGAACGAAAAACGTCCGCCGCTTATAGAAATAATTCCGACGGGCGCGCCCGCTCTTCCCTGCGCGTTTTTTCCGAACGCCGAATTTTTAGCCGCGCCGCCGCCCCCTTTCGCCGTCACCGACCTCGGCGGCGGATACCTTATACACGCTTCTTCGCCGATAGAAACATGCCTCGGTTTTTCGATTATAGCGCAGGAAAAATATCAGGGAATCGTCGCCACGGTTTTTACCGAAAACGGATATAAACTGTCTTTGGAAACGGCTTCGGATTGCTATGCGGAAACCCTCCCCTTTCCCGTGGCGGAAGCGAAGTTCAGTCTTAAACGCTGCGGCTCGGAGGAGCTTTTGTTCGCGGAATTTATGCCGCCCTTAAAAGACGCGAGCGGAACGGGCGCGGAAAAAATCGCGTGCGCGTTTTCTGCGGCGGGAAAAATAAAAAAGGTTTTCGAGCGGAGAGCCTCGGAATTTTCGCTCGAAAACGGTATGCGGACTATAGAAAAATATAAGGACATCGCAAAGCACAAAGTAGAAATTCTTTGGGAATACGACGCGGAAAAAAGAGAAATGAAAGAATCGTCGAGAAGCGTTTTTCATTCGCCGTCGTTCGATAAAAAACGGCTGCCGACAAGGGTTGTGCCGTTTGCATTTATAGAAGAATTTTTGGTTAAGGGCGATTATCTCGAATATCTTACGGAGAACGTAAAAGAAAATGCCGATAAGCTCGGCGGTTTTTTCGGCGAGTTTATCGGCGTTATGCCACCGCCTCGGTTCAGAAAGGAAAACGAAACGGGGCTTATATACCGCACGGGCGAACGCACCTACAAAGCGGAATACTATATATTCGAGACGAAAGAACGCAAAATCTGCAATATAATAACATTACAAGGCTTGCAAAAATAAATTTTTGCATTGCATTCGCAATATGTTCTTTGCTAAACGCAAATAACAGCCGTTCGTTGAAATATGGCGCTCAAAAACCCTTGCAAGCAAGTTTTTTCGCTTGTATTATAACATAGAAACGAGACAAAATAGAATTTTGCCGGCAACTGCCGTTGCCACGCGATTTGTCTTCGCCAAACCGCCGTTTCCGTTGAAACAGGGCGCGAAAAACCCCTTGCAAGCAAGTTTTTTCGCTTGTATTATAAAAGTATAAGCCATTCGCGTTCTATCCCCAAGCCACGATTAGCCGAGTCCCTCTTCCGCGGTTTTAAGATTAACGTCGTTCAGACATTTAAGCTCGTAGAATTTGCCTTTTTTAACCATAAGCTCTTCGTAAGTACCCGTTTCCACCGCAACGCCCTCGTCCATCACGACTATTCTGTCCGCGTCGCGGATGGTAGAAAGCCTGTGCGCGACGATAAAGGTAGTTCTTCCGCGAATAGAGCCGCTTATAGCCTTCTGAACGTGATATTCCGATATATTGTCGAGCGCGCTCGTAGCCTCGTCGAGAATGAGGATTTTCGGATTTCTGATAAGCGCGCGGGCAATGGTAATTCTCTGTTTCTGTCCGCCCGAAAGTTTTCCGCCGTGTTCGCCGACGTCCGTATCGAGACCTTCGGGCAAATCTTTAAGGAATTCGTTAATATTCGCCTTTTCCACCGCCTGCTTCAGCTCTTCTTCGCTGTAATTCGTAAGACCGTAAGTAATGTTATCCCTTATCGAACCCGAAAACAGAATACTGTTCTGCGGCACGACGGAGATAAAATGCCGATATTCCGAAAGATTTAATTCGCTCATCGGCTTATCGTCTATTCTTATTTCGCCCGAAGTAGGCGTCAAAAGCCCTATAATAAGGTTCATTATGGTAGACTTTCCGCTGCCCGAAGCCCCTACGAATGCAACGCACTCCCCCGCCGCGACGCGCAGATTGAAATTCTGCAAAACGTACTGCTCGGTATCGGGGTATCTGTAGTACACGTTGTCGAAGTCCACCTTTCCGATTATTTCGGGAATATCTTTTTTGCCGATATTCACTTCTACGTCTTTGGCATTCATAATTTCCGCGACCGAATTAAGGGCTTCCGCGCCGCTGCCGACCTGCGGAATAACGCCGACAAGCCCCATCGCGTAACTGCTTATCGAGGTAAACATAGACTGATAAAGCACTATATCGCCAACGCCGATAATCTTTTCAAGCGCAAGCACCGCGCAAAACACGAGACACACTGCGGAAAGCATCATATTCACTACCCACGAACTCGCCCCGAATCCCGCGTTGGTCATATCCATTTGTCTGCCCGACCGCGCGAGACTGCGGATAGAACTTTCCACCGAAGAATATTCGGTATTTTCCAGTCCGTGAGACTTCGTTACGGGCATCATTTCGAGCATAGTGGTAACCTTGGTGCTTACGCCCTCGGTTTTCACGCGGTAATCGTGGTTTCTTTTTGCAATCTTTTTTCTGAACGCGAACGTAAGCCCCACGTTACAGGGAATCACGAGCAGGAAAAACAGACCTATGATTCCGTTTTTGCAGACGGAAACGATCGCCGCCATAATCGCGCTGACGACGTTCGGAATTATCGAAAACGCGATAAGGTTGAAAAAGTTGTCTATAGCGTCGGTATCTTTAAGGAATTTGGACTGAATTTTACCCGTCTGAATATCCTTGTGATAGGTTATGGAAAGGCTTTGCAGCTTTCTTATGACCGAACATTTAATACCCGCGCTCGTGGTGCGAAGCATTTTGCTTACGATATGCCCGCGCCACATAGTCGTGGGAATATTCTGTAAAAGCATAAATACTAAAAGGGCGGAATCTATTATGATTCTGTTCCACACCTCGCGCGTTACCTCGCCCGCCTCCGAAACGGAAGCGGTAACGACGTTTATTATGTCCGCGGTGACGAGCGGCATAGCCCACAGCGGCGCGGATTGAAGTATATATACGAAAGTGGAAAGTATAAGCGGCAAAAGATTCATTCTTGCGAGCCTCGGCAAAAATTTAGTCTTTTTTCTGTTCTTTTTATCGGCTGTTTCCTCGAATAAATATTCGTAATCGGGGATAACGTTGTCGCTCCTTTTATAACTTCGCGGGCGCTTTCCTTTTTCGGCTGTTTCCATAATAACCTCTTTTTTCTATATTCTTTTTCTCGGCGAAAATCTCCTGAATACCGCGACCTGATTTCACGCGTATTTCACGGCAAAAATCGCTTTAAAAACGAAGAAGTCTTTAACGTAACGGATACGTCAAAGACTTTGCGTAAACAATATATCACGGCAAAAAAAAGCTGTCAAGCGTTTTTTATTTTTTTTTTTACAAAAGCGCGAAAGATTTAATAAAAGATGGCTTTCACCGCCTCCTTTTCTGTCACACAAAAAGAGTGCGGGCTGTCGCGGCACACGACTGATGAGA
>CAVDPT010000011.1:11409-66538 GCA_963610935.1 Bifidobacteriaceae bacterium | reverse complement strand
AACCTCAAAAAACGCCAAAAATGACGCCTAATATGCAATTCGACGCTAATCTCTTTTCCCCGTCTCCCGACAGGTAGAAAAGGAAAAGTCGTGCAAAAAACGACGTTATGAAGGCGCCCTCGCATAGAGATTTTTCGTCGAGAGAGCCTGACACATTTACCCCAAAATAAAAACCCGCTTACGTGCGCGCCCTATATAAGCGCCCTGCAAACGGGTGTTTTTATTATTCGTTTCCGACTTAATTAGTCAACGAGCTCGATAATAGCTACTTCCGCAGCGTCTCCGCGACGAGGTCCGAGTTTATAAATTCTCGTATAGCCGCCGCCGTTGCCCTTTTCTTCTTTGCGGGTGGCGTACTTCGGAGCGTACTCGTCGAAAATCTTCTCGATAAGCGGGCTTTTGATAGCTTTCGTCCTCTTCTTAAAGTCGGGTTTGCTTTCCTTAAAGCCCTTGACTTCCTGAAGGTCGTTGACCATCGTCATAATTTTTCTTCTCGCATTGAGCTTTTTGTTGCCGTCCTTAACGAGCGTCTTTTTGATTTCTTTGCCCTTTGCGTCCGTAACGACAACCTCGCTCTCCACGGTATCGTCGTAAGTGTTTACCGCAAGCGTAAGGATCTTGGCAACGTAAGCCTCTACCTCTTCCGCTCTCGCTTCGGTCGTCTTTATCTTTCCGTGCCATAAAAGGGCGGATGCCTGATTCTTGATAAGCGCCATTCTCTTGGTGGCGTTCATGCCTAATTTTCTTGCCATTTCCTTAGTCCTCCTTGTCCGCAAGCTTCAAGCCGTAGCTTTCGAGTTTATAAATAACCTCGTCGAGCGACTTTTTGCCGAGATTACGGACTTTAAGCATATCGTCTTCGGTTTTTTTAGTCAAATCTTCTACCGTGTGAATGTTCGCTCTCTTTAAGCAGTTGTACGAACGCACGGATAAATCCATCTCTTCGATGGTCATTTCGAGTATCTTGGTCTTTTTGTCCTCTTCCGGCGGAACGAGAATTCCTATGTTGCCTACCTCGGAGAGTGCGACGAACATTTTAATATGCTCTTCCATAATCTTCGCGGCGAGCGACACGATGTCCCTGCCCGAGAACGCGCCGTTAGTCCAGATTTCAAGGGTAAGCTTATCGAAGTCCACGCTCTGCCCCACGCGGGTTGCGGTAACGTTGTAGCTGACCTTTTTGACCGGCGTATAGATACTGTCTATCGCGATATTGTCGATAATATCGGTCTTGTGTTCGCTTGCGCCCTGATAACCGCGACCTCTGCCGACGGTAAGCTCCATATCGAGCTTCGCGCCTTCTTCTACGGTGCAGATATACTGATCGGGGTTTAGCACCTCTACCTCGGCGTCGCAGGAAATATCGCCCGCTTTGACTACCGCGGGACCTTCCTTATAAAGCTTTAGGTTCTTTTTGTAGTCCTTGTCGAGGCAGGTGGATTTGAGCGCAACGCACTTTAAGTTGAGAATTATCTCCGTAACGTCCTCTTTTACGCCGCGGACCGCGGAGAATTCGTGTTTAATACCTAAATCCTCCGAGAATTTGATGTTCTGGATAGCGACGCCGGGGAGCGCGGATAAAAGAATTCTGCGCAGAGCGTTGCCGAGAGTAAGTCCGAAGCCCTTTTCCAAAGGTTCGACCACTATCTTCGCATAACTTCTGTCCTCGTTTTCTTCCACTGCTATTTTCGGCATTTCAATTTCCATCATAAGAAATTTACCTCCTTGAAAAATAGTTCCGATAAAGGATGGGGCGGGAATTCTTGCCATGGCGTGGAAAACCAAAGCTTTCCCCCCGCCGCGTCCCAACGGATAAATTTTAGATTTATTTAACGATTTATTTAATTATTTCGAGTAAAGCTCGACGATCATGTGTTCTTTTATGGTGATGTCTACGTCTTCTCTCGTCGGAAGCGCAAGGATTTTCCCCTCTAACGTCTCGGGGTTAAACTCAAGCCATTTGGGCATCGCGCCGACTTTCATCTGCTTGATTTCCGCAAAATACTTGTTGTCTCTCTTGGTTTCCTTAACGGCGATGACGTCGCCCGCTTTAACGCAGTAAGAAGCGATGTTCACGTTCTTGCCGTTCACGGTGAAATGACCGTGCGTCACGAGCTGACGAGCCTGCGATCTCGAAGAACCGATACCCATTCTGAAAATGACGTTGTCGAGACGTCTTTCGAGAAGCGAAAGCATGTTATCGCCGGTGATGCCTTTCATTTTATCGGCTTGCTCGTAATATTTCCTGAACTGACCTTCCAAAACGCCGTATATTCTCTTGCATTTCTGTTTCTCGCGGAGCTGCAAGCCGTATTCGGAAACTTTCTTTCTTGCCATACCGTGCTGACCGGGGGCAACGGGTCTCTTTTCAAAAGCGCAAACGCCTTTAAAGCATCTCTCGCCTTTAAGGAAAAGCTTTGCTCCCTCGCGTCTGCATAAACGACATTTGGATTCTGTATATTTAGCCATTTTTCTCTATCCTCCGTTATACTCTGCGTTTCTTGGGCGGTCTGCAACCGTTGTGGGGAATGGGAGAAACGTCCTGAATGAGCGTCACTTCCATATCGCAGTTAGCGAGCGCTCTGATTGCGGATTCTCTGCCTGCGCCGGGACCCTTTACGAACACTTCGACGGAACGCATACCCTGTTCTCTCGCGACCTTGCCCGCAGCTTCCGCAGCCATCTGCGCCGCGAACGGGGTGCTTTTTCTCGAACCCTTGAAGCCGAGACTGCCGGCACTCGACCAAGATACGGTGTTGCCCTGCATATCGGTTATGGTAACCAGAGTGTTGTTAAAGGAAGCCTGAATGTGAACTTGTCCTTTATCGACCTTTCTGGCGTCTTTACGTTTTTTAACGATTTTTTTTGCTACTGCCATATTAGTCTACCTCCCGTTATTTCGTTGCCGTCTTCTTCTTGGCGACGGTACGACGCGGACCTTTTCTCGTCCTCGCGTTTCTCTTGGAACTCTGCCCTCTTACGGGAAGATTCTTTCTGTGACGAACGCCACGATAGCAACCGATTTCGATAAGTCTCTTTATAGAAAGAGAAACTTCGCTTCTCAAATCGCCCTCAACGTGGAGGTGGTGTTCGATATACTCTCTTAATTTAGCGACTTCCGCGTCGCTTAAGTCCTTAACTCTCGTGTCGGGATTAACGCCCGTTTCCTTAATGATTTTTTTAGAAGTCGTGAGACCTATACCGTAAATGTAGGTAAGACCGATTTCGACTCTCTTGTTATTCGGCAAATCAACGCCGGCTATACGTGCCACTTGATAAATACCTCCGTATTTCCTTATATTTAATATTGTAATGCTTTATATAAACGCCCGAAAAGCTTTGGTCTTTGGAATGACAAACCGCCGAATTTGGGGCAGACGTTTTCGTTCCGACTGCAAGTCGGATAACAGGGTTATCAGCCCTGACGCTGTTTATGGCTCTTGTTTTTAGAACAAATTACCATAACTTTTCCGTTTCTTTTGATAACTTTGCATTTGTCGCACATGGGTTTGACTGAAGGTCTGACTTTCATTTTTCTTCTCCTTATGGATAATAAGTTTATGCTTTAAGATTTGCTACGCCACGTTATTCTGCCTTTCGTAAGATCGTAAGGACTCATTTCGAGTTTCACGCTGTCGCCGAGTATTATTTTTATATAATGCTGACGGAGCTTGCCCGAAATATGCGCCGTTATGATGTGACCGTTAGACAGCTTTACTTTGAACGTTGCGTTCGGAAGCGCTTCTACTATCACGCCTTCGGTTTCTATTACGTCGTCTTTTGACACAAACTATTACCTCCCGTTTTTAATTTTGTCGCGGATCGCTTTCCTTAAAACCTCGTTTCCGACGGGTTCGCCGCGGTTTATCCTTTCCACAATTTCGGGAAGGGCGTTTTCCATAACCGTTTCGACGTGCTTTAAGTTTTTCCGCTTTGGATTATTTATTTTTCTCGTCTTTCCGTCCGCGACGACCGCATAGCCGTCAACGACGCTTATAACGAGGAAATAACCGTTTTCATCTCGCCCCGAAAGGCTTTTTACAATATCTCCGACGTTCAAAACGTTCACCTCTATAAAGTGAGTATTTCCGCGCCGTTTTCCGTGATTGCCACGGTGTTTTCGTAATGCGCCGAGGGTCTCCTGTCGCGCGTTTTCACGCCCCAACCGTCCGGCATAAAATCTACCTGATACACGCCCGCGTTGATCATAGGTTCGATTGCGATTACCATACCCGCCTTGAGTCTTATGCCCGTACCCTTTCTGCCGTAATTCGGAACGGAAGGATCTTCGTGCATTTCTTTTCCGATGCCGTGACCGACGAGCGCGCGCACTACCGAAAAGCCGTTTGCCTCCGCGTGACTCTGGACGTTATACCCTATGTCGCCGAGCGGAGTTCCGTCTTTAAGACATTCAAACGCTTTAAAGAAACATTCCTCGGTCACTTTGACGAGCTTTTTCTTTTCTTCGGTCGTTTCGCCTATAATAAACGTCCTCGCCGCGTCGCCCTGCCAGCCGTTAAGTATCGTACCGACGTCCACGCTCACGATGTCGCCCTCTTTGATTATCGCGTCGTCCGAGGGAATACCGTGCACCACGTTCTCGTTTATCGAAATGCAGGTGGAAGCGGGATAGCCGCTATAACCTAAAAAAGACGGATACGCGCCGTTATCTCTTATAAAATCGTGCGCTATTTTATCGAGTTCTTTAGTAGTCATACCCGCGCGAACGGAGCTGCCTAAAAGGTTTAAGACGTCTCTCGTGAGTTTTCCGCTCTCGCGCATAAGCGCGATTTCGGCGGGAGTCTTTAAGGTTATCATAAAAGAACCTTCGTAATCTCTTCAAATACCGCGTCTATCGGCTTGTCGCCGTCAACGGTCAAAAGTCTGTTTTTTGCCGTATAATACGCCGTGAGAGGCTCGGTCTGCGCCGCGTAAACGGCGAATCTTTCTTTAACCGATTCGGGATTATCGTCTTTACGGACGAAGAGTTTCCCTCCGCATTCGGGACAAACGTCCGTCTCGCCTATGAAATCGACGTGGAAAGAGCTTTTGCATTTTTCGCAGCTTCTTCTTCCCGTAAGCCTTCTTTCGAGTTTAGAAAGAGGGATGTCGATGTTTATCACCGCGGTAGGCGCATTGAAGCCCTCGAGAGCTTCCGCCTGAGCGACGTTTCTCGGAAAGCCGTCTAACAAATACCCGTCTTTGCAGTCGGGCTGTGACAGCCTGTCTCTCACTATTTCTATCGTAAGTTCGTCCGGAGCAAGGTCTCCGCCGTCGATTATCGACTTAATTTTAAGTCCTATCGGCGTGCCTTTCTTTATGTTCTCGCGGAAGATGTCCCCCGTCGAGATATGCGGTAAGCCGTAACGCTCGGAAATAAGAGACGCTTGCGTGCCTTTGCCGCTACCGGGAGCGCCGAGCAATACTATTTTCATCTTGTCGTACCTATCTTCCCGTATGCCCCGATAACGTTTTTCTTACGCGCGGCAGGCGGTTTGCGTCCGCCGCGCGCGAGCTTGCGTTAGTCTTCGGGCTATTTCAGGAAGCCCTTGTAGTTTTTCATCATAATTTGAGATTGAAGCGCTTGGTCGAATTCGAGTGCGACGGACACTATAATCAGAAGTCCCGTTGCGCTGAACACGTTCACCAAAGAGCTGTCTATCGCCTTAAATACGAGTGAAGGTATAAGCGCGAGGAGTGCGAGGAATATCGCTCCGAAAAGCGTTATTCTGTTAGACACTCTCTTCAAAAAATCGGTGGTCGGTTTCCCCGGTCTCGTCCCCGGAATGAAACCGCCGTTCGACTGAATACTCTTGCTTATGTCTTCGGGGTTAAACTGTATCTGGTTATAGAAATATGCGAAGAACAGAATGAACACGCAAAGCACTACCATATACAAATAACTGCCGCTGCCCATATAGGTGCTCCACCACGCATAGAACGAAGAGTTCTCGGTGGAAAGCCCGAACAGGTTCATTATAAGGTCGGGGAAGGAAAGGATCGCAAACGCGAAGATGAGCGGCATAACGCCCGACGCGTTGATCTTGATCGGAATGAAGGTGGACTGACCGCCGTACATTTTTCTGCCCTTAACCTGTTTTGCGTACTGAACGGGGACCTTTCTCTCCGCGCTGTCCACGTGGACGATTGCGCCGAAGATGATTACCGCCGCGATAACGAAGCCGATAAGCGACCACGCCGCGCTGCCCGCCGTTTCCGGAACGAACAGTTTTGCGATAAGCCCTAAAATAGCGTCGCCCGCCGTTGCGAGAATACCCGCAAAGATGAGGAGCGATATGCCGTTGGAAACGCCGTAGTCGGTTATTCTTTCGCCGAGCCACATAGTGAACGCCGCGCCTGCGGTATACACTATTACGAGGAAAATATAGCTCATTGCCTTGCCGAATCCGCTACTTCCGAACAGCTCTCCGAACCGAATCGAACCGCTGAACGCTACCAAAATACCGATAGCCTGAATTATCGCGAGAACGAGCGTCAAAATACGAGTGTAAGTATTGAGCCTTCTTCTACCTTCTTCGCCCTGCTTACTCAACCTTTCGAGTGCGGGAATACCCACGGTAAGCAGTTGAATAATTATGGACGCGTTGATATACGGTCCGATACCCATAGCAAACAGCGTGCCCTGACCTAACGCACCGCCTGATACCGCGCTCATAATTTCCAGGAACGTATAATTCTTTAAATTGTCAAAAGCGTGGACGCCGGGGACGGGGATATAACAACCGAGTCTGTACACGAATAAGAGAGCGATGGTAATAAGAATCTTCCTTCTTATTTCCTTGATCTTAAACGCGTTTACTATTGTCTGCCACATTTTGCCCTCCTTATTCGGGGTTAAATTTGTTCAACCGTGCCGCCCGCCTTTTCTATCGCTTCTTTTGCGGAAGCGGAGAAAGCGTTGGCTTTTACGGTGATAGCCTTGGTAAGGCTGCCGTTTCCAAGCACTTTTAGACCTACGCTGTCTTTAACTATTTTGATAAGTCCTTTTTCGTTGAGAGCATCTACGTCTACTACCGCGCCCGCCTCAAAATTTTCAAGGACGGAAAGATTGACTATGCTGTAAACCTTTCTGAAATGATTGTTGAAGCCGCGCTTCGGAATACGTCTGACCAAAGGCATCTGACCGCCTTCGAATCCCGGACGAACGCCGCCGCCGCTCCTTGCCCATTGACCTTTGTGACCTTTACCGCTGGTCTTGCCGAGTCCCGAACCGATGCCGCGACCGAGCCTTTTTGCGGGGGTTACCGCGCCCTCTGCGGGGCTTAAATTTCCTAATCTCATTGTTTATACTCCTTAAACGGTCGAATCGTTAAGCTTTTTCGGTCTTGACGAGGTACTTAACCTTGTCAATCATGCCGAGAATAGCGGGGTTTTCCTGATGAATCTTGAAAGAATTGATTTTGGTAAGCCCCAAAGCCTCTACGATTTTCTTGTGTTGCGGTAAAATCGCTATCGTGCTTTTCACGAGAGTAACTTTAATCTTGCCCGTTTCGGTCTTTTTTGCTTTAGCCATTAAAGTTTACCTCCTTAACCGTTGATTTCTTCTACGGTCTTGCCGCGAATTGCCGCGACCTCTTCCGCAGATCTCAATGCTTTAAGCCCTTCGATAGCCGCCTTAACGCAGTTGATGGGGTTGTTTGTGCCGTGAGATTTCGTCCTGATATCGGTGATGCCGACAGCTTCCATAACCGCACGGACGGGACCGCCCGCGATAACGCCGGTACCTTCTGCGGCGGGGAGCATTAAAACCGCGCCTCTGCCGAATTTACCGAGCACTTCGTGGGGAATACTCGTGCCGAGAAGGGATACGGGAATCATATTCTTCTTCGCTCTTGCGGTAGCCTTGTCGATAGCCTCGGGAACCTCGGTGGATTTACCCATAGCGCAACCGATTTTGCCCGCGCCGTCGCCTACTACGACGAACGCCGCAAATCTCATGTTTCTGCCGCCCTTAACGACCTTGGTAACACGGTTGATAGCAATGGTTTTTTTGATTAAACCGTCGTTTTCTTCCGCTCTTTTAGCGGGTCTGTTGTTATCTCTTGCCATAATGCTGATTTTCTCCTTGATTTATTAGAATTGAAGACCGCCCTTTCTCGCACCGTCGGCAAGGTTTGCAACCCTGCCCGTGTAAAGATAACCGCCTCTGTCGAAAACGACCGCTTCTATCTTTTTGGCTTTTGCCTTCTTCGCAAGAAGCTCGCCTACAGCGAACGCCTGCGCCTTCTTGTCTTTGCCCGCAAGGGTATCTCTTATATCCTTATCGAGCGTAGACGCCGTAACCAAGGTGTTTCCCTTAACGTCGTCTATAATCTGCGCGTAAATATGGTTCAACGTTCTGTAAACCGAAAGTCTGGGGGTTTCGGCAGTGCCTTTAACCTTTGCCCTGACCCTTTTGTGTCTTTTTAATCTGTCCTGATTTTTATTGATTTTGGTAATCATTTTAAATACTCCTGTTAATCGCTTTTCGCGCCCGAAAACTTTTAGCAAACGCTTTTCGCAATCTCTTCGTTCTATCCGCCGCGCCGCTTATTCACGCCGCCGCACGCGATTTTACCGAGGACGAATTGCACCTACACGCCTTTCGGGGCGCACTCTGCCGACGCGTCGAACAAAACGCGCCGACTAAAAGCCCTTTAAACTCATTATTAACCTTTACCGCCCGCGGCTTTACCGACCTTACGCTCGATAACTTCGTCGCTGTAACGGATTCCGTATCCGTGATAGGGTTCGGGTTCTCTGATGCCTCTTACCATAGCCGCAAACTGACCGACCTTTTCCTTACTGATGCCGGAAACGGTGATTTCGGTAGCGGAGGGGCAATCGAGAGTGATGCCGTCTATCTCTTCGACGTCCACGGGGTGCGAAAAACCAACGTTCAAAACGATTTTCTTGCCCTGCTTTGCGACCTTCCAGCCGACGCCGTTTACGATAAGCGTCTTTTTATAGCCCTCGGTAACGCCTTTTACCATGTTCATGGTAAGCGCGCGGTATAAACCGTGTTTCGCCTTGACGTTGCCCTCGTCGTTAGCTCTCGTAAAACGAACTACGTTGCCCTCGATATTGGGAGTGATAACGGGATCGTAAACCTGCGAAAGCGTGCCTTTCGGACCTTTTACCGTTATTACGTTGTCCTTCGCTTCGACGGTTACGCCTGCGGGCAACGTGATAATTTCATTACCTATTCTTGACATTTTCAGCCTCCTACCAAACGTAGGCGAGCACTTCGCCGCCCTGATGCAATTTTTTAGCTTCCTTACCGGTCATAATGCCCTTTGAGGTGGAAAGAATAGCTATTCCGAGTCCGCCGAGTACCTGCGGCACCTCGTCCGTCCCCACGTAGATGCGGAGTCCGGGTTTGCTTACTCTTTTAAGTCCCGAAATGACCTTGTTGGTGCCGTCGTATTTGAGGGTGATTTTGATAGTACCCTGAACGCCTTCGATAAATTCGACGTTCTCGACGTAACCTTCGTCAAGAAGAATGTTGGCAATAGCTTTTTTAGTGTTGGACGCGGGAATTTCCACGGTCTCGTGCTTTGCGGCGAGCGCGTTTCTGATTCTCGTGAGCATATCTGCAATAACGTCTGTCATTTTCTCTGTCCTCCTTTACCAGCTTGCCTTCTTCACGCCGGGAATCTGACCTTTATAGGCAAGGTTCCTGAAACAAATACGGCAGATTCCGTACTTGCGGATAACCGCGTGCGGACGACCGCAAATACTGCATCTCGTGTATGCTCTGGTGGAAAATTTAGCAGGCTTCTGCTGCTTATTTATCATAGACTTTTTAGCCATAACGTAACTCCTTTACTTGTTCGCGAAGGGCATCCCGAGCATTGCAAGCAATTCTCTCGCCTCTTCGTCGGTATTTGCGGTCGTGGTGAAGCAAATATCGAAGCCCCTGATTTTCTCTACCTGATCGTAGGAAATTTCGGGGAAGATGAGCTGCTCTTTAACGCCCATCGAGTAGTTGCCTCTGCCGTCGAACGACTTGTTGGATACGCCGCGGAAGTCTCTCACTCTCGGAAGAGCTATCGAGATAAACTTGTCGAAGAATTCGTACATTCTCGTTCCTCTCAAAGTAACCTTCATACCGACGTTCATGCCTTCTCTTATCTTGAAGTTCGCGACCGATTTTCTCGCGGTGGTAAGGATAGGCTTCTGTCCGGCTATCAGCTTAAGCTCTTCCTGAGCGAGCTGAACGCTTTTGCCGTTGTCCTTAACGTCGCCGAGACCGGAGTTGATCGTTATTTTAACGAGCTTCGGAGCCTGATTAACGTTTTTATAGTTAAACTTTTTAACCAAAGCGGGAACGATCGTCTGATCGTACATGGCTTTGATTCTGTTGGGAGTTTTCTCGGTTGCAGCTTCTTTAGCAACCTGAGCTTTCTTTTCTGCCATTTAAGTTTACCTCCGCCTTACTCGGCGCTCGCGGTCTTTTCCGCGCTTTCTTTTTTGGTCTTTCTCTTGGTAGCGGGTTTCTTCGCTTCCTTAGCCTCTTTCTTGGCGTCTAAAATCGCGCCGCATTTTTTGCAGACTCTGACTTTTTTGTCGCCTTCAACCTTATAGGAAACTCTCGTCGCTTTGTTGCAAGCGGGGCAAACTACCAAAACGTTGGAAGCGTCGATGGGACCGGACTGGCTCTGAATGGAGCTGACCTCCTGCGCGCTTCTCGCTTTTTTGTGCTTTTTCTGAACGTTTATACCGTCTACGACTACCTTGTTATCCTTGGGAAACGCAACGAGAACCTTCGCGGTTTTGCCTGCGTCTTTACCCGTGAGAACGAGGACCGTATCGTTAGCTTTAACTTTCATTTCTATTCTCCTTATAACACTTCGGGCGCGAGCGAGATTATACGCATATAGTCTTTATCACGAAGCTCTCTTGCAATCGGTCCAAAGATACGGGTGCCTCTCGGCTGTTTTTGCGCGTCGATGATAACCGCCGCGTTCTCGTCGAATCTGACGTACGTCCCGTCGTTTCTTCTTACGCCGCTGGTGGAACGAACGATGACCGCTTTTACCACCTCGCCTTTTTTGACCGTACCGCCGGGGGTAGCGGTTTTAACGCTCGCTACGATGACGTCGCCGATATTGCCCGTCCTGCGGAAAGATCCGCCAAGCACTTTAATACACATCAATTCTTTCGCGCCGGAGTTGTCCGCCGCCTTTAATCTCGTAAAAGGTTGTATCATGTAAGTGCCTCCTTATTTCGCCTTCTCGACGATTTCCGCAACTCTCCAGTTTTTGTCCTTGGAAAGTTTTCTGGTCTCGACTATGCGAACCTTATCGCCGACGCCGCACGCGTTGAGTTCGTCGTGCGCTTTGAATTTGTGAGTTTTCTTAACGGTTTTCTTATACAAGGGGTGTTTATATCTTTCTTCGATGGCGACGACTACGGTCTTGTCCATCTTGTCGGATACGACTATACCCACTCTTTCTTTTCTTAAATTTCTTTCCATAATCTAATCGCTCCTATTTCGCGCCGAGTTCTCTCTGCCTTAAAATCGTCTTAACCTTCGCGATGTCTTTTCTGCAAGTGTTTAAAGACGCGGAGTTTTCAAGCTGTCCTACTGCGTGACGGAAACGAAGATTAAATAATTCCTCGGAAAGCTCTTTAAGCTTGGTGTTAAGCTCTTCAACCGTCATTTCGTGAAGTTCTTTCGTTTTCATTAACCTTCACCGCCTTCTTCTTTTATTTCTTCCGCTACCGTCTTTTTAACGAATTTCGTTTTCACGGGGAGCTTATGTCCCGCAAGACGCATAGCTTCTTTTGCCTGTTCCTCGGTAATGCCCGCCATCTCGAACAATACTCTGCCCGGTTTAACGACCGCTACCCAGAATTCTACCGAACCTTTACCGGAACCCATACGGCTGTCGGCAGGTTTTTTGGTAACCGGCTTGTGGGGGAATATGTCAATCCATACCTTACCGCCACGTTTTACGAATCTCGTCATAGCGACACGCGCCGCTTCTATTTGGTTAGATTTAATCCAACCCGGTTCGGTCGCAACCAATCCGTACTCGCCGTAAGCTATCTTATTGCCTTTGGTACACTTACCGGTCATTCTGCCGCGGTGTACTCTTCTTCTCTTAACACGTTTTGGCATCAACATAATTATTTCTCGCCTCCTTGAACGGTTTTCTTCTTGGCGGAGCCGATAACCTCTCCTTTGTAAATCCAGCACTTAACGCCGATTACGCCGAAGGTGGTGTGCGCTTCCGAAAAGCCGTAATCTATATCCGCCCTTAAGGTTTGAAGCGGAATGGAGCCCTCGTGATAATGCTCCGAGCCTGCTATTTCTCTGCCGTCAAGCCTGCCGCTTACGCAAACCTTAACGCCTTTAATTCCGCTTCTCGTGCATCTCTGAATCGCCTGTTTCATAGCGCGTCTGAAAGTCACGCGCTTTTCGAGCTGCGCGGCAATTCCCTCCGCAACGAGCTGTGCGTCGGCGTCGGGTTTTTTGATTTCGGAAATGTTTATCGAAATTTGCTTGCCCCTACAAATCTTCGCAACGGTCTTCTTTATGTTCTCGATCTCCGCGCCCTGTTTGCCGATAAGCACGCCGGGGCGAGCGGTATAAACGGTGATTATAACCTTAGACGCAACCTTCTCGATAGCTATCTTGGAGATCGCCGCCTGATAATATTTTTCCTTTAACGCCTTTCTTATCTCGTTGTCTTCCTTGACGTTCGCCGCAACGTCTTTTTTATCGACGAACCACTGGGAATCCCAATCCTTGATAATACCGACTCTTAATCCGTGCGGGTTAACTTTCTGTCCCATACTCTGCCTCCTATGCCTTCGCGTCCAGCACGACGGTAATGTGGCTGGTGCGCTTCAAAATTCTGAACGCTCTTCCCTGAGCTCTGGGCATAACCCTTTTGAGCGTGGGACCCTGATCCGCGTAACAAGCCGCGACGTAGAGGTCGTCTCTGTTCATGCCGAGATTGTTTTCGGCGTTTGCCGCAGCGGACAAAAGCACTTTTTTAATCGGTTCGGACGCGGACTTCGGGGTATTGTCGAGGATAGCCGCGGCTTCCCTCACGCTCTTGCCCCTGATAACGTCAAGCACGATTCTCACTTTATAAGGAGAAATTCTGACGTGCTTCGCGACCGCTCTCGGACGTCTGTCTTTATTTTCCGCGATTCTCGCGGTCTTTTCTCTTAAATTCTTAGCCATCTTGAAATCTCCTATCTCGCGCCCGTGGATTTTTCCGAACCGGCGTGTCCCTTAAACGTCCTCGTGGGGGCAAACTCGCCGAGCTTGCAACCTACCATATCTTCGGTACAATATACGGGAACGTGTTTTCTGCCGTCGTAAACCGCTATCGTATGACCTACGAACTGCGGGAATATCGTGGACGATCTCGACCAAGTTTTTAAAACTTTCTTTTCGTTTTTCTCGTTTAATTCTTCCACTCTTTTCAAGAGTTTAGGTTCTACGTAAGGACCCTTTTTAACGCTTCTTGACATACCGTTCTCCTTAATTTATCCTCGTGATGATAAGCTTATTAGACGACTTTTTGTGCTTTCTCGTCTTATAACCGAGAGCAGGTTTACCCCAAGGAGTAACAGGCCCCGGCATACCGACGGGGGATTTGCCTTCGCCGCCGCCGTGAGGGTGGTCGCACGGGTTCATAACCACGCCGCGGACGGAAGGACGAATACCGAGGTATCTCGTTTTGCCCGCTTTGCCGACTCTTATAATCTCGTGTTCGAGATTGCCTATCTGCCCTATCGTAGCCTTGCAGTTCGCGAGAATGTATCTCATTTCGCCGCTCGGCATTTTGAGGGTAACGTACTTTTCGTCACGCGCCATAATCTGCGCGCTCATACCCGCCGCTCTCGCTATCTGACCGCCTTTACCGGGCTGCATCTCGATGTTGTGAACCATAGTGCCTACGGGAATGTCTTTAAGTTTTAACGCGTTGCCCGCCTTGATATCCGCGGTTTCGCCGGAAATAACGGCGTCGCCAACTTTGAGACCTACGGGAGCAAGGATATAAGTCTTTGCGCCGTCCGCATATTGAAGGAGCGCGATGTTCGCACTGCGGTTCGGATCGTATTCGATGGTCTTAACAGTCGCGGGGATACCGTCTTTCGCGCGTTTGAAGTCGATGATACGGTATTTTCTTCTGTTGCCGCCGCCGATGTGACGAACGGTTATCTTACCCTGCGCGTTTCTGCCGCCCGACTTTCTCTGATCCTCGAGAAGGGATTTCTCGGGCTTCGTCGTCGTGATTTCGTCGTACGCGCTGACCGTCATAAAGCGGCGAGCCGACGACGTCGGTTTATATCTTTTTATAGCCATTTTAATTTCCTCCGAGAATTAGGACAACGAATCGAAGAACTCGATGGACTTGCTGTCGCTCTTAAGCTGAACGATTGCTTTTTTGTAGTCGGGAGTATAACCTTCGTATTTGCCCTGTCTTTTAAGCTTTCCGCCGACGATCGCGGTGTTGACCTTTTCGACCTTGACGCCGAAGATTTCTTCGATAGCAAGCTTAATCTGGGTTTTATTGGCGTTTTTAGCCACTATAAAACTGTATTTCTTATCTTTAATACCCGCATAACTCTTTTCGGAGAGAAGGGGTTTGATAATGATGTCGTGTGCAGCCATTATTCTCCGTAGACCTCCTGTATTTGTTCGACAGCCTTTTTGGAAACGACTATCTTCGCATTCTTAACGACGTCGTAGGTGTTGATTTGATCGACGGGAATCGTGGTGATTTCGGGGATATTCGCAGAAGCTCTTAAAACTGCTTCGTCTGCGTTATCCATAACCACGAGTACGCTTTTGTCGAGCTTGAACGCTTTGAGGAAGGCAGCCATTTCTTTGGTCTTGGGAGCTTCCACCTTTATCTCGTCGATAAAGATTACCTCGTCGTCTCTGATTTTCTGCGAAAGCGCGGAGAAAAGCGCAACCTCTTTCGCTTTAACGTTCATCTTTTTGGAGAAGTCGCGGGGCTTCGGAGCGAAAACCACGCCGCCCTTAACCCATTGCGGACTCCTTATAGAACCCTGTCTCGCTCTGCCGGTGCCTTTCTGTCTCCAAGGCTTTGCGCCGCCGCCGCGGACTTCGCTACGGGTAAGCGTGCTTTTCGTGCCCTGTCTTTCGTTGGAGAGGCGAGTTACCACCGCTTGGTGAATAACCGCTTCGTTGTATTCCGCGCCGAACAAAACGTCGCTCAAATCAAGAGCGCCCACCTCGGCGGCTTTCATATTAAACAATTTAACGCTTGGCATTTTCTCTCTCCTTACGCTTTAACGCTGTTTCTTAAAGTAACTATGCCTTTGACGGGACCCGGGACCGCGCCTTTAACGAGAATCGCGTTCCTCTCTTTATCGACCTTAACGACCTCGAGATTGAGAACGGTTACGTTTTCGTGACCGTACTGCCCCGGCATTTTCTTCCCCTTAAACACTCTCGAAGGAGAGCTGTTCGCGCCCATAGAACCGACTTCTCTGTGTACGGGACCAACGCCGTGAGTTTCTTTAAGTCTGTGATTGTTCCATCTTTTGATAACGCCCGTAAATCCGTGACCCTTGGACACGCCGGAAACGTCTATCTTATCGCCCGCCGCAAAAGTTTCGCAGGTAACTACCGCGCCGACTTCGAGCCCCGAATCTTCCATTCTGAATTCTTTCAGAACCTTTTGGGGAGCAACGCCGATTTTCTTGAAAAGTCCCGCTTCGGGTTTGTTCAAAGCGTTTTCCTTAACCTCGTCGAAACCGAGTTTAACCGCGGAATATCCGTCTCTTTCCAAAGTCTTAACCTGAACGACGGGACAAGGACCTGCCTCGATAACCGTTACGGGAATAACCTTGCCGTTCTCGGTGAAGACCTGCGTCATTCCGAGCTTTCTACCAATGATTGCTTTATTCATAGATAAAGTTCACCTCCGTAATATATATGATGTTTATTAGAGCTTGATTTTGATGTCTACGCCCGCGGGAAGGTGAATGCTGTCTAAAAGTTTCACGTTCGGGGAATAGATGTCTATAAGTCTTTTGTGCGTCCTTATCTCGAACTGTTCGCGAGAATCCTTGTATTTATGCGGGGAACGCAAAATAGTAACGACTTCTTTTTCGGTGGGAAGCGGAATGGGACCGCTTATCTTCGCGCCCGATTTCTGCATCGTTTCTACGATTTTAGAAGCCGCGCCGTCGAGCATTTCCACGTCGTAGGACATGAGCTTGATTCTGATTTTCTGACTTGCCATTGTTCTTAACTCCTTTTTCTACCTAACTTGTTATTCTGCCGTGTCGCTGTAAACTCCGCCGTGCGTGTCCTGAAAAAGTAAATAAAAAAATCATTCGCCGATACTTAATTTTTTAAGTCGCTGCGAATGACTTTACCTTTTCTTCGTTTGAAGTTAGTCGCAGAGATCGCGTCTCCACACTTGTCAACGGAAATTATCTGTCGCCGTCTACCGCGAATTTCAGTAACTTCCCGTATCAACCCAGATTACACAGCCTACATATTATATACTACGAGTCAACCGGTTGTCAAACGATTTTCATATCTTTTTATTAAATTTTTTAGAAATTTTCAAACGCTCTTGCGAAAAACGCGGGTAACTTCCGACGTTCTTTCGTTTTTGCCCCGACCGCTTTTGCCGCAGTCGGAGCTACGTCGCGTTTTAGCCCCTCGAAAAACAGTCGTTAAGCGATTTTCTTCTTTATGATTTTGGGTTTTTCGCCTTTGTTCACGACGTTTTCGTCCACGATGACCTTTTCGATACCCTCCTCGGAAGGCAAGTCGTACATTGTGTCTATCATCAGGTTTTCGAGAATGGTACGAAGTCCTCTCGCCCCCGTTTTAAGCTCTATCGCGCGCTTTGCGACCGCGTTCACCGCGCCGTCGGTTATTTCCAACTCTACGTTATCGAGACCGATAAGCTTTTTATACTGCTTTACGAGCGCGTTTTTGGGAACGGTCAGAATATTTACGAGTGCTTTTTCGTCAAGCGGATGCAGTCCCACGGTTATCGGTACGCGCCCGACGAATTCGGGAATAAGACCGTACTTTATAAGGTCCTGCGGCTGAACGTCGCGTATTATGTCCCTATCCTCCGCATTAGCCTTTTCGACGAAGCCGCCGAAACCTAACGAAGCGTTCTTTTCTCTCTTTGCGATAATAGCGTCGAGCCCCACGAACGCGCCGCCGCATATAAACAATATATTGGTGGTATCTATCCTGATACATTCCTGCTGGGGGTGCTTCCTGCCGCCCTGCGGAGGAACGCTCGCTACCGTGCTTTCGATAATTTTTAGAAGCGCCTGCTGAACCCCTTCGCCCGACACGTCGCGGGTAATGGATACGTTTTCCGACTTTCTCGCAATCTTATCTATCTCGTCTATATAAACTATACCCTTCTGCGCCTTTTCGACGTCGTAGTCGGCGGACTGAATAAGCTTTAAGAGGATATTTTCCACGTCCTCGCCGACGTAGCCCGCTTCGGTAAGAGTAGTCGCGTCCGCTACCGCAAAGGGAACGTCGAGAATTTTAGCGAGCGTCCTTGCAAGAAGAGTTTTGCCGCTGCCCGTAGGACCTAAAAGCAATATATTGCTCTTATCGAGCTCTACGTCGTTCTTCTCGGCGGTGCTGTTTATTCTTTTATAATGGTTATAAACCGCTACGGAAAGGACTTTCTTCGCTTCCTCTTGTCCGATAATGTATTCGTCGAGGCGACTCTTTATTTCGGCAGGCTTTAAAAGCGCAACTTGCTCCGCGCCGCCGTTTTCTTTTTTCTCGTCCTCTTTCATAACCTCGCGGCATATCTCTACGCACTCGTCACAAATGTAAATGCCGTTAGGTCCCGCAATAAGGCGTTTTACAAGCTCCTTGGGTTTACCGCAAAAGGAACAATATAATTGATCTTTACCTTTACTCATAATTCTCCGATAAGGTCACGGGCGTTTAATAAAGATTTCGTCTATAAGCCCGTATTCTTTTGCTTCCTCCGCCGACAGATAATTGTCCCTGTCGGTGTCTTTTTCTACCTGCTCGATAGGTTTGCCGCTGTTTTTGGCGAGTATCCCGTTCAAGCGTTGCTTGGTTTTGAGAATATGATCCGCCTGAATCTTGATGTCGCTCGCCTGCCCTTGCGCGCCACCGAGCGGTTGATGTATCATAATTTCGCTGTTCGGAAGAGCATATCTCTTGCCCTTTGTGCCACTGCTTAAAAGGAACGCGCCCATACTCGCCGCAAGACCTATGCAAATAGTGTTTACGTCGCATTTAATATAGTTCATAGTGTCGTAAATCGCAAGCCCCGCGGTAACGCTGCCCCCTGGACTATTGACGTATAAGCTTATGTCCTTTTCGGGATCCTTACCCTCTAAATAAATAAGCTGCGCAACGACGGTATCCGCCACGGCGTCCGTTATCTCGCCCGTGAGAAATATTATCCTATCCTCTAAAAGGCGCGAATATATGTCGTAGCTTCTTTCGCCTTTGCCCGTGTTCTCGATAACGTAAGGTACGACGGTATTTTTGACGTCCATTTAATATCTCCCCGTAAATTTCTTTTTTCCGCGGAAAGCCGAAACTCGCACGGAAAAAGGATAATAAAACGTATACTTTAAGATTGCGGTATGTCTTGCGCAATCTTCGTTTTCGCTTTTCACCCGTTCTTTGCGTAAATTAAGCTATGACGTTTTCGCTCTTTAAGAAGTCGAAAAGTTTCTTTATAACTATTTCGTTCTTAACGTAGTCGAGCTGGCGAGCCTGCATGTTCTTTTTAAGGTCGGGAACTTCTTTGCCCTGCGCCTTTGCCATTTCTTCTATTCTCGCTTCGACGTCAGCGTCCGTCGCCTCTATCTTCTCGTCCGAAATAATCTTTTCTATAACGAGTTGAGATTTGACGATGCTTTCCGCCTGCGGTTTATATTCGTTTCTGTAATCCTCGACGGTTTTGCCGACGTACTTTAGGTAGTCTTCGAGTTTAAGTCCCTGATAAGAAAGGCGATAGCTCATTTCCTCTACCATTCTGTCAATCTGCATCTCGATAAGCGCGTCGGGAATTTCCACCGTTGCGTTTTCGGAAACCTTTTTAACGATTTCGTCCTCGATTTCGCGTTCCGCTCTGTCCGAATTCTGTTTTTCGAGTCTCGCCTTAACCTCTTCTTTATAAGCGACGAGGCTTTCCGCGCCGACGGAATCTTTAATAAAGTCGTCGGTAAGCTCGGGAAGCTCTTTCTTCTTTATCTCGTGAAGCTTGATATGGAACACGGAATCCTTACCCTTAAGATTTTCCGCGTGATATTCCTCGGGGAACTTGACGTTGATGTCGCGCTCTTCGCCGATTTTCATACCGACGAGCTGCTCTTCGAAACCGGGGATAAACGTACCGCTGCCGATGACGAGCGTCTGTTTTTCCGCCGTGCCGCCATCGAACTTAACGCCGTCAACCGAACCCGAATAGTCGATGATAACGGTGTCGCCGTTCTCTACCGCTCTATCCGTCACCTCCACCATGCGGGAATTCCTTTCCTGCAAGCGTTTAACCTCGGCTTCCACGTCCTCGTCCTTAACATTATACTCAACTTTTTTGAAAGTTATACCCTTATAATCGCCGAGCTTGACCTCTGGTCTCACCGCAACAATCGCGACGAACTCCAAACACTTATCGTCAACCTTTTTTATATCTATTTCGGGCGCGGCAACCGCTTCGATAGAAGTTTCCTTTTCCAAAACTTCGCTATAATATTCGGGGAACGCCTGATTTATGGCTTCTTCGTAAAAAATGCCCTTGCCGTAAGTGCCCTCCAAGAGGTGCTTCGGAACCTTACCTTTTCTGAACCCCGGCATAGAATATCTGCCCTTGGTCTTTTCATAAGCCTTGTCGATGGCTTCGTTCCATTCGCTCGCGGTAAGCTTGATATCTATTTTTACAGTGCTTTTCTCCGCTTTCTCAAACGTATATTTCATTGTCTTCTCCTATTTTTCTCGGTTTTCCCGTTAAATACTTATGATATTTTATCACAACGCGCGGTAAAAGGCAAGGTTTTTTAGGTCAATTTTAAGTCAAATTAACGCAAATAGGCTATTTGACGGATTTTTCGCCCGTTTTTAATTTTTTTTCATGATTATTAGGTTCTACCGAGAGAGTATTATATGCGGAATAAACGAAAAACCCCGCCTTTGCCTTGGGCGGTTTTTTGAGAAATCTCCTCTTCGTATACGCTATTTCGACCGTGCCGCCGCCCTTACCTTGCGAATAATACGCGCATATCTCCGCCGCTACTTTTATCACCCTTGCAGGCACCTCTTTTCCGCTCGCGGAAATTATAACGTGCGACGAATGATAATCCTTTGCGTGCAGCCAAATATCCTCCCCCTTCGCGCCGTAAACGAGCGCGTCGTTTTCGAGGTTATTGCGCCCCGCGCACACGGCAAAACCCTCTATAACGTACTCCCTGCCGAGCTTTTTCTCGACCGTTTTTTTCTTTTGCGGGTTCGCGGGCGTTCTCTCTTTCAGAAGCCCCGCCGATATAAGCTCCTCTTTGACGGCGTTAAGGTCGTCTGCGGTCTCGGCAACTTCTATAAAGCTTTGCACGCTTTTTAAATATTCTATGTCGCCCTCGGCGCGTTCCTTTTCGGGTGCGAGCGCGGCGAGAGCTCGCTTTTGCTTATTGTATTTTTTGTAATACCTTTCCGCATTGGCGGCGGCGGATAGATTTTTATCGAGCGTTATTTTTAAGTCTGTCCCGTCGTAATAATTTAAAAGCTCCGTTTCGCTTTCACCGCCCTTGAATTTATAGATATTAGCTAAAATCAGCTCGCCTTTTATTCTGTTTTCCTCGAGAGTGACGGCGTCTTTTTCCCTTGCTAAAACGGCGTTACAACGCTTTTGCGCCTTTTTGAGCGCGGCGGCAGTCACCGAAACGAGCCTCTCTTTGAGCGCGGCAAACGTCTTTATCCTACCGCGTTCTTTATAATAAAAGCTTTCCGCTTCCAAAAGGCTGTCGAAACGCTTTATTTCGTCCGATCCTAAGCACTTATACGGAAAAACGGCAACGTCCTTTGCCTCTCCTCCGAAAAACAGTACGCACGGCGATTTTTCGTGCGAATAAAGAAAAGTCTTCAAAAATTCGTAAAAATCTTCGCCGTCGGTTATCCGTTTTTCGTCGTCGTCCGCCTCGTTTACGGCGGGTTTATTTTCAAAATATTCCCGAACAAGCTCTTCCGCGGTAGACGGCGCGACGCCCTGCACCGACGATGTTATCAACGCGGGAAGCTCATTTTTGTTTTTACCGTCAAAAGCCTTCGAAAGCCCGCTGTCGTTCGGAAGTTTTTTCTCACCTACGGGCGGAAAGCGATATTCGTGACCGACGATGAGCGGACGAACGCCGTTGTCGAAACAGTTTATCCCTCGATTGCCGCCGAGAACCTTGCCGTTCTCCGTCAAAATCACGTTGCTGTACCTGCCCATAAGCTCGACGAATAGCGTCTTTTTTTCCTGTTCGAAAAATTCGGAAGAGGGCGTTATATCTATTTTAACTATCCTGTCGTACCCGACGAGCGAAATCCCGTTTATTTCTGCGTTAAGAAGGTGTTTTCGGAGAAGCATGCAAAAATTCGGCGCGGTAAGGGGGCTCTCTTTTTCCCCCTCGCAAACGCCTATCCTCGGACAGGCGGGATTTACGTCGATAAGCAATTTTTCGGTGCGCTTGCCCGTGTAAACGGTAAAAATCAGCTCGTCGGAAGACGGCTGAACGATACGATTTATCTTCCCGCCCGCAAAAAGCGCGTCGAGTTCTTCGCATAAAAATCTTAAAGTAAACGCGTCCTGCGGCATTATTCGTTCTCCTTAACGAAAGTCTTTCCCGATAAATAATAAAGCGGCGAATCCGTCGGGAATATAAGAGTGAGAGAGTCTGCGCGAAGCTCCTGCGTCTTTGCCCCGACCGACCTGTTAAATGCGTTGTCTCCGTATTTCCCGTCGCCTACTATCGGCGTGCCGAGGTACGCGAGGTGCGCGCGAATCTGGTGCGTTTTACCCGTAAAAAGCCTCACGGAAAGCTCGCTGGTTATTCCGTCCGTCGCAATAAGCTCGTACCCCGTTTTTATGGGAACGGAATTTTTGACAGGCGAAGAAAAGATTTTCACCTCCGACTTATCGGAGTTCTTAACGAGGTACGCCGAGAACACGCCCTTTTTCTCTTTTGGGACGCCCTTTACCCGCGCGCGGTAAACCTTTATAAAATCCCTGTTCTTAAACCCCGCGACAAGCGCGGTCTCCGCGGCGGAATTAAGCGCGAAAACCATTATGCCCGAGGTGTTTCTGTCCAGCCTGTGAATAAAAGCCGCGCCGCCGTACTCTTTTTTTATCGCGGAAAAAACCTCTTCCGAGGTAAAGCCGCTTTTCTTGTCTATAACGAGAACGTTGTCGTCTTTATAAATAACGGAGAAGCCGTCGGGAGCTTTTACGGGGAGATAAAAAATTTCCACCTTATCGAGGGGCGCAAGCCGAATATCCGAAGAAACGCGCTTGCCGTTCACCTTCACGTCCTTTTCTCGCAGGCTTTTATTGATTGCGGCATAAGAAAGCCCCTCGCCCTTTTCGAGCGCGGCTTTAATAAGTCTTTCTTCTTTTTCCGCAATAAAAGTCAGCTTTTCCATATCGTCAACATTCCCGCGCGTCGATTTTAGCCGAACGCACAACTTCGCCGTATTAAAAAAGGCTCCGTTTTGTCCGAAGCCTCTTTAAGTTTATTTTCTCTTTATCTCCTCGTCGGAGGCTTTAACCGTCTCGTCCTTCGGTTTTATACATAAGAGAACGATTATCGCGATAAGACACAGCGTTCCGATAGACAAGAATACTACCGACCAAACGTTATTCTTAACCCACGCTCCGAACGTCTTGCTGTCGGGCGTAACCGTCGCTTTCTTCTCTTCTACCTTTATGAGCGCGGCAGCCGATTCGTTACGGCTCGCGGAGGTATTGGAGGTTATAACGCACTGTATCGCGTAAGCACCCGTTTTGCTCGGAGTAAAGGTGAGCGAGCCGTCGTAAGCGACGGTGTTTTTCACCTCGTCGTAGGTAAATCCGTCGGGAGTAGAGCTTTCCGTGACGGAAGAAGCTTTAGGAATAACTACCCAGCCTTCTTCTTCCCATTTAAGAGTATCGGGAACAGTCGCGTCCGCATTCTTATTGTAGTAGAGAGTATACGTCGCGCTATGTCCCGTAGACTCGAATTTGAACGCGGTTGCGGTGTACTTAACGCCCACGTATCCCGTACCCTGCGAAGCCGCGGTGACGTACGCGGGGGCGTCGTTCGTCTTTATTTCAAAGGTGAAATAGAAGGCGCCGTATTCCGCGTCGTTGAGTACGAGGTTGTCAGAATTATTCTCGTCAACGGTAAAGAATTGTTTCTCTTTCATCGCGTTGCCCTGCGTATCTTCGAAAATCACCCAGAAAACGTATTTACCCGTTTCGGTAAGAGTAATGTCCCAACCGGTAGTGGTCTTGGAGTCCGAAGAGGGGGTCTTATAATAAAGCGTGTGGCTCAAATTCGCATACGCGGTGTTGTCGTCGCTGACGAGGCTCTTCATAGAAGGAACGGTTATCTTGTCGCCGAGACGCACGTAGGTTTTCGTGCCGTCGTAATCCTTCATAATCGCTTCGCTCAAAGCCGCCTTAAAACTCTCTATAGCCGCCGCATTGGTCGCCGCGTCGATATATTTCGGGGCTTCGGTATCGTCTTCTTTCTCTATAACTTTTGCGGTATAGGTGCCGACGGTCACGTCCTCGCTCTTTCCGCTATAAACGACCTTAAACGAGAAGTCGCCCTTTTTGTCGAACCTTATTTCCTGAGGCTTATCCGTATTTGAAAGCCAAATGTTTTCCTTGTCGGTCTCCGCGTCGAGTGCGAAATATAAGTCGGATGAGGATACGCCGCCGAGGAGCGAATACACGTTGAAAGAAGCGGAATACTTATAACCGACGTAGGCGTTTATCTTGTCCGCGCCCTCTCTGAAGAGGAAATCGCCGCCCATCGTAACGGAGGGAATAGCAAGCTCTATTTTCCCGTCCGAATTCTTTTTGAAAGTCTGCTCGTTTCCCTCCTGCGAAACGGATATTACTCCGACTTCCGCGCTGTCCTTACCGTCCTTTAAGGTAAACGAGAAAGAAAGGTAGACGAGCATTTTCTCGTCGCAACTCATTGCGTAGTAGGACTCTTTCTTAACCGCCGTTTCGCCCTCGAAGCTTGCCGCGAGATAATCGCCGTCCTCGGTAAAGCCGATATCGAGATTGCCGTCTAAAACAAAGGAATGCTCTTCGCCGTTGTAGGTAGCCTTTCTGCTCGTAAAATCGAGTTTAAGCTCGTTCTTGATGTCGGTAACGTATTCCCCGCTCGAATTCTTATTGCCGGTCGCGACTTTAGAGGTGCCTTTTGCCGTCACGGTCAGAGTCTTGATTTCGTCGGGTACGGAAAGTTTTAACGAAAGTCCGCTCCCCACGGCAAGTCTGTTGCTAAACAACAAGGTGCCACCCGTTTTTACGGTCGCAACGAGCTTGTCTTCCGCAAGTTTAAGCTCCGCCGTACCGGAAAAGCTTTTAAGCGCGTCGTCTTCGGTAACGGTCACATCCGAAGAAGCCATAGTAACGTTTTTCCTCGCGAAGAGTGGCGCAACCGCAAGTACCGACGAAACCGTAAGAAGCATCGCCAATATAATAATCAGAAGTTTGTAGGATTTAGCCTTATTCATTTAGCCGTAAATCTCCTTGTGCTACACAATACTCTTATGTATTTTACATTAAATCGCACGCTTTGTCAATTTACTTTGACGATTTTATTAAAATATTCTCGGAATATTCTGTTTTTTATTTTCGCGGAACGATAAAAAGAGGCGATTTGAACGACAAAACGGAACGAAAAACGATTTTAAGAATAATTTTCCGCAAGCGGAACGATACTACCCGTATGCGGTTTACTCCCTCGTTGAACAAAAATCTCGCGCCGATAAGGCGAGAGCTGTCCTCCGACGACGTCACATTTACCGAGCTTTCCGTGTGCGGTAAAAATGCGGCGCTCGTCTTCGTGAACGATATAACCGACAAAAAAAGCGTGGCGGAGCTTATCCTAAAACCGCTGTCCGAGGCAACGACCGAATTCGGCGAAGAGTTTTTCAGAGATAAGCTCATAGTCCCCGAAAAGAAGACGGTTTTAACAACCGAGGAAGCGATAGACGAAGTCGTCTCGGGAAACGTAATTCTTTTAGCGGACGGGACGGCGGCGGCTTTTTCGTTCGGCTTAAAAAAGTTTGAAAAGCGCGCGATAAGCGAGCCGCCCACTTCCACCGTTCTAAAAGGTCCGAGAGAGGGCTTCGTGGAGAGTCTGCCCGTAAACGTTTCCATGATGCGACGCCGTCTCAAAACGCCGTCCTTGAAATTCATAAACCTGACGGTCGGAAGATATTCCAAAACCCCGATTTCTATATGTTACGTCAAGGGCATCGCGGACGACGGCGTAGTCAAAAAACTCAAAGAAAAAATATCGGCGATAGATATAGACGCCGCCCTCGACTCCTCTTACGTTACCAAATTTTTGGGCGAACACAAAGCGTCCGTTTTCAAACAGGTCGGCAATACCGAAAAGCCCGATATTCTCGCGGCGAAAATTCTGGAAGGCAGAGTCGCGGTGTTCGTGGACGGCTCGCCCATAGCTCTTACCGTCCCCTATCTCTTGATAGAGGACTTCCAAAGCCCGAGCGATTATTACAGCTCGGCATACAGTGCGACGTTCGCGCGTTTTTTAAGGCTGTTCGCCGTTGCGGTCTCGGTGCTTCTTCCCGCCGTTTTCGTGGCGGCGGAGCTTTTCCATTTACAGCTTATCCCCCTCTCTTTTTTGCTTACCATAGTAAACAGCATAAAGGGCATTCCCCTTTCGCCGAGCTACGAAATGTTTTTTACGCTGATGATATTCGAGGTACTTAACGAAGCGAGCGTGAGAATGCCGAAGTACGTCGGTATGGTGGTTTCGATAGTCGGGGGGCTTGTCCTCGGCGAAACGGCGGTCACCGCAGGCATCATTTCCGCGCCTACTCTTATGATAGTCGCCTTTTCGGGAATATGCCTATACACCGTCCCCGAGCTCGAACAGACCTTTTCGGTAATACGCCTTGTGTATCTTATCGTGGGCGGGAGCGTCGGCGCGTACGGATTGGTCCTTTTGAGCGTGGGACTTATCGTTTACCTCGTATCCTTCGAGACGTTCGGCACGCCGCTTACCGCGCCGTTTTCGCCGATAGTGCGCTCCGACCTTAAGGACGGATTTTATAAAGGTTTTTTAATAGCGGAGCGCACCCGCCCGAAGTCGATTCCGCATAAAAACGACAGGCGTATAGGAGAATAACGATGAACGAAAGTACGAGCAAAGAAGCGAGCGCGCAATCCTTTATATCGTCAGGGAGTTTTGCGCACGCTAAAACCGCAAAACCGCTATGCGTAAGGCAGGTTTGCCTTTTCTTTATAGCTTTTTTACCCATAACTAAAATTTTCACCCTGCCGAGCGTGCTTGCCGAGACGGCGGGCAGGGACTCGTGGCTTTCCGCACTCGCGCTCTTCGCCCTCGACATAACGACCGCCTTACTTTTAGCGATGACTATTAAAAGGGAAAACGCCGACGTCGCGGAGCTTTGCGAAAGGTTTTTCGGAAAAGTCGGGCTTAAAATAATTTATTCCGTATATCTCGTTTCGCTTTTGGCGAAAACGCTTCTGCCCGTCGTCGAACAGCGTGACTACGTCAATCTGACGCTATACGTCACCCGCCCCGACTTATTGGTTTTTTTGCCGTTTTTTATAATCGCGTTTTATCTCTGCACGAAAAAGCTTCGCGCGCTCGGACGGTGCGCCGAGATACTTTTCGTCTTAACCCTTACGGGGCTTATCTTTATAACCGTTCTCGCCGTCCCGAATTTCGACGCGGGCGCGCTTCTGCCTGTCGGCGTTTCGGGTGCGAAAACGGTGCTTTCGTCGGCTTATAAAGCCGCGCCGTGGTTCGGCGATTGCGTATACCTCGTCTTCTTTGTCGGTAACGTTAAAAAAGAAAAGCGGCAAACGCTCAAAATAACGCTCGCCTATTCCGCCGCCGCGCTCGCGTCGCTGATTTTCATAGTGCTGTTTTACGGCACGTTCTCCGCGATAGCTTTCCGCCAACGCTTCGCGCTTACCGAAATTGCCAAATATTCCGCCGTCATAAACAACGTGGAAAGGTTCGATTACTTCGGAATTTTTCTATTGCTTGCGTCGGGCGTGGTCTCGTCCGTATTGCCGTTATATTTCGCCGCGCGCGTCGCCGAGAAGCTTTTTAACGTAAAACAACGCTGGATATGCCCTATTGCCGTGACGGTTCTGATTGCCGTCCCCGTGATTTTGTTGTCCGAATACTACGCGAGCATAGAGAAGTTCCTGACCTCGGCGGGTAGCGCGCTTTTTCTTTTGACTAACAACCTTTTCCCTATCGCTTTATCTGTAACAACCGTCTTTTACGCCCGTAAAAAGGAGAAAACGCATGAGATTTCTTAAAGTTAAAATCGTACTCGTTCTCGTGGCGGCAGTCTTTCTTGTTTTCTTTTTCGACGATTACAATATTATCGACGTGGAAAAAACCGCAATAGTCACCGCCGTGGCAATAGATATGGAAAACGGCGGAGCGCATGGCGACGTCTTTGACAGTGACGGCGAATCGGAACAAGAAAGTACAGCCGAGCGATATATCGTAACGGCGCAGATAGCCGTCCCCGAGGCCACCGATACCAATTCCGAAAGCACGCGTACCGAGCTTTCGGGAAGCGGTGGCACGATAGGCGCGGCGATAAAGGCGATAGGCGACTCTTCGGGCTGGTATCCGCACCTCTCTTTTTGCAATCTTATAATTCTCGGCGGCAGTATGGCGGAAACCAACGTCATAAAGGTTCTCGATTACTTTGCAAAGACCTTAAGACTTCAGGATTCCGCAATGGTCGTGCTCTCCAAAGATACGGCAAAGGAGCTGCTTGAAATAAACACTCCGCTCGACAAGATTTCTTCATTTGCCATTCAAAAAATGCTCCTTAAGACAAAGGGATTCGACTCGGACGTGGCGGCTACCGACGTTAAAGATTTTTGTCTGCATTACTACGACGTCGGCAGTTCTTCTTTTATGCCCGTGATAGGCGTGCAGGACGTGTCAAAAGGCACTATGAAAAACTCGAACGGCTCTTTAAGCACAGCCGAACAAGGCGCAACGGGAGGCACGGAAACGGGCGGTTCTTCGATAGGCTCTTCGGGTGGCGCGGACTCCGCCTCACAAAGCGAAAAGGTGTTTAAGGCGTATGCAACGGCTCTTTTTAAGGAGGGCAAAAAGGTCGGAGAATTAACGCCCGAACAAACGCTCGCCTTCAATGCGATACGTCAAAACGTAACGGGAACGACAGTTGAGCTTGACGGCGTTAAAATAGGATTTGAAAAACCGAAAAATTTTCTCCTGACGATTATAAAGAACGGGCGGTCGTTTAAGGTTACCGCGGACGAAAACGGCGTGACGGTAAATATCGGACTTAATCTCTACTGTAAAATCAGCGACGCGAGTACGGAGACTTCCGATTCCTCATTCAGTAAAAACGTGCCTCTTCCGCCCGAAGTCATAAGGGCGGCGGAAGAAGAATTCACGACCGCTATAAAGGAGCTTATAGAAACCGAAAAGAACACGGAATGTGATTTTTTAAGGATAAAACGCGAGCTTTTTCGCAAAAACTATAAATATTTCGCGAGGTTTAAGGATTCTTATTTGGCGCATATTAACGAAAACGTAACGGTCACCGTCACTGGACAAAAATAATCAAAGCCCTATAAGCGCACACGTATATATTTATCGTTTATATTTCGGGTTTTTCGGTAAATTCCGAAAACCGCTCCGAAAGATATTTTTCGGAGCGGTTTCGCAAACTATAGATTATTTTTTAAGACATTCTTCGACCGCGACCGCGCAAGCGACGGTTGCGCCTACCATCGGGTTGTTGCCCATACCGATAAGCCCCATCATCTCGACGTGAGCGGGAACGGAAGAAGAACCCGCAAACTGTGCGTCGGAGTGCATTCTGCCCATCGTGTCGGTCATACCGTAAGAGGAAGGACCTGCCGCCATATTGTCGGGGTGAAGCGTTCTGCCCGTGCCGCCGCCGGACGCAACGGAGAAATATTTCTTGCCGTTTTCCACGCACCATTTTTTATAAGTGCCTGCGACGGGGTGCTGGAACCTCGTCGGGTTGGTGGAATTGCCCGTTATGGATACGCCGACGTTCTCGAGCTTCATTATAGCCACGCCCTCGGGGACGTTGTCCGCGCCATAGCACTTGACCGCCGCTCTCGCGCCCTTGGAGAACGCGATTTCCTTTTCTACCTTAACCTCTTCGGTATAGGGGTCGAAGGTGGTTTCGACGTAGGTGAAGCCGTTGATTCTGGAAATGATATACGCCGCGTCCTTTCCGAGACCGTTAAGGATAACGCGGAGGGGTTTAACCCTTACCTTGTTGGCGTTGAGCGCGATTTTGATTGCGCCTTCCGCCGCCGCGAAAGACTCGTGTCCCGCGAGGAAGCAGAAACACTCGGTTTCTTCGGAAAGAAGCATTTTGCCGAGGTTGCCGTGACCTAAACCAACCTTTCTGTTTTCTGCAACCGAACCGATAATACAGAAAGCTTGCAAGCCGATACCGATGTTCGCCGCCGCGGTAGCCGCGCTCTTGTCGCCCGTCTTTTCCGCCTCCTTTATGGCGATTGCGGAACCCACGGTGTACGCCCATTTAGCGTTCTCGAAGCAAATCGGCTGGGTTTCCTGCGTGATGGTATAAGGGGAAATGCCCTTTTCTTCGCAAATTTTTTGACATTCGTCTATGGACGAAATGCCGTATTCTTTAAGTGTAGCGAGGATTTTCGCTTCTCTTCTTTCGTAACCTTCAAACTGAGCCATCGTTCAATACCTCCTTACTCTTTGCGCGGGTCGATGTATTTGACCGCGCCGTCTTCTTTCTTAAAGCGACCGTAAGTGCCTTTCGCCTTTTCGTAAGCTTCGTTAGGCTCCATACCCTTCTTTATGAAATCGGTCATCTTGCCGAGAGATACGAACTCGTAGCCGATAACCTCGTCGTTCTCGTCGAGAGCCATTCTCGTGCAGTAACCCTCGGTCATTTCGAGGTATCTAACGCCCTTCGCTTTCGTGCCGTACATAGTGCCGACCATCGAACGCGCGCCCTTGCCGAGGTCTTCCATACCCGCGCCGATAACGAGACCGCCCTCGGAAAACGCGGACTGCGAACGACCGTATACTATCTGCAAGAAAAGCTCGCGCATGGCGGTGTTGATAGCGTCGCAGACGAGGTCGGTATTGAGAGCCTCGAGAATGGTTTTACCGGGGAGAATTTCCGCCGCCATAGCCGCCGAATGGGTCATGCCCGAGCAGCCTATGGTTTCTACCAAAGCTTCCTCTATGATGCCGTTTTTAACGTTCAACGACAATTTGCACGCGCCCTGTTGGGGTGCGCACCAGCCCACGCCGTGCGTATAAGCGGAAATATCTTTAATTTCCTTGGCTTCTACCCATTTGCCCTCTTCGGGAATGGGCGCGGGACCGTGGTGCGGTCCTTTCGCTACGCAGCACATTTCTTTTACTTCTGCCGAATACTGCATAAAAATATGCCCTCCATAATTTACGTTTTTATTCTTTACCGATTAAGTATACCACATTTGCTTTGAAATTGACAATCGTTTTTTAAGGGTTTAACCGCGTTTTTCGAGATTTTTCGTCTGACCGTCTCGTACTGTCTCGTGCGGTTTCGTTTTTACCGTTTTGTCGCAAGCTCCTTTTCGAGACTTCTTTTATAATAGAAAAGATATTGCTGAAAATAGCCCGCGTTCTCCCCGAACCGCTCTACGAAATATTCGGAAATTTTCTTCCTGTCGGTAAGCGCGCCGCCGAAATCCTCTTTATAGACCTTTTCTATCCACGTGTCAACGGGGAAGCAATCCGCGCGGTGAAAGCCGAACAGCACGGCACAGTCCGCAACCTTTGCCCCGACGCCCTTTATCGAAACGAGCTCTTTGCGGAGCTCTTCGGTGTTAAGTCCCGAAAGAGCGGAAACGGAATACCCCGCCGCAATTTTTTCGGCAAGCCCTTTTATATATCTCGCGCGGTACCCGAGCCCTGTCCCCGTAAAAAAGCTTTCGGGCATTTGCGCAAGGATAGCCGCGCTCGGAAACGCGCGGTATTTCAGTCCGTTTTCCCCGAACCGCTCTCCGTAAAAAATCTTCTCCTCCCCCGCGCCCGAGCAAAGCTTTTCTATTATTACCTTGATTCTCGGAATGTTATTGTTCTGCGAAACGATAAAGGAAAAAAGGGCTTCTTCGGGATTCTGATTTAAAATTCTCACGCCCTTGCCGAGGCTTGCCGCGATTTTAAGGGCGGGTACGCCCGAGTTTTCCGCCGCCGAGACAATCTTATCGTAATCCCTTTTAAGGTCAAAATAATCGTAAAAATATTCTTCGTCCTCTTCCGCGCACTCGACAACGGTTTTTTTCTCGTCCGAAAAGCAGAATGCGCATTTATCCGTCGAAAACACGAGATGCCCGCCACTTGCCGCGCTTTCCGTTTCCGCTTTTCGGAACCTGAAAAGCTGTCCGCAGTAAAGGGTGTCCTTTATGTCGAAGTATTCCTTATCGAAGGTTATTTTTACCGTTTTCCCCATAGCAAGAACTCCGCGTAGAAGTAGTGTAAAAGAAAAAGCGAGCCGAAAAAACGACTCGCAAAATTTCTTTTAATTAGTTTTCTTTGGCATAGACGCTTACTTTTTTGTCGTCTCTGCCCATTCTCTCGAACTTAACCACGCCGTCGATGAGAGCGAAAAGCGTGTCGTCACCGCCGATGCCGACGTTGTTGCCTGCGTGAATTTTCGTGCCGCGCTGACGGACGATGATGCTGCCGCCCTGCACGAACTGACCGTTAGCCGCCTTTATGCCTAATCTTTTAGCGTTGCTGTCTCTGCCGTTCTTGGTGCTGCCGCCACCTTTGTGGTGAGCAAATAATCTGAATAATATCATATATAATTGCCTCCTTTCCTATTTCGCGACGATCTCGGTGATCTTGACCGCGGTGAAAGGTTGTCTGTGTCCCTGTTTCTTCCTTTCGTTCTTCTTGGCTTTGTATTTGAAGACGATAATCTTCTTGTCTTTGCCCTGCGCTACGATTTCGCCGACTGCCTTAAACGCCTTGGCTTCCTCCGCAACTTTAACTCCGTTTTCGTCCGACACCATTAAAACGCCGAACTCAACTTTGTCGCCTACGTTCCCCGAAAGCTTTTCGAATCTGATGACCGAACCGACTTCCGCTTTGTACTGCTTGGAACCGTTTTCTACGATAGCGTACATATCTTCGTTACCTCCCGTAACTCGTCTCGCCGAATTTTGATTTCGGGGCGGTGCTTTCCCTCTTCGTTTTGCCCGATTTCCCGAGCGAAAACCCGCGTTAAAGCGCACTTAAAAATAACCCCATTCGAGCGGCTCATTCGGTATTCTACTAAATTTAAAATAAAATGTCAAACGATTTTAACGTCTTATAAATAACTTTTACCGAAAAACGCAAAAAATTAAAGCGGGGCGAATGTTTTTCTTGTGAAAGCTCAAACTACCTTAAAGGTCTATAAGGAGGCTTATATGGTAGACAATAACGTAAATCGCAAGGCGATAACCGACGTTTATAAAAACGCGCACATCGCGCTTCAAAGCATTTCGGACGTTCTCCCCGCGGTGGAGGACGAAAAGCTGAAAAAAGAACTTCACGACGAATACGAAGGATATGAAAAAATTATAGGTAAAATCTCTTCCTATCTCGCCGAAAAGGGTATCGAACCGAAAGACGTGAACGTTTTCAAAAAAGCTATGCTTTGGAGCAGCGTTAAAATGAAAACCCTTATCGACGATTCCAAAAACAATATCGCCGATATGATGATTAAAGGCACCGTCACGGGCATCAACGAGCTTGCCGCCATGAAAAACGAAGAAAAAAATTACGACGAAGAGGTTGCGGAGTTTATTTCCGAGCTTCTCACGCTCGAAGAGGGCTACCGCGAAAACCTGAAAAAATATCTGTAAGCTTGTTGTGCCACGCATAACGAAATTTTTGCCGTGCCGAATACCGAAAAATCCGCGGCTTGAAAGAACCGCCCGTCACCTTTAATATCCCGAATAAATATTATGATAATAAACGAAAGACGGGATACTACTCATGACGGGATTTCTCTTGATTACTGCGTTTACGGTGAGCGTGGATTCGTTCGCGTGCGGCTTTTCTCTCGCCTTTAACGAAAAAGGCAAAGGAAGACTTATCGTCGCGCTCGTCATCGCGCTGACGGTGTTCGTTATGTGTTCCGCGGCAAACTGCGCGGCGACCGCCGTTTCCGACGTCTTAAACGACAAAACGGTCTCTCTCGGCGGCATTATCCTTGTCGGGATAGGTTTATACAATCTCTTAAAGTCCTCGAAAGAATCGGAGGGCATCGCCGCGTTGTCCCCAAAAAAGGAGGGGGACGGGCTCGTAAAGCAATCTTTGCTTTCGGGCGTTGCCGTGGGGCTTGACGGAGCGGCGGCGAACCTCTCGCTCGCAGTGTCGGGTATAAACGAGTTTTACGTCCCCGTGATCATTGCGGCTATGCACGCGGTTATGATAATGTTGGGCGTCTCTCTTGCCGGTTCGCCGTTTATAAAGAAATTCGGCAGGCTGAAATTCCTGCCGCCTCTCGTGCTGATACTTTTAGGATTATATAAGCTTTTGCCCCTGCTTATATAAAAGTTTCTCTGCCCGTAAAAAGTTTTTTCGATAATGCATAAGCGGATGGCGCGCGACGATAAAAACCCCGTCGCGCAATGCCCAATATACCGAATTGTCTGCCTGACTGTTGGAAAGAGTATACGTTCCGATACCGAGAATAGGCATTTTAATGCCGTTATTGAGCGTAACCGTTTTAGTATCGAAATCAAACGTCAAATCTTTATGTACGATTTCCGTGGAATTATTGTCGTCATTATCGGGATTTGTAGAATTATTGTTTGAACTACCGTTGTCGGAACAACCGACAATAGAAAAACAAAAAGCAAGGCTTATTAAAAAACAGAAACAATTTTTATGATTTTCATTGAAATTCCCTCTGTTCTAATATGTGGGAGCGTTGGTCCATATCCATTTTCCGTCACGCTTTTCATAGTACGACGTGCCGCTTAAAGTCCAAGTTCCGTGACTGCCGTAAATACGAGCCTCAATTACGTTCGTATGTTCTATTTCCGCGCGGTTACCGTTGATAGTAACATCGAGGTTTGTATTGTTTATGTTTATATAATACATATTCTTGGCAGCAATATCGTCAAGCCACTCTTGTTTTGTTTGAGTTGCGCCCGTAATATGTCGCAGAATAAGATTATCGTCCATAAGTTTCGCAAGGGTTGCGGTATCTTGTTCAACCATCGCTTGAAGCCTACGCGAATAAACTTCTTTCAATGCCTGTTCATCGGACTTTTCGCTGCTACCCGAAAAGTCGATATTCAAATCTTTTATAAATTTTGCCACGGTATTTTTAGTTTCCTCCCGATTATTTTGTGCTGTCGTTCCCTGAATAGCCAAGCCGTTCAATACGGTCGCATTTTGCAACTGACTACGAATTACAGCCACACTCGAACCTAATCCGCTTCCCGCGTGCGTACTGAAAGGAATTACGGTTTTACCCGAAAAGTCGTAACTTTCCGTAAACGTTCGTATTATCATAGGGCAAGTACCGCTCCATATGGGATAACCTATAAAAATCACGTCATATTTATCAAAATCAGTAACAGTGTCTTTTATAGCGGGACGAGCATTTTCGCTTGTCTCACGGCGGGAAACTTCAAGCATTTCGCTGTATACGTCGGGATAAGGAACGATCGGCTGAATGGCGAAAACGTCGGCGTTTGTTTCTTCGGCAATCATTTCCGCAACGATTTCGGTGTTACCTTTTTCAACGTAACCGACCTGCCAATTTTCCCCTCGACGAGAAAAGTACGTCACCAATACGTTACCGTTCGACTCGATAATATCGCTTGTATCGTCGGAAGTTCCGCTTGAAACGTCATTGTCTTTTCCTGTATCGATAACATTATTACTGACACAACTGGCAAAAATAAAAGCCGATAAACAAAGGATTGTTATTAATAAAAATGCCAAACTATACTTTTTTTTCATATTTACACCTCGATTTACTCAAATATTTTTGTTCATTAGTTATTTCGGTGTTTAGTCCGCAGGCTTGAAAGCAGATAAGTGCGCTTCCTGTTCTTTCAGGTTAAGAGTGAAATATCTCTTGCCGCAATCGAGTGCCGCTATTTTCGCCATTTCTTCGTCCGTAAGTTCAAAATCGAAAATATCGATATTGTCTTTCAAGTGCTGCGGGTTAGTAGACTTCGGAAACACTACGTTGCCTTCTTGAATATGCCAACGCAAAATAATTTGCGCGGGCGTTTTGCGGTATTTTCTTCCGAGTTCGATAAATATCGGTTCGTTTAGCAATGCGGAATCGCCGTGACCGAGCGGATACCAACTTTCCACAACAGTTCCGAAAACGGCAAGTTTCTTTTTAAGATCGTGCTGCGCGAAATATGGATGGCATTCAACCTGAATAACCGATGGTTTTGTTTCGGCGTGAAGCAGAAAATCGTCGAGATTCTCATTGAAATTGCTTATTCCTATCGATCTTACCAAACCAAGGGCGGCAGCACATTCCATATCTTTCCATGCGCCGACGTAATCGCCGAACTGCTGATGCAACAAAAGCAAATCAATGTAGGGGGTGTCAAGCCTGTCAAGCATTTTGACTATGGCAGACATTGTCTTACCTTCGCCGTACTCGCTCGGCCACAGTTTAGACGTTATCCAGATATCTTCCCGAAAAATACCGCTTTTTTTGACAGCAGAGCCAACGCCGCGCTCGTTCTGATACGCGTGCGCGGTATCGATATGCCGATACCCGATTTTCAATGCTTTCAAACAAGCATTTTCCGTTTCCTCGTCGCCGCGAATCATATATACGCCGAGCCCGAATTGCGGTATTTTGTTTCCGTCGTTGAGGGTTATGTAATTTTGTTTCATAATTTTACGCTCCTTATATTTATTTATTTTTTTATTTCATTTTTCGTCCAATTTATTATTGTTTCGGTATAGTCTTGCGTTTCGTGTCCGATAATGCTTAAACCGTCCGAAACTTCTGCGCCTTTGCAGATGCTTTTTATATCTCTTACGCTTGAACCGAGTCCGCTGCCTTCATTGGTGCAGAACGGAATAATTCTTTTGCCCGACCAATCATATTTTTCGAGGAATGTAATTACCGCCATAGGCATCGTTCCCCACCAATTCGGAAAGCCGACGAAAACGTTGTCGTAATCGTTGAGATTTTGGGGACACGGTTGTAATTCGGGACGTGCATTTTCACGCAATTCCGAACGTGCCTCGTCGATACAGGCGTAATAATCTTCGGGATAATTTTTTACTGTTTTAATCTCAAACAAATCTCCGCCGACCGTTTCTTTTATAAGTTCCGCAACGATTTCCGTGTTGCCTTTTATCAGATTTTTAATAGAACCGTTATAGTAATTTTGTCCTTTACGAGAATAGTACACAATAAGATTTGACATAAAAACTCCTTGCATTTTCATTGCAAATAGGTTATAATGTAACCACAGTTGCTTATCTGCTTGCGAGTGTAGTATACCACAACAGAAACGTTTTGTAACGGACTGATAATCAGACTGCGTTACTTATGTAACGAAAATTGCAAAATAGTTGCATAAATGGGAAAATAATATGATTTTGACGGGAAAAGAAGATTTAAGAGTGCAAAAAACGGTAACTGCCATCCGTGAAGCCTTTGAAAGTTTGCTTTGCGAAAAGGACTACGAGAAAATTACCGTGACCGAACTTGTCGCAAGAGCGCGAATCAATAAAAAGACGTTTTATGCTTATTATACCGATTTGGACGACGTGCTTGCAGAAATGCAGGAAGAATTATCCCAAAAATATATCGAGCGGACAAAAGGTTTGCGAAGATTGGAGGATGCGGCGCAAATAACGCGTGAATTTTTCACTTTTTCAGCCGAACAAGGTTTAGCTTACGAAAAAATCACCTGCGGCGGAAGTTATACGCTCAATCACATTCGCGGACAGATGATGCGAAAAGTGGCGAATGGAGCCGTGCCGAATGCAAACGAAAAAGAACAGATGATTTTTGCGTTTATGCGCGCCGCCACTCTCGAAATGTATAAATTCTGGATAGACGGCGGAAAAAGAATTCCGCTTGAAGAGATTATAAATATGACGATTTCTCTTATTTGCAAAGGCATCGACGGAACAATATAATTTTACTCCATATTTTTTATAGCAAAAGGCTCACGAGAAAAATATTCGTGAGCCTTTTGTCATCGTTTGAAAGCACAATTCTACTATAATTTAGTTTTAATAATTCCCTATGGAAACTGCGCTTTTTGCGGGCGTTTTTCGTGAATACTATGTTGGAGATTTCAGAGGTCTTTATAACTTCAATCCGCCCTTCCGAAATTAGAAAATCGCAAAGCTTAAATTAAAACAGAGCAAACCCCTATGTCAGGAATAACCGCCCGAAAAATCCGTCCGCGCGCTTGTATTTTTTTCGTTTTTTCGGTAAAATATAACTTTTCCGTACTTTTCCACTCTTTTCTGCTTGTCATTTTCTTTTTCCTCTGTTAAAATAGATGTATGATTTTTAATTTTAAGGAGTGCTTCGGAGAGGCAAAAACCGTCGCGGCGGCAGTGTCGGGCGGCAGCGATTCTATGGCTCTGCTTCGCGCACTCCTCGATTCGCCGAATAAAAACGGCGCGAAAGTCGTCGCGATAAACGTAGAACACGGCATCCGCGGCGAAAGCTCCGTCCGCGACAGCGAATTCGTAAAAAATTATTGTTTACGCTGCGGCGTTCCGCTCGCCACCTTTTCGGTAAACGCGATAGAGTACGCCGCAAAACACGGGCTTTCCGTCGAACAGGCGGCAAGAGAGCTACGTTACGACTGCTTCCTTAAAGCTATCGCAAGCGGTTTTTGCGACGTGGTGGCGACGGCGCACCACGCGGGAGACAATCTCGAAACGGTACTTTTTAATCTCTTCCGAGGGACGGGGCTTAAAGGCGTTGCGGGAATTTCCGAAAAAGGCTACGGCGGAAAAATCGTCCGCCCCCTTCTTCCCTACACGAAAGCCGAAATCAACGACTACATAAAGGAAAACGGCGTGCCGTTCGTAACCGACGAAACGAATTTTTCCGACGAATATTCGAGGAATTTTTTGCGGCTGAACGTTATACCGAAAATAAAGGAATTATTCCCCGACGCGGAAACGAGCGTTTATCGCTTTTCCGCCCTCGCGACAAAGGAAAACGAATACCTCGAAGAAGAGGCAAGGCGCGCGGTAAAACTTGTCACAGACGGCGAAAAGGTAAAGGAAGCAAGAATTTCTTCTTCCGTTCCCGAAGTTATATTCAGGCGCGCGGTTATCTTTGCGCTGAAAGAACTCGGCGTGACGAAGGACTGGGAAAAAACGCATATAGACGAGGCGTACTCGCTGACGGGCAAGGCAACGGGCAAAAGCTTTAATCTCCTTTCTAACGTAGTTTGCAGAAAGGAATACGGCGAAGTCGTTTTCTGCGTCGAAGGTTCAGGCGATAACGGATTTGCAGAAAACAAGAAAGAGGGCGAGTTATGTCTCCCCTTTCTCGGGACAACGGAGTTTACCGCATACGGCAAAGAGTATAAAATAGAAGAGCTTTCCGCAAAAAACGTAAACCTTAAAGACGGGCTGTACCTCGCGGCGGAAAAAATTCCCGAAAACGCGGTCGTTCGCTTTTATCGCGGCGGCGACGTTTTTACGAAATTCGGCGGCGGGACGAAAAAGCTTTGCGATATTTTTACCGACGAGAAAATTCCGAAGGCGGAGCGCGGCGCTATCCCCCTTGTTGCTTCGGGGAACAAGATTCTCGCGATATTCGGAAGGAAAATTGCCGACGACGCGAGAGCGGACGAAAATACCGAAAAACTTTTTGAGCTTTGCTAAACGGCTACTAACAATTAAGAAAAAATTAAACGAAGGACGTTTATGGATAATTATAAAATTTTACTTACGCAAGAACAGATTCAGGCAAGAGTCAAGGAGCTCGGCGCGGAAATTACCAGAGATTACGCGGGCAAAGAACCCGTCATCATCTGTATGCTTAAAGGCGCGGTATACTTTTTTGCCGACCTCACCAAGCACATCAACCTTCCCATAATGATAGATTTCGCAAGGCTTTCGAGCTATCGGAACGGCACGACGAGCGGCAAAATGGAGCTTATCGCAAACATCACCGCCAAAATCGAAGGCAAGGACGTTATTATCGTGGAGGACATAGTGGACAGCGGAAAAACCCTCGCATACTTTATAAAGCTTCTCGAGGAAAAGAAGCCCTCGTCCATAAAAATTTGTTCTTTCCTCGATAAAAAAGAACGCCGCGAGGCGGACATAACCGCCGATTACGTAGGCTTCGATATTCCGTGCGGCTTCGTTATCGGCTACGGTCTCGATTACGCAGAAAAATATCGCGAATTCCCCTTCCTTGCGGAAATAATCGACTCCGATAAGCTATAATATCGCTTTAGCTTTACCGAAAACAATAACCTTTGACGAAAAAAACCTCGAAAACGCGCTTTTACGCCGCCACGAGGTTTTATTTTTTGAGCTTTTTCTTTTTATCGCTGCAAAACTATTTTTTGCGTTCGCCTTTTTTGGCTCGCCATCTTTTACAGCGACTCTATACGCGCGCCGAGCCTTATAAGCTCGTTGAAAAATTCGGGGTATTCTTTATTTGCGGCTTCCGCAGAAAGAAGTACGGTGGGATTTTTAGCGTTTAACGCGGCAATCGCCGTCGCCGCCGCTATCCTCGGATCGCCGAAGCTATCCGTATAAGCTCCGCCGACAAGTCCGTCCGTGCCGATTATTTTATATCCGTCTTCGGTAGTTTCCGCTTTTCCGCCCATCTTAATTAAATTTTCCGCAAGAGATTTTCCGTTTTCCGCGTCCTTTCCCCTGACGAACGCCTTTTCGATAACCGTCTCCGTTCCCGCCTTCGCAAAAGTCGCGCACACCGCGGCAAACGGCGCGGCGGCGGTCTTTCCCTTAAACGATACGACGCCGCCCTTTATCGCAGAGGTTATAGCGGAAAAGATCTCACGCCCGAAGTCCTCGTCGGCAAGGTTTTCGACCGTTACTTCTGCGCCGAGAGCTTGTGCCGCAAAAAACGGCGCGGCGGATTGCGCTTCGCCTTTTATTTCAAACTCTTGCGGGAACGAAAAACGTTTTCCCTTTTCCGCCGTCACGCCGAAGTCGAAAATTCCGCCCTCGATTTTTACGACCGAGCCGTTTATTTCCGCCCTTCCGCCGCAACCGCCTAAAAGCTTTACGCACGTCGTAACGTGTTTAGACGAAGCCGCCTTTTCGGTAAGCCGCAACTCGCCGCCGTCCGCGGTCATCGCGAGCGCGAAAATAAGTCCGTCTATAAACGTCGGCTGACTATCCTCGCCGACCTCGTATATGCCGCCTTTAAGTCGCCCCGTAAGCGTCGCGGGGAGGCTTTCGCCCGTCAAAATAACGCCCTTAAGACTTTCTATTATGCCAATAACCACGCGACGGAACGCGCCGTTATCGCCGACTAAATCTATTCTCTTGAACGCCGCGGTTATCGGCGGCAATAAAAACCGCAGTGCCGCCGCGCCGAGACCGACGGAAACGTCCGTCTCCGACGAAAGCTCGGCTTTCGGCTTTATCGTATACTCGGAGCCGTCTCGCGTAACGTCGGCAAAAGTCGCTGACAAAATTTCTTTCGCCGCGAAAATTTCCGCCGAGCGGTTATTGAATTTTAAGGAAGTCTCCCCGTCCGAGAGGGCGGCTGCAAGAAGTGCGCGGATAGCCGCGCTCTTCGGCGCGTAGCCTTCCGTTTTGCCCGATAGGCGCGAGGGATATATCCTAACGTCCAAGCTTTACCTCCGCAAGCGCGGCGTAGTCGTATTTTTTCACCGCGCAAGAACCGACTTGTTTTATTACGGCGAATTCCAATCCGTCTTTTTTTACTTTTTCGTCGGACATAACGTACTCGAAAACGTCCTCTTTCTTAACGCCGACGTCGTACTTTATTCCGAGCTTATCGTAAACCTCGGTAATTCTCGCCGCAACGCCGAGGCACTCGCCGAGAGATTCCGAAACCTCCGCCGCGATAAGAGTGCCGAGCGCGAGGGCTTCCCCCTCGGTCGCAAGGTAGTGCGAAACCTTGCGTACCGCTTTTATAAACGGCTCGCCGAATTCGGGCATATTACGCACAAACAAATCAAAAGGAAACACCGCTTTTTTTGCGGCTTTCATTTTTAAGGCGGAGCAAATCCCGTCTTCTATCGTGAATTTATCCGTACTCATCAGATCGAACGTCCGCTTGCTTCCGACCAGCGCGCACCGCACTATTTCCGCCATTCCGTGAGAAAATGCGTCTTGCTCCAAAGTCTTTAAGAACTCGGTGTCGCAAAATACGGCTTTCGGGTAATTCGTCGCGCATAAAAGATTTTCTCTGCCCAAAAAGTCCACTCCTACTTCGCCGTCGATACAAGCGCCGCTCATCGCAAAAAGCGTGGTGGGCAGGTTGACGTACGGCACGCCGCCGTTATACACCGCCGCGGCAAACCCCGCAAGCGCAAACGCCGTGCCGCCGCCGAGCGCGACGATAAGGTCGTTTTCGCCCATATCGAGCTCGGTCATAAGAATAAGGAGCTTGTCGAATATGTATTTCGTTTTGCCGTTTTCGGTTGCGGAATAAACGAAAGTAAAAACCGTCAGATTATCGTTCCCGAGCGCTTTTTTTACGCTCTGCCCGTAAAGCTTGCATACGGCGTCGTCCGAAATTATAAGCACTTTTTTAGCTTTCTCCGCCGCGAGGCAAAGAAAATCTTTCGCGCCTGCCGAAATTGCCGCGCCGAACGCGGGTTTTACTCTCACTTTTACCGATTTTACTTTCATCTTTTGTCAGCACTCCTCTTCCGAATAGTCACATAAGAACGCGTATTTTCCTTACATAATAATGATAGGTTAAAATTTCTGTTTTGTCAATAGTTTTAGCTAAAATAAATGCTTTTCGGCGGTTGCTCCCTCTCGGCGGTGCGGACGGCGATTGCGCCTCGTATTATACAGGCGTTAAATGTAAAAACGACCTTGCGTTTTTTTCGCAAGATCGTTTTTTTTTAAGTTTTTTATTTCTGCTTTAACAGTCGGCTTGTTACGAATCGGCTATTTCCGTATCGGAAGAATCGTCGGTAGCCGAGCTCCCTTTTGCGCCTTCCGTTTTGTCGCTTGCAATATAAAGCTTCTTAAGCGCGGCGGATATAATTTGAGACATCTCCTCGGCGTCCTTCGTTGCTTGTTCTTCCTTTTGCGCCTGAACTATAGCGGCGGCAATTTGCTTGGTTACCTCGAGCTTCGCTTTGTCCTCGCTTGCCTTCCTCTGCTCGAGCAACTTCTTTTCGTCCTGCTCTTTCTTAATTTTCGCCTCTTCGATAATCACTAAACGCTTGCGTTCGTCGATTGCCTTTTGTTTTGCGTCGTCCAAAGCCGCTTTATACGCCAAATAAACCAGCATACCTGCAAGCGAAAGCATAACGGGATAAATCTGCATCCCTGCGACGTTAATGGTAAAGGTAAGAATATTATCGGTATCCTCCGACGTTGCGAGCATATAGCCGAGCATAAAAACTATACAGGCTATTCCCGTAGAAACGAGCAAGCCGACAAAATTGTCTTCCTCTCCCAAATAGAAATCGGCAGACTTTGAAATCGCCGTCATAAAACAAAACTGAACGAAAATATTGACTATCGGAAAAACCACGAGCATCAAAGCGTAGGCGAATATGAACGTAGATTCTCCCGGAATTTGAGAGATGACCTTCACTCCGTAAACGAAAGAATATATGCTCGCAAGCTTTAATACGTATGCATAAAGCATTGCGTATACCACGGAAACGGTTACCTTCTTTACGATGTTATATAAGACCGTGGTGCGATTTATTGCCTTGTCCGTGACGTAAAACGTCTTTATATAATCGGACGCAATAAAAACGGCAAGACAAAAAGCGAGTACGAGTCCGTTTTTTATGTCGAGAGATTGCGCGTAAAAAAGGCTCGAGCAAACGGTTAAAATCACGTATTCCTTAAACCCTACTCCGGCGGTAGATTTAATTCTGCCCTCGACATTGGCGTCGTAACCTTTTTTACAAATCTTGGAAAAGTTGTCCGCACTTATTATTATAGATATAAAAAACTTTACGCATATTATAATATAGGCTACTGCAAGTCCGCAATCGGCAAGCTTATTTAGTCCGACGAAAACGTCGTCCCAACCGCCTTTGAACATATTGACGATGTATTTATAAAAGTTATATACCGTCATATCCCCGTCCGAGGCTTTTACTCCGAAAACGAGCGCGACGAGTATAACTACCGAGGCAATCAGGAAAAGCGCGTTGTTGACCATGCACAAATTTTTCTGTTTAGTCTTCTTCGGATCCTTTATTATAATTTCTTCCGCTACCTGTATATTATCTTCCATTTTCTTTCTCCTTATTGTTATTTTTCGATCGAAACTATGGGATTCTTGACGACGGTGGAATTTTCATCGTACAATTTATACGAAGATTGTACGAAATACCCCATCGTCATATTCATGCTTGCGCCTTCATAGCTTTCGTTTGCAGAAGCTATCACGTTCGCGTTAAGGGATATATCCTTCTCCGTCTTTCCGCAATTCATGCTAAACGCTCCCGACAAAACGTCGTAGGAAACGTCCGTCAAGCTTATTCCGCTATTCGAAGCAAAATCGTTGTTCTTTGAAACCAGTCCTTCGAAGAAATCTATAAAGCAGGATTCTTTCAGATAATACCTGCCGTTAAACGCAACGAAATTTTTTGCGGCTTTTTCCGCAAAATAATCTGCATAATAATTAAATTCCGCCGATATCGAGTTCATAGCGTACGCAAGCATCTGCGAATACTCTTCTTCGTACCCACCGAAATCGTTTCTCTCCAAAAGCGAAATCCAGCGCCCGCACATGGACGAAACGTCGGACGAATAATCCGTACCGTCTATACTCATGCTTACTTTCTTAAAATATACGCTCAAGGTATCTTCGTCCATATAAATCTTGAACGGATAGGACATTTTTATGTTCGTATTTATATTCGTATCGGAAACGCCCGTACTGCTCGTCGTCATATCGAGCTCCGCCGTGGTATAGTCGATAAGAATCGCTTCCTCTCCGAGCATGAGTTTACCAGCGCAATTTACATTCATCGCGCTCGTCATTGTCATGCTTTTCCCGCTGTACCACATCGAGACATCGACATTCGCGTCCATTTTTCCGGCAAAATCAACGGTAAGGCTTTTAATCTCTCCGTCGGTAGCCTCAGAGATGCTCGACAGAGAATAATCGGAAATCTTCCCGCTTGAAAACGCTTGCGATAAATCTGGCAAAGAAACCTGCGAAACGGTTTTTAACTCTTCCCCTAAATTATCGACCTCAACGACCTCCGACTTTGTGAGCGCAGTGCCTCGAGCCTCGATGTTCGTTCCGCTGCCGTTCGTGATCAGTATGACGGCGGAAGATAGGATAAGCAACACGCTTATTCCAAAAACTATAAACTTCTTCATGCTTTTCTCCTTTATAACAATTTGCGTCTATAGTGACGTCTAATGCGATTATACCATTTAGTACCCCCCCCCCTGTCAAGCGTTTTTCCGATTTTTCGACAAAAACCGTCCGCCCTTACGCTCGCTCCTTAAAACTTTATCCACACCGCCGTGTTTCGCTTGATAAAATTTTTACGACGGTGTATACTTATTGCGGTTTGAATGTTACCTTAGGAAAACGGAGGCTATGCCATGAAAGAAGATAAAACCAACGTTATGCGCCTTTTAGACGCGCATAAAATCGCTTATACTCCTCTCGACTATACCGAAAGCGGGGCGATTTCGGGCGTGGACGCGGCAAGGGCTTTGGGGCTTGACGAAAAAATCGTTTTCAAAACGCTTGTTACCGTAGGGAAAAGCGGCAGGCACTATGTTTTCGATATTCCCGTCGCGGAGGAGCTGAACCTTAAAAAAGCCGCCGCCGCAGTGGGCGAAAAAAATATAGAAATGATTAAGTCGAAGGAGCTTCTGCCGCTCACGGGATATATTCACGGCGGTTGCTCGCCGATAGGCATGAAAAAGTTTTTTACGACCACCTTCCACTCTTCCGCAAGCGAGCTTTCCGAAATCGTGTTTTCGGCGGGGAGAATAGGGAGATTCGTCAAAATAAAATATTCCGACCTTTCGGGCATTATAGAATTTTCCGTCGCAGACCTTTGCGATTAAACGGCGGACGTACACTATGCGAAAAGAAGTAAAAAGCGAATTCAAAAAGGGGCTTCGCGACGGACTACCCGTGGGGCTCGGGTACCTTTCCGTATCCTTTGCGTTCGGCGTGCAGGCAAGCCTTCTCGGCGTACCCGTCCTTATAACCCTGTTAATTTCCATGACCAACCTCACCTCCGCGGGACAGCTCGCGGGGGTTTCTATCGTTGCGGCGGCGGGTTCGGTTATAGAGCTTATTTTAATTCAGCTCGTCATAAACTCTCGGTATTTTCTTATGAGCCTTACCCTGACGCAAAAATTAGACGATTCGTTCACCTTTCCGAAAAGGCTTTTGACAGCCACCTTTATCACCGATGAAATTTTCGCGATTGCGGCGGCAAAAACCGATAAAATAAACGTCAAATACTTCTTCGGGCTTGCGCTTCTACCTTATATCGGGTGGGCTTCGGGGACTCTCCTCGGCGCGCTTGCTGGGGACGTGTTGCCCGAAAGAATAAGGCTCGCCCTCGGCATCGCGCTTTACGCAATGTTTCTGGCGATTATCGTTCCTCCTGCCAAAAAAAGCCGCGGCGTGGCGTTTACGGTGGGGGTTGCGATAATTCTTTCGTGTGTTCTTAAATACGTTCCGTACGTTAGCCGCATTTCCGACGGCTTCTCGCTTATAATAAGCGCGATTGCCGCTTCTCTCATAGCGGCGGCGGTTTTCCCCGTATACGACAAAAAGGAATCTGCGGCGAGCGATACCGTAAAAGCCGAAAATGCCGAAACCGCGGAAAAAGCGAACGAAAAGGAGGGCGAATAAATGCCTAAAGAGCTTTATATGGCGCTTCTCGTCCTCGCGATGGCGGCGGTGACTTACGTTATCCGCGCGGTGCCGTTTGCGTTTTTCAGAAAGAAGATAAAATCGCGGTACGTTCTGAACGTTTTATACTACGTTCCGTACGCGGTGCTTGCGGCAATGACCTTCCCCGCGATTTTTTATTGCACGGGCAATATTTACACCGCGCTCGTCGGCACGGCGGTAGCCTTAATCGTTTCTTTCATAAAAGGCTCTATGCTCCTCGTCGCGGTGCTTTCTTCCGTCGCGGTGTTTGCGGTAAGCTTTCTGTTTTAGAAAAATCGACAATTTATTCGGTTTTGAATTCCGCCCTATTTTTGCGGGCGGTTTTTTGTTGCTTAAAATTAAAAATTGCGGTATAATGTTCGGTGGATATTTTCGCGCTTTTTTCGGCGCGGTTTTTTGAGAGAATTTTTTATGTCGCCCGACGCGAGGAAAATTTATGACGGATTTTACCAAACAAATGAAAAAAGAGTATACGATACTCTGCCCGGACTTCTTCCCTACTCACATGGATTTGTTCGAGGCGATTTTCCGCAAAAACGGATATAAGCTCACGATAATTCGCGACGAGGGCGAAGAGGTTATCAGAACCGGTCTTAAATACGTCCATAACGATATGTGTTACCCCGCGATTTGCTCTATAGGTCAGCTTATTTACGCGCTTAATTCGGGCAGATACGACGTGCATAAGACCGCGCTCATTTTCTTTCAGACGGGCGGCGGATGCAGGGCTTCCAATTACATATTTCTTTTGAGAAAGGCTCTCGAAGAGCTTAACCTCGGGTTCGTTCCCGTCATTTCGGTCAGCTTTACGGGACTTGAAAAGTACAGCGGCTTTAAGATTACTCCGCTTATGATAAGACAGGCTTTCGCCACCATAGTTTACGGCGATATGCTGCTTCTTCTTAAAAATCAGATCGCCCCGTACGAGCTTAACGCGGGCGATACCGATAACACGGTGAAATTTTGGATAAAAACGCTTTCGGAAGCCTTCCTTAACGGGCACGGATACAAGAAAAACGAGGTTAAAACCAACCTTGCGCTTATGGCGGACAGCTTTGCCGCTATCCCCGTTTCGGATAAAAGACTGATAAAAGTCGGCATCGTCGGCGAAATTTACGTTAAATATTCCTCTTTCGCTAATCGCGGGTTAGAGAGGCTTTTATCCCGCGAAGGGTGCGAATATATGATCCCCGGGGTTACGGGGTTTTTGCAATACTGCGCGGCTAACGTTTCCACCGACCACGATTACTACGGCGGTAGTTTTATAAAATATTTCATAGGGAAAACCGCCGAAAAAATTCTCGAACGGTACGAGGGTTACGTCGAAGAAGCTCTTTCGCCATACCCGCGCTTCGCCGCGCCGCTCCCTTTTTCCGAGGTTAAACGGCTTGCGGAAAAGGTCATCGACCGCGGCGTTAAAATGGGCGAAGGCTGGCTTCTCCCCGCAGAGATTGCCGAGCTTATAGAAAAGGGCTACGACAACGTGGTGTGCGTTCAGCCGTTCGGGTGTTTGCCTAATCATATCGTCGCGAAAGGCACGATAAGAAGAATACGCGAGCTTTATCCCGAAGCGAACGTTTTCCCCGTCGATTACGACGCGGGAGCTTCCGCCGTCAATCAGGAAAACAGAATAAAACTTATGCTTTCCATAGCGAGAGAAAACGCCGCCAAAAAGGAAAACGGCGGCACGGTTCGCTTCGTTGCGGAAAGGCTTGCGGCGGTCACCGACGGCACGGTGAACGCGGACAGTTTTAAGTACGGAGATACTTTAAGCGGCGCGGGCGATTCAAAAAACGGTGCGACGAGGCTTGCCGCGAAAAGCGATAAACCGCGCGGAGAGGCGATATGAAAAGGCTCGGAATAGACGTCGGCTCGACCACCTTCAAGCTATCGCTTCTCGGCGAAAACGGCGAGTTGCTTTTTGCCGATTATAAAAGACATTTAAGCAAAATCCCCGAAACGGCGGCGGAAACGATTCGCGGACTTTCGTATAACTTCCCGAACGAAAAGGTTGTCGTGCGCTTTTCGGGTTCTGCCGGAATGGGCGTTGCGGAAACGCTCTCTTTCCCCTTTATTCAGGAGGTTTACGCCGAAAAAACCGCCGTTTCCGCTTTTTACCCCGCAACCGACGCGGTGATAGAACTCGGCGGCGAGGACGCGAAAATCATATTTTTAACGCACGGCTTCGAAATGAGAATGAACGGCAGTTGCGCGGGCGGTACGGGCGCGTTTATAGACCAGACCGCAAGCCTTATGCACGTTACGGCGGCGGATCTTAACGAGCTTTCCAAAAACAGCGAAAGGGTTTACCGCATAGCTTCCCGTTGCGGCGTGTTCGCAAAATCGGACATTCAGCCGCTCTTAAATCAAGGCGCGAAAAAAGAGGACGTTGCGGCGGGCATTTTCGCCGCGGTCGTAAACCAGACCGTCGCGGGACTTGCGCAGGGCAGAAAGATAGAAGGGAACGTCCTCTATCTCGGCGGTCCTCTCACCTTCTTTTCCGAACTCCGCAAAGCTTTCGACAATGCTCTCGGGGTAAACGGCGTGCTTCCCGAAAATTCGCTTTACTACGTCGCGACAGGCGCGGCGCTTTCTCACTTACCGAAAGAAGAGGAGCGCGAAATTACCCTCGAAGAGCTTGCAAAGCTTTTCGACAATTCACGCTCGTTCGGAAATTACGAGCGGCTCGCTCCGCTGTTTTCAAACGAAAAGGAATACGAAGATTTTAATGCCCGTCACGAAAAAGCGGGCGGCGGCATAAAAATAACCGATGCCCCGTTCGGCAAGTGCTATCTTGGAATAGACGCCGGTTCTACCACCGTCAAAATGCTTATCGCGACGGAGGACGGCGCGGTGTGCTTCCCCAGATACGAGGAAAGCGCGGGGCGTCCCGTAGAAGCCGTTTACGAATACCTTAAAGATTTATACGAAAAATTCCCCGATATAGAAATCGCGGGCGCGGCGGTCACGGGCTACGGCGAGGAAATGATTAAAAAAGCCTTCCGCGCCGACTTCGGCATCGTGGAAACGATCGCCCATTACACCGCGGCGAAGCGGTTCAAAAAAGACGTGGATTTCATTCTCGACATCGGCGGGCAGGATATAAAATGCTTTAAAATCCGCAACGGGCTTATAGACGGGCTTTTCTTAAACGAAGCCTGCTCTTCGGGCTGCGGCTCGTTTTTGCAAACGTTTGCGACTTCGCTCGGCTACGGCGTGGAAGAATTCGCCGCGCTCGGCATAAAAGCGAAAGCTCCCGTAAACCTCGGCTCGCGCTGTACGGTGTTTATGAACAGCTCGGTAAAGCAGGCGCAAAAGGACGGTGCGAGCGTGAACGACATTTCGGCGGGACTTTCGGTCAGCGTGGTCAAAAACGCCTTATATAAGGTTATCCGTTGCGCTTCGCCCGAAGATCTCGGCAAAAACGTGGTGGTTCAGGGCGGAACGTTCCTCAACGACTGCGTTCTGCGCGCTTTTGAAAAGGAACTCGGCATAAACGTTATCCGTCCCAAACTTTCCGCGCTTATGGGCGCGTACGGCGCGGCGCTCTATGCAAAAGAGGCTTCCACCGCGAACGCGAAAAGCACCGTTCTTACAAAAAAAGAGCTTGAAAGCTTTTCGCACAAGGCTTCCAATGTGACCTGCGGCGGGTGCGGAAACCGCTGCGCGCTCACCGTCAACGTCTTTTCGGACGGGGGAAAATTCATTGCGGGCAACCGTTGCAGTAAGCCCGTTTCGGGCGCGAAGCCCGACCTTTCCCGCGATATGTTCGACTTTAAGCTTTCGATAATAAAAAAGCTTATCAACACCGAAAAAAAGGAAGGAAAAATAAATATCGGCTACCCCTTGGGACTGAACGCCTTCGAGCTTCTCCCGTTCTGGCGCGCGTTTTTCGACTCGCTCGGGTTTAACCTTATGACTTCCCCTCTCTCCGACAGGCGGCTTTACGAGGGCGGGCAATACACCATTCCTTCGGACACGGCGTGCTACCCCGCTAAACTTATGCACGGGCATATAGAGGCTTTGATACGCGAGGGCGCGGACGTCATATTCTACCCCGATATGAGTTATAATATAGACGAAGGGCAGGGCGACGACCACTTTAACTGCCCCGTCGTGGCGTATTATCCGCAGGTTATAAAGCTCAACGTTCCCGCCGTCAGAAATCTGCCGTTTATATGCGACTTTTTAAGCCTTGCAGATCCGCAGATATTTAAGAAACGCATAACGCTTACGCTTAAAAAGTATTTCCCGAACGCGGGACTTACGGCAAAGAAGATAGCCGCCGCCGCGGACGACGCGTACGGCGCGTATAAATCGCACCTTCTCGCGATAGAAAATAAGGGCGCGGAGCTTATAGAAGAAGCGAAACGCGAAGGGCGCACCGTCATTATGCTTGCGGGGAGACCTTATCACATAGATCCCGAAATCAACCACGGTATTCACGAAATCATTGCGGGACTCGGCGCGACCGTCCTTTCCGAAGACTGTATTCCCCCGTCGAAAGGAAAACTTAAAACGGGAGTCAGAAATCAATGGACTTACCACGCGAGAATGTATAACGCGGCGAAATTCGTCGCCGAAGCGCCCGCAAACCTCGAAATTCACCTCGTTCAGCTCGTTTCGTTCGGTTGCGGAGTGGACGCGGTAACTACCGACGAAATAAGAAGCACGGTGGAAAAGGGCGGCAGACTTTATTCGCAGATTAAAATAGACGAAATTTCCAACTCCGGCGCGGCTACGATAAGACTACGAAGCCTCGCCTCGGTCATAGAATTACGCAAAAAGGCAAAAAAGGAAAAGAACTAATCGGACTGAATTATGCTGAAACTTATAAAATACTTAAAAGGCTATCGCTTAAAGACGATTTTCGGACCGCTCTTTAAACTCATAGAAGCGGTGTGCGAGCTTATCACTCCGCTCGTCGTCGCGTGGGTTATAGACACCGCGATTCCGCGCGGGTACGCGGGCGACTATTCGGGACTCGTTACGGGCGGACTTATAATCGCGGGACTTGCGGTGTCAGGGCTTGCGTTCGCGCTCACGGCGCAGTTTTTTGCAAGCCGCGCGTCGCTCGGGTTCGGCACTAACCTTCGCCGCGAACTGTATTCGCATATAAACACTTTTTCTTATACCGAACTCGACAAGTTTTCCACGGCTTCCTTAATCACCCGCGTGACGGCGGACGTAAATCAGACGCAACAGGCGGTTGCGATGTTCATAAGGCTTATACTCCGCGCCCCGTTTATCGTCGTCGGCGCGATTATAATGGCTATGCTGATAGACGTCAAATTGTCGCTTATTTTCGTGGCGGCGGCGCTCGTTATAGGCGGCGCGCTATGGGCGATTATGGCTCTTTCTATGCCGAAATACAAAAAGGTTCAGGATAAGCTGGACGACGTTTCTCGCCTGACCGAAGAAAATCTTTCGGGGGCGCGCGTGGTGCGTGCGTTCGGCGCGGAGGAACGCGAGAAAACGATTTTCGAGCGTGCGTCGGAAAGCCTTTCTTCTTCGTCGATAAAGGTCGGCGCGCTTTCCGCTCTTCTTAACCCCATAACCTACGCAGTCTTAAACCTCGCGGTCATCGCGATACTTTATTTCGGCGGAAAAACGGTGTATTACGGCACTCTTTCGCAGGGCGAAATTATAGCGCTCGTAAACTACATGACGCAGATTCTTAACGCTATGGTGGTGTTTGCCAATCTTCTTATCGTATTTACCAAGGCATCCGCTTCGGCGGCGAGAATAAACGAAGTGTTCTCCGTGACCTCTTCTATGAAAGAAGGCGACGGCGCGACCGCCGACTTCTCCGCCCCCGCTGCGGAAATTGCGGGCGTGAGCTTTTCTTATGCGGGCAACGCTTCGCACTCGATAGAAAACGCGAACCTCGTCGTTCGCGCGGGACAAAGCGTGGGTATTCTCGGCGGCACGGGCAGCGGCAAATCCACGCTCGTAAACCTTTTAACGCGCGCGTACGATCCGCAGGAGGGCTGCATAAAGGTGTTCGGTAACGACGTAAAAGACTATAAAAACGCCGAGCTTGCGGAGATTTTCGGTATAGTTCCGCAAAAAGCGGTGCTGTTTTACGGAACGCTCCGAGACAATATGCTTTGGGGGAACGAGAACGCAACGGACGAAGAGATTTACGAGGTCCTCGAAACGGCGCAGGCAAAGGATTTCGTGGACGCGATGCCCGAAGGTCTGGATAAATTCGTGGAGCAGGACGGCAAAAACTTTTCGGGCGGGCAAAGGCAAAGACTGACGATTGCGCGCGCGCTCGTCAAAAAGCCGAAAATTCTCATTCTCGACGACAGCTCTTCCGCACTCGATTTCGCGACGGACGCGCGGCTTCGCAAAGCCTTGAACGAGCTTCGCGAAAAAGAGGGGCTTACGACTTTCTCCGTTTCTCAACGCGCCACGAGCATCAAGCACTGCGATATTATTATAGTTTTAGACGACGGTAAAATAGTGGGAAGCGGCACGCACGAAGAGCTTATTTCCTCCTGTCCCGTTTACCGCGAAATATGCCTTTCTCAAAACAAGGAGGAAGAATTATGAAGTCCTCTAAAAGTTTAGGCACAAAGAAAAAGCTAAAAAATAAAACGGATTTCGGGGCGATAAAAAAACTGATGATTTTCGCAAAGCCTTATCTTCCGCACATTTTCGGCGCGCTTTTATGCTCGCTCGTGCAGATTACGGCTACCCTTTTCGCGCCCGTCGTGGTCGGCAGAACGATAGACTACATCATCGGCGAAGGCAACGTCGATTTCGGCGTGATTTTAAATAACGCGGGTATTCTCGCCGCTCTTATCTGCACGGCGGTACTGTTTCAGTATCTTTCGTCGCTTCTCATTAACTTCGCGTCCTTCCGCACGATACGCGATTTAAGGAGAAGGGCGTTTAAGAAGCTTAACGACGTGCCGCTTTCGTTTATCGACGGAAGCTCGAAGGGCGACCTTATGTCGAGGGTCGGGAGCGACGTCGATCAGATTTCGGACGGACTTATTCAGGGCTTTTCGCAGCTTTTCAGCGGAGTAGTCACGATAATCGGCACGCTTATCTTTATGTTTACCTATAACTATATAATCGCGCTCGTGGTGGTGTGCCTCACTCCCCTTTCCCTTTTCGTCGCGTATTTCATCGCGAAGGGCTGTCACGATATGTTCGCTATGCAGGCGAGAAAACGCGGCGAGCTTTCGGGACTCGTTACCGAAATGCTTTCCAATCAGCGTATCGTAAAGGCTTTCGGCTACGAAGCCCGCGCGGAAAAACGGTTCGGAGTCATCAACAAGGACTTAAAACATTGGGGGCAGAACGCGGCTTTTTATTCCGCAATGGTCAACCCCTGCACGCGGTTCGTGAACAACGTGGTATACGTCGCGGTGTGTATACTCGGCGCGTTCCTCGTGATAAAAGGTCACGCGGCGGGCGGCGCGGCGTTTACGGTCGGCGGACTTTCCTGCTTCCTTTCGTACGCGAATCAATACACGAAACCTTTTAACGAAATTACGGGAGTAGTCACCGAGCTTCAGACCGCGACGGCGGCGGCGACGCGAGTTTTCGACCTTCTGGAAACGCCCGATCAGCCCTCGGACGCTACTCTCCCCGAGCTTACGAACGCAAACGGCAATATAGAAATCAAGGACGTATATTTCTCTTACGTTAAAGAAAGACCGCTTATTCAGGGCTTTTCGCTGTCGGTTGAAAGCGGAAAACGCGTGGCGATAGTCGGACCTACGGGTTGCGGCAAAACTACGCTAATAAACCTTCTTATGCGCTTTTACGACGTAAATTCGGGCGTAATTGCGATTGACGGAGAAAATATTACCGGCGTTACGAGAAGGTCACTGCGCCAAAACTTCGGAATGGTTTTGCAGGACACTTGGCTTAAAAAAGGCACGGTGAGAGAGAACATAGCTTACGGCAAGCCCGAAGCCACGGACGAAGAAATTATCGCGGCGGCAAAGGCGGCGCATATTCATAACTTTATAATGCGCTTAAAAGACGGTTACGACACCGTGCTTGCGGAGAACGGCGGCAATATTTCGCAAGGGCAGAAACAGCTTTTCTGTATTGCGCGCGTAATGCTCGTTCACCCGCCGATGCTTATTCTCGACGAAGCGACCTCTTCGATCGACACCCGTACCGAGCTGAAAATTCAGGAAGCGTTTGAAAAGCTGATGGAAGGAAAAACCTCTTTTATAGTGGCGCACAGACTTTCCACTATCAAGAACGCGGACGTGATACTCGTTATGAATAACGGCAACGTTATAGAAAAAGGCACGCACAAGGAACTTCTAAATAAAGGCGGTTTCTACTATAACCTTTATAACGCACAGTTCGAGCATTAAAACGGTGTATAAGCTAACCGCTCTTCCCATAGGGATTTTTTAAGACATTATAAAAGACTAACGATTTTTTCGTTAGTCTTTCTTTTTTACTTTGTAAAGCAAATGTCTTTCATTTGAAAGTATAGTGTGCTACACTTTTGAAAATTTTCCACAAAAAAAATTCCCCACAAAAAATATCAACTCGATAAATTGGAATTTGTTAGTATCTATTACCATAAATTGATTTCGCTTTTTCGGTATATTTCTTTACAAACTCGGCCTTTGCGTTTGTATAAGCATCTCGATTATGCTCGTATTTTTTCCATAAAGAAGTCTTTAATTTTTCATACTCTTTTGCTATATCGGGAAACTCGATAAGATAATCCCTAAAATACAATTCATCGTTATCCCCAGCATATCTTAAATGTAAATG
>CAVDPT010000011.1:0-11399 GCA_963610935.1 Bifidobacteriaceae bacterium | reverse complement strand
GTATATCCTTTATTAAAAGAAATTCTATCTTCGCTTTGCGACATACAAATATAGCCGTTGTTTGTAATCAAATCTTTATAATCAAACAAGTTGCTTTCCTTGAGAACTTCCACGAGAATATCAACAATAGGCTTTGCCCAAATGGAAGAAATTGCGGTACTTCCTATATTACTTATCCTTTGGACTTTTGGAAGAACTTTCTTTAACAGGGTTTCTTCTTCCAAATACCATTCTTTCCAACACTCTTGATGTTCTGTTAAAATGATAGGAAACAACTGCCACAGTTCTTCTAAACTCATTTCGGTTAATTTTTTGCTCATTATACACTCCGTCATATTCTTATTTATCGGTGAGTTTATTATAACATAAAATAAAATTTAATTCAATTTGTTTTGCGTGGGCAAAAGAAAAGTCGAGTTTTATAAATTATTCAATTTAAATCCCTAAGAGTGACGCCCTTATGAGCCGTCCTTTTGTTCATTATACTTTAAGTGCGATATAATACTATAAATTCTTATAAAAACTCCAGTTTTTAATTATATTTGCTTCATATTTTAACTCGGAAACCGCAAAATTGATAAAACCGTTTTTTTCGTAAAATTTGCAGTTGTACGGTGTATTTGTAATTAAAGCGATTTCCGTTCCTTTTTGACTTTCTACATACGGAATCAAACAATCGTTCAACATTTTAGTTCCGAGCCCTTGCCCTTTGCAATCGGGAGATACGGCGAGTAACTCCACATACCAAGCGTTGCCGCACCTTTCGGCACAGTCTTTATGCGCTTCGTTTGAAATATCGAAGAACCCGATCAGCCGCTTAAAACCGACGGGAAAAAGCAACCCGACGCCGCCCGCAAGAATATAATCGAAAAGGCTTACGCGCTTAATATTCGGATTTTGCAACAGTGCGACCGATACGATTTTCCCGTCAACAACGCCTACAAAACATTTATGTTTTCTTGCGTTCGCCCCGATATGTACTCGGTTTAGTTTTTTCATATAGCGAACAAAATCGTCCTTACTCTTGAATTTATCACGAAACGCAATAGTATACATCGGATATTCCCCGAACGACGTTGCCACGAGTTCCGCTATTTTCTTGATTTCGCTTTTCTTTACTTCACGACATATAATCATTTTCTGTTTGCTCCTATTTGGTTTTATCTATGAACAGCCGTTGACAACTGAACACGTGTATAGTATAATATAGACACCTCGATTTTCAATGAACGCTTTGACTTCGAGTGTTCGGTAATGTGATTTTCGATATAAACTGTTCGGAAACGGAGATAAATATGAATGACAGAAGAAATGCGAAAACCGAAAAATCGATAAAAGAAACGTTTCTTGCCTTACTTAAAAAGAAAAGCTTAAACAAAATTACGGTTGCGGAAATTACGCGCCACGCAGACATCGGCAGGGGAACTTTTTATTTGCACTATACCGACGTTTACGATTTATATGAGAATATCGAACAGGACCTTATGGATAGCCTTGTCAGGGTTTTTGAAAAAGCGTTTCCTACTACCGATTCGGGCAACAGCCGTAAATTAACGGAAGAGCTTACGCTGTATATCGAAGAAAACAAAGAACTTTTCAGAGCTTTAACAAGAGCCGATAACGGCAACACGATGTATAAACTGAAAAAACTGTTTTATTCGATGGTTTTCAAAGAGGACGCCGCTATCAATCCCAACGGAGATAAACAGTTTGACTTGACGGAATCGGTTTTTGTCGTTTCGGGCATTATCGGCGTGCTTGAAAAATGGATTACCGAAGATTGTCATCCCTCGCGAGATATTATTGCAAAAAATCTTAATACGATAATCATGAAAATAAACGATAACTAAACCAAAACCCTCGCAAGCAAATTGCCGTGAGGGTTTTGGTTTTATACTTTTTATATTTTTTTGTATAAATCGCTCAAAAAGTCTTTTTCGACGTCTTCAATTTCGCCGTTATCCGCAAGCGACGCGAATTTCGGGTTTATCGGCAACCTATAAAGATTAGAGATCTTATATTTTGCGGCGATTTCTTCTAAATGACTTTCACCGAAAACGTTGATTTTTTCACCGCAGTTCGGACATTCGAGATAAGACATATTCTCGACTATGCCTAAAATCGGGACGTTCATCAGCTCCGCCATTTTCACGGCTTTACCTACTATCATCGAAACAAGCTCTTGCGGAGAGGTGACGACGACTATTCCGTCGAGCGGTATGCTTTGAAATACGGTAAGCGGAACGTCGCCCGTCCCCGGGGGCATATCGACGAACATATAGTCCACTTCTCCCCAATTCACCTCCGTCCAGAACTGTTTTACCGTACCCGCGATAATCGGTCCGCGCCATACGACGGGTTCCGTGTCGTCGGCAAGCAAAAGGTTTACGGACATTATCTTAATACCCGTCCTCGAAAGCGCGGGGTTAATAGATTTGCCGTCCGGCGAATAGGCTTTATCTTTTATACCGAACAGCTTCGGAATGGAAGGTCCGGTAACGTCGGCGTCGAGCACGGCTACGTTTTTGCCGTCTCTTTCCGCCGAAACCGCAAGAAGCGAGGTGACGAGAGATTTACCTACGCCGCCTTTTCCGCTCACAATACCGATAACCTTTTTGACTTTTGAATTTTCGTTAGGTTTCTCTTTTGCTATTTCCCTATGCTCGCAATTTTCCTTGCAGGACGAGCAATCGTGAGAACAATTTTCGCTCATAAAAACGCTCCTTTATATTATTTTCAAAACGGCGACTTTGAGATAAAGACTTTGGTCAAGCCCTATAAGAGTCGCGTGGTCTTTGCTTTGAGTTCGGAATTCCACAAGCTTTGCGGGAACGCCGCTTTCGAATACGCTTTCCTTAATAACGTCCAAAAAGCTTTGCACCGAAAGATGCTGCGAACAGCTGCAGGTAATAAGATAGCCGCCTTTTTCGGTTATTTTCAGCCCCTGAACGTTTATATCCTTATACCCTTTGCACGCCTGTTTAACCGTGTCGACTGTCTTGGTAAATGCGGGCGGATCAAGAATAACCACGCCGTATTTTTTCTTTGCTCTGCGCGTTTCTCTCAAAAACTCGAAAACGTCCGCCTGAACGGTATTTATGTTAAATCCGTTGAGCTCGGCATTTCTCTTTACGAGATCGAGCGCCGTTTCGCTTATATCGACCGCAGTAACTTCTTTCGCTCCGTACTTTGCCGCGCACATAGAAAATCCGCCGACGTTACAAAAGCAGTCGAGAACCGTTCTATCCTTAACGTAGTGCTTAACGTTGTCGCGGTTTTCCTTCTGGTCGAGAAAGTAGCCCGTTTTTTGTCCGTTTTCGAGGTCTACGAGCATTTTAACGCCGTTTTCGACTATCGGCACGAGGGTGTTAAATTCGCCGCCGTAAAGGTAGCCCTTGCGTTCCTCGAGACCTTCTTTCAGCCGTACGGCAACGTCGCTCCGCTCGTAAATTCCTTTAGGCGAAAAAACCTCGACTAAAAGCTTTACGATAAGCCCTTTTCTTATTTCCATACCGAGCGATAAAAATTGTACGGAAAGATATTCTCCGTATTTATCGACGATAAGTCCCGATAAATAGTCGGATTCCGAAAAAACTGCGCGATAATTGTCGGAATATCCGAGGCTTTCCCTATATTCTTTTGCCGCGATAATTCTTTTCCTGAAAAATCCCTCGTCTATCGTCTCCTCTTTTAACGACAAAATCCGCACGAGAATTTTAGAAAGGTGGTTTATAAAGCCTATCCCGACAAATCGCCCGTCGAACGCTTCCACCCGAGCAATGCTCCCCTGCTTATCCTTTCCCTCGATTTTGTAAACCTCGTTGGCGTATACCCAAGGGAAACCGTTTAATATTCTCTTCTCTTCGTTCTTTTTTAAGGTTACGATATACATAGCTTTCTTCTCGCATATAAGTATACCACCAAAATGCGAAAAGCGCAAATAAAGAGGATATTAAAATATAAAAGACTTGATAAAATAAAAGGTTTGTGTTACAATAAATAAAAAGCGCGAGGAAAGTTTATGAACATTTGGCACGATATAGAAAGTAGCAGAATAACGCCCGAAAGCTTTGTAGCCGTCGTTGAAATCAGCAAAGGCTGTAAGCAAAAATATGAAATGGATAAGAAAACGGGGCTGCTTCGGCTCGACAGAATCCTCTATACCTCTACCCATTATCCCGCGAATTACGGTTTTATTCCTCACACGCTCGCGGCGGACGACGATCCTTTGGACGTTCTTATCTTATGCTCGGAAAGTCTCGTACCGATGAGTCTCGTAAACTGCTATCCCATAGGCGTTATCGTCATGAACGATAGCGGAGCGGTTGACGAGAAGATTATCGCCATTCCGTTTGCCGATCCTACCTATAACAGCTATAAAAGCATACACGATTTGCCGAAACACATCTTCGAGGAAATGGAGCATTTCTTTTCCGTTTATAAACAGCTCGAAAATAAACACACGAGCGTAGACGTCGCGGCGGACAAGGACGAGGCGGTTAAGATTATAGTATCCTCAATGGAAAACTACAAAAAGCATCTTTACGAACTTACGGCAAAATAAATTTTTATTAAAAGGAGAAGCGTCGCCGCATTATCGACCGATTTAAAGAACAACGACGACGGGGTTTTATATGATACATATTTTAGAAAACGACAAATTGCGAGTACAAGTAGAAGACCACGGAGCGGAATTAAAGTCGATTTTTGGTAAAAACGACAACTTCGAGTATTTATGGCACGGCAGTCCCGATTATTGGAACAGAAGCGCGATAATTCTCTTCCCCGTCTGCGGCAGGCTTACGAGCGGCAAGTACACCTACGACGGCAAAGAATACGAGATGAATATTCACGGCTTTGCGAGAGACAGCGATTTTACGGTAACCGAAAAAACCGCGGATAAAATTACTCTCGAGCTGAAAGAAAACGAAAAGACGCTAAAACAATATCCTTTTAAATTCCTTTTGAGGGTAACCTATACCCTTATCGGAGCGACGATAACGACTTCCGTCACGGCGACAAACACCGGAAACGCAGACCTTCCGTTCTCTCTCGGCGGACACCCCGGGTTCTCCGTTCCGCTTGAAAGCGGACTTTCCTTTTCCGACCATTATATAGAATTTTCAAGTAAAGGTTCTCATCTTAAAAACGTGTTTTCCGCTAACGGTCTTGACCTCGGCGAGACCGTCGATTACAAGTTAGAGGGCGGAAACAAGCTTTTGCTGACGCACGAGCTTTTCGTTGACGACGCTTTGTTCTTCGTCGAAAAAGAAGGATATGCCACCCTTAAATCGGATAAAACCGACAGGTTCGTAAAAGTAACATATAGGGACGTCACTCACCTCGGAATATGGCAGACTTATGCGAAGGATACGCCGTTCGTTTGCATAGAGCCGTGGCACGGCGTACCCGCGGACGAGGGTGCAATCGACGACTTTAAGACGAAAAAAGAGTTTATCCACCTTAAAAACGGCGAATCGTACGAATTTTCTTACGATATAACGGTCAGCGAATAAAAACATATAAAAATATACAAAACATAAAAAGCTCGGCAAACGTTGCGTTTCGCCGAGTTTTTACGTTACTTTGAATTAGAATTTATTACGATTATTTTACAGAGCGGCGATATTTTTCCGCCTCCCAGTTATTGATAAAATCTACTTCTTTCTCGCTCATTGTGTTTACGGTAAGTCCCGCATTTCTTATCGTTTCTATGACGAAAAGGTATGCGGCGAGCGTTTCCTCGAGCGTAGTCGCTTGCTTTATATCCGTGTTGTAGCGTACTTCGCCGCTATTTACGACGAGAGTGTTCGGTGAATGCGCGAGAATATTGTTTAAGTATACGAGCTGGTCGGGATAAAGCGGATATTTATCGAGAAACGCTTTGTCCAATCCGTTTTTCTTTACGAATTCCTTGACGATAGGCGTTTTGGAAACGTAACCGCCGTTCTCCTCTTTAAGGCTTACCGCACGGAAATCGTCCGCAAGCTTAAAGCGCGCCATAATTGCCTCGTTCACTTCGGTGTTTACCGCAATAACTCTATGTAAATAATCGGAGTTTACCACGAGACCGTGGTTTTTCATAAAAATGACCTCGGGGTACGAGCCGTTATTCTCAACGTATTCGTCGATCGCTTTTTTCATCGCGAGAGTAAGCTCGAAACCGGGGTTGATATACGGCAAGAAGATAAAGCCGAAATCTTTACCCGCAAAAATCTCTTTCGCGAGCTTTTCCCCCTCTTGACTGCATGTAAGAATATTCGCGTAAACCGAATGGGTGTGTATTACGTATTTTTTCAAGACGGCGTGGAAACCTACTTCTACGCTCGGACGAAGAGCGGGAAGCCCCTCAATCGGCACGACCGAGTTTTTAGAAACCTCTGCGCTTTCCTTTTCATAATCCTTTTTGACGGACGTGTCGACCGAAGCGTAATAATTCGCTATCGCGCTTTTTTTGACTGCGACGAACGCCGTCTTTTCGTCTATGTCCTTTAGCCTATACCCCGAAGCTTTTATAAGCATCAAATCTTTTTCTGCGTTTTTAACGGAAGTGTTTCCGCCGCCGCCCTGCGTATAGTCTGCGCGGTTTCCCGCATATTGAGATATTTCTATCAGTTCCTTAATAGTTGCGTTCATTATTTTCTCCTCGTTATGCATATTGTAGCCGCCCCGAAAACCGTCGGTTTTCGGGGCGGCGTCTTCTTTTATATTATTTTCTCTTTGAAAGGACTTCTTTTTCGTAAGTCTTTACTTCCTCAAACCAATCGGCTCCGCGAATGCCCTGACGGCTCAAATACTCTTCCCACACGTCGCCGTAAGGAAGGGTTTTCAGCTCCTCCTGCGTAACAAAAAGCTCGGTGTACTCGTGTTCGTCCTGAAGTTTTTTAAGTAGCGCGTTCGGCTGTAAAAGCGCGTACATAAGCGCTTTTTGCATGTTTCTCGCGCCGACCGTCCACGCGGCAATACGGTTTATGCTCGCGTCGAAGTAGTCGAGAGCGATAAACACTCTGTTTGCGCCGCAACGAATTATCTCCTTCGCTATCTCTTTCGTTTCGTCGTCGAGCGCGACGACGTGATCGGAGTCCCAGCGCACGCCGCGGGTGACGTGAAGCGCGATCTCGGGGAAGAATGTCAGAAGTGCGGATATTTTATCCGAAACGTATTCGGTGGGATGATAATGTCCGTTATCCATAAGCGGAAGTATGCCCTTTTTAGCCGCGTAGGAAAGTGTAAATTCCGCGCTGCCGACGGTATAACTCTCTACGCCGATACCGAAAACTTTACTTTCCACGCAAGGCTTAACGAGGTTTTTGTCGTAGCCCTCGAGAATTTGGTCGATGGAATCCTCGTATCTCATTCTCGGTCCCATTCTGTCCGCGGGTACGTCCTTAAGACCGTCGCCCGTCCAGATATTCATAACGCAGGGAATCCCCGTCTCTTTTGCAAAGTATTCGGAAATTCTTACGCAAGCCCTTCCGTGCGCAATCCAGAATTTTCTCACCTTTTCGTCGGGAGAAGAAAGCGTAAGTCCCGAAGCCGCCATGGGATGCGAGAAGAACGTCGGGTTAAAATCAAGCCCCGCGCCGTGCTTTTTCGCAAAGTCCACCCATTTTTTGAAATGTTTGGGCTCGAGCTTATCTCTGTCCGCAAACTCGCCCTTTTCAAAAATAGCGTAGCAAGCGTGGACGTTTATTTTTTTAGTCCCGGGGACGAGACTCATAACCTTTTCGAGGTCAGCCATAAGCTCCTCGGGATTTCTCGCTCTGCCGAGGTAATTTCCCGTAGTCTGAATTCCGCCCGTAAGAGGTCCGTCGTGGTCGAAACCGATAACGTCGTCGCCCTGCCAGCAATGGAGCGCGACGGGTATGGTCGCAAGCGTTTCAAGTGCCTTGTCCGCGTCTACGCCGTATTTAGCGAACGCGGCTTTTGCGTTTTGATAATTACTCATTTTTATATCCGCCTTTATTTTTTTAATTTTTATTTTCCGTTAACTCGTTTATTCGTAAAGTCCGAAACGCACGAAAGCGTATTCGGGACGTTCTGCGAAAGATACTCCGTCTTTCCACGTGCCGCAAAGCTCCCACGTATACGGTCCCACGCTACCGGGGTCCTCGACGTCCTTTAAATGGAACGGTCCCAGAAGGTTACGGTTTCCGCTATAAAGCGTTATCTCCGCGTGGTTTTTACCTTTAACGACGTATTCCGATATATCTACCCTATCCGCAAAATAAGATTTTTTGACCTTTTTACCGTTTATCTTAATATCCGCGAGGCAGAAGTTGCCCGAAAGCTTTAAAACCGTCGGTTTTCCGTCGCTTTCAAAGTCTTTTTCAAAGGTAATGTCGCCCGCAAAGAACGGATAGCCGTCTTTTACCGCGTCGTATACGACGTCTTTCTTCTTTCCGATATAGAAATCGTCGCCGATGAGAACGCCTTTCGTCGCGCCGTCCTTAAAACCGTCCTCCGCGTAAACGCCGAAATCGCCGAAAAGGTAGCACGCCTCTATCGTAGTGTCGTAGACGAGACAGTTTTTCAGGCTCTCGTTCACGTCACCGAACAAAACGTAATACACGTTTTCGGCTTCGTAGAAGTTGATTTTTATGATAGCCGTGTTCTCGCCTTCCTTTACGAAACGCGCGATGTCCGCTTTATACAGCTTTTTCTCAAAGTCCGATTCTCCGCTAAACTCTACCCTGTTGCCGTTTATTTCGCACCATTCGTTGTGCATATCCTCGGCAAGAAAATAAAGCTTTTCGGGAATATCTTTTATCTTAAAATCGTATTTAAGATAAACCGCGCCGTTATGGCGTTTATTGAGAAGTTCCCAGAATATCCCCATATAACGGAGTTTTTCGCTATAAGTTTTCCCGTCCAACGAATAGGAAAGTTTGTCCAAAGTAAGGTAGTTGCCGCTGTCCCGAACGACGTTGAACGCGCCGCCGAGCGTTATGACGGGCAAATCCTTTTCGCACGCCGTCTCTTTATCCGCAAAGAACAAAACGAAGGAATCGCCCGACTCGAAATGCAGTTTCGTAGAAACGGGTTTTTCCTCGAGAGTTTCGAGGTTAAGCGCGGTAAAGCCCTTAAACTTGCCCGAAAAAGTCAAGTCGTACGCCTTTTCGCCGACGTTGACGCAATATATAAATCTCTTGCCGTCTATCTCGCGAAGTGTGGAACGAATTTCCGTCTCCGTATCGCTTACCGTAAACTCCTGCGCGGCGGCGATCTCCTCTAAAGTGACGTTACTCTTATATCCGTATTCGCACGGCTCGCCCTCGACGTATTCGGGGACGCCGTCGGTAAAAAGAATCTTCCCGCCCTGACGCACGAATTCGTCCAGAAGTCCTTTCGTATATTTCCCCATAGTATAGATTTTCGGGAAAACGAGATACTCGTACGAGCAGTTGCCGATAACGAGCTTGCCATTCTCTACCTTTCCGTGCTTTTCCATAATCGTCTCGTCCGCAAGGTGGAACGGAATATTCGTTTTCGCAAGCTTATCCGCAAGGTCGAGATAAGACAGGTCTATACTCTTTAACGTCTCCTGTTCTTCTCTCTTGTATTCGAAGTAAGTGCTTCGCACCGTGCAGAACATAGCGACGTTCACTATTTCGCGGCTCTCGCCGAGAAGATACCCGAGCCTCGCAAAATAATCGTTGAAAGATTTAAAGTCGTGCCTCACCCAAGGGTTAGACCACGAATAATGCGCGGGATAATCGCGTTTCCTCTGACCGTGTTCGGAATACGGCAAAAGGTGCTGACACATAAGGTTTAAGCCGTAAACGTACTGACTTTCGGCAATGCGTTTTAGTCTATGCGGAGTAACGCCCCAACCGCAACAGCCGTACGTCTCGGTAAGAACCTTCTTTTTGCCGAGCTGCGCCGCTACCGAACCGACCTGCTTCGGCGCGACGACTCCCGCGACGCCCGCACCCAAATGGTCTATCCCGGGGATAGTTTCGTATTCGTAAAAAGGCATAATTCCCGCACAGCACATATCCTGCCACTGAAGGGAACCCTCCTCGACGTAATGTCCCGTGAATTCGCAACCGTTTTTATTGCACCAGTCGTAAATCTTCTTCGCAAAGTTTTTAAGCATAAGGCTTTGCATAGAAAGCCAGTATTTATAACGGAAAGACTGATACCCGTCGCGTTCGACGAACATAAGCCCCAAGCCGTCCAAAATATCCTCGCCGTACTTTTCCTTAAAATATGCGGGAAGCACTTTGGTATAAGGATGCCCCCATCTGTAATATTGCGGTTCGTCGGTGAAAAAACCCTTCAACTTGCCGCCGAAATCCTTGCCGAAGCGTTCCTTGTATTTTTCGTGCGTTTCGGAAATGAATTTATCCACAACCTCGCCGTTTAGAATGTCCGCCGTGGAATTGGAAATATGCTCGTATAAATTAAGATATTCGCCGTCCGCCGCGACGGCACCGAAAACGCGCTCGAATTTTCCGCCGTCTATGCGGTAGGATACCAAGGAATTCTTGTCGTACGCGCCTTTATCGTAGGTTATAAAGCGGTCGCAATTTTCGGGATCGGACAGAAGTTTGCCTCCCGCAAAACCGCTCGGCCAGCCGTTCTCGTCGTAAGCCCAGCTTTCCATTCCCTCTTTCGCGCCCTTATCGAGGCAAGCCTTTATACAGTCGAACCACTTCTCGCCGAGATATTCGGTAGTAAGCCCGCCGCGTGCGTGCATAAAATAGCCGCCGAAGCCCTCCTTCTTCATCCATTCTATCTGTCTTTCAAGCTCGGGAATTTCAAGCTCGTCGTTCCAGCTCCAAAAAGGAATCGCCCTGTATTCGTTGATTTTCTCGCCCTTAAGCGTCACCGATAAATCCTTTTTCAAAATAATCTCCTTTCAGCGAAAAAACACGCCAACTCTTTGCCTATATATATTAGCAAAATATTGACGTTTTCGCAAGCGTTTGAGAAAAAAACTTGCGAAGAAATCTTGCGTCGTAACACGCGCCAGTAAAAACTGCGAGGCGTTCGACATTCGTTTACCGCCCTCTTGCCCTGCTTCCGAAGAATCTCTACTGTGACCCCATCGTCGTCATCCTGCACGGCTTTGACCTGCCCGCCTGACGGACAAGTGCTTCGTAGCATAGCGGAGAAGCGTCTTGCCTCCTTGACGGACAGACGAGGGGGGGGTAACACGCAAGTATAACTACTCTTTTTTCGTCATCCTGAGACTTTCTTACTTTGACGGACAATCGAAGGATCAAGGCGCACCGCGCCGCATTTTCTAATGCTAACCATCAGAAACGCTCCACTGTCGTTACGCTGGATTCTTCGATAGCAAAAGCGAGAAGTCAGTCTCAGAATGACGATGGAGGGGGGACGACGGAGGGTAGCGTAGAATGACGACAAAAAAGGGGCACGGTGCGGCGGAA
>CAVDPT010000010.1:0-69245 GCA_963610935.1 Bifidobacteriaceae bacterium | reverse complement strand
TCGGGGTACGGGCGTACGTGGGAGCGGAGAAACCCACCAACGGAGAGTTCATCGCCCTCATCGCGGATAAACTGCTTTTGGAAATGAGATTGTCGTAGGGGGAATCTCCATAAAACCTTTGCGAGACGCTATACAAAGGAACGCCAAGAAAAAAGCGGCGCAGGCAACAAAGCCCTCGACGACTACGTATACTGCGATGTTCAATACTTCGGAGACGCGGTAACTAACAAAGAAAAAAACGACACTTTCGAAGAAGATAAATAATCGTTGAAAACGGCACATCGGGCGCTGTGAAATCGCCCGACAAAATTGTACAGTATATGAGCACCCCCATCGGTTAAACGCCGCCGACGGGGGTGCACTTTCATTGTTTGGCATCAGAACAATATTGCTACGCCTGACTTTTTTTGCACTGTCGCCGCATTGCCCCGCTTTATTTACTCTCTCCTTATTTGTTCTGATTTAAGAGTATACACTCGCCCGTAGTCGCCGACTGAAACATCATCCAGTACCCGTCACCCGCAAGGTCGAAAATAGAAATAGGAATAAACGAACAGTACGGCGCAAGCTCTGCGGGCGCGTTTTCGGAATACGCCCCGTGTACGCCGTAACATATATACTTCTCCCTTCCGCCCTCTCTTATCAGCCCCACGACGTAAAATTTGTCCGCCGAATAGTTAACACGCGAAAATTCGCTGTCGGGGAAAAGTTTTTTGAGCGAGGTTTCTTCGGGAAATTTATCGAAAATCTCGTTTAACTCTTCTTTGACGGTCAGATAGTACGGGCGCTCTTCCGAGAAATCCTCGCCGTCCATAACGCTATCCTCGTCTTGAACGCCGCAGTCGTCAGACGGCTTTGCCCCTTTCCCTTTTCCGCCGCCGAAATATGCGCTTTTATCTTGAAACCACCCGCCGTCGTTTTCATCCTGCTCCCCCTCCGTTTCGTAATAGTTTTCCGTCGCAACCGCCTCGTCGTCGTAAACGCAGTCTTCCGTCGCGTTCGCCTCGCCCGTCATGTCCGTTATTCCCGTCCCGCCCGTCCTTACCGCCCTATCCGCTTCTATCTCCTCTGCGGGATCTATCGTCCTTGCCGTACTTTCTTCTTTTTTTATAGGAATTTCGGCGACCTTTGCCGATTTCAACCGTTGTTTACGAAGGATAAGGCACTGCTCTGCGGCGACGCTCTTTATATCCGTCACCGTAAACTCGCTCTCGTCCGAGCGTCCGAAAGCGACGAGGGTAGGCAGGTCGTCCTCAATAAGACACACGCCCGCGGCAAAACCTTTTTTTATTTCGGGCAAGCGTTCCATAACCCGAGCAAACGAGGCGGGGCGTACGCCGAGGTCGTAATAAAACCGTCCGCCGTCCCCGTCGGTTAAATAGAAGGCGTACGCGCCCCGCCTGCAAGCGCAAAAGTTTACGAAGGAAAGGAAAAGGTTAGCCACGCCGTCCTCGATTTCCACACGCACGATGCCGCTTACGGGTTTTTTATTGACGGAATAGCCCTGCGCAATTTCTTTAAGCACCACGATTTTTTTGTCGTATCGCATTTGCTCTCCCCTTTTACGAAAAAACCTTAAAATTTTTACGGTTTTAATATATATGATTTTATAACGCAAAAAATGACTTTCTTTGAGGATATCGCGCGAAAAAGGCAAAAAAGCGAGAAATCCTTACAAAAAAACCACCTTTGTCTACGCGGACTGCGAAGAAATGGCTGAAAAAAGTTGAAACGTCGGCGGTTTTTTGGTACAATGTTATAAGGAGAGTTATATAACGCAAGGGGAAAATTATCGAGAATGTGTAAGCCTAAAGAGAAAAAGACCATCTATTATTCGGACGAATTAAACGACGATTTCGCTCCTACCCACGGCAAGATAAAGGCTAAAAAAATAACGGGCGATTATAATTATCTCATGGACAAACGCCCGCTATGGAAATTCCTGCGCATAATTCTGTATCGGGTTATCGCGACGCCCGTCGCCTTTATATATATGCACCTTAAGGGAATAAAGATAAAAAACCGCAAGGCGATAAAGAAAATTAAAGGCGGGTTTATCCTATACAGCAACCACTCGCAGATGGCGGGCGACGCGTTTACCCCGTCTCTCGTCACATTTCCCCGCCGTGCGAACATACTCGTTTCTCCCGACGCCGTATCTATCCCGATAATCGGTAAAATAGTGCCGCTCGTTTGCGGACTGCCCGTCCCGAGCGACCTTGCCGCGACCAAGAATTTACACAAGGCTATGGGCAAGCTCATTAAAAAAGGGCAAACGATAGTCGTTTTCCCCGAGGCGCACGCTTGGCCGTACTATAACGGGATAAGGCATTTCTCGGCGGCGTCGTTCGCGTATCCTTTTTCCTTTAACGTCCCCGCCGTCGGATTTACCGTTACTTACAGGCAAAGGAAAATTTTAAAAAACGCCAAACCTTTCGTGACGGTTACGGTGAGCGAGCCGATTTATCCGAACGAGTGTAACGGCAAGCTCGAAATGCGCGATAAGATTTATAATTTTATGAAAGACGTCGCGGAGCGCGAGAACAGCTACGCGTATATAAATTACGTCAAAAAGGAAAAAACAAATGAAGATAACGGTAGTATGTGACGTTTTAGGTGCGGAAAACAACGGCGTTACCATAGCCGCGATGAATTTTATACGCTATCTCAAGGAAGCGGGACACACGGTGAAGGTACTCTGCGCCGACGCGGGCAAACAAGGTGAGGAGGGTTACTTCGTCGTACCGAACAGGGATTTCGGCGTGTTTAACGGATATCTCGCGAAAAACGGGGTTACGCTCGCCGCACCCGAAAAAGATATTATAGAAAACGCGATTTTCGGTGCGGACGTTATCCATATAATGCTTCCGTTTTCTTTGGGACAGGCAACCGCCAAAATCGCCGAGGAAAAGAAAATTCCTATGTCTGCGGGTTTTCACCTGCTTGCGGAAAACTTTTCCGTGCATATCCTCATGAATAAATCGCGGCTCGTCAACCACCTCACCTACGAGCATTTTCACCGTATGTATAAGAGAGTAGACGCTATACATTACGTTTCGCAGTATTTACGGGACGTTTACGAGAAAAAGTACGGGAAAACGAACGGCTACGTCATCTCCAACGGCGTGAACGAGATCTTTACCCCCGACGAAAGGGCGAAGACGGACGACGGGTTTATAGATATTCTCTATACGGGAAGATATTCGAAAGAAAAATCGCATCAAGTGCTTATCGCGGGCATTGCAAAATCAAAGTATAAGGATAAAATAAGGCTCACGCTTGCGGGCGGCGGACCGCTCGAAGCGAAAATTAAAAAGCAAGCGGAGGCTTTGCCGATAAAACCGCGTTTCGGCTTTTTCTCGCGCGAGGAAATGGTGGAGCTGGATAGAAGGGCGGATTTATACGTTCACGCCGCAGAATACGAGGCGGAGGGAATAGGCTGTTTGGAGGCGATAGCCTGCGGAACCGTCCCCGTGATTAACGATTCGCCGAAGAGCGCAACGAGGTTTTACGCGCTGGACGAAAAAAGTTTGTTTAACTATAACGACGCGGAAGATTTGGCGAGAAAAATCGACTGGTGGATAGAGCATCCCGAGAAAAGAAGAGAATACGCGAAAAAATACGCCGCCATGGCGAGAGAGAAGTTTGACCGCGGCGTATGTATGAAAAGAATGGAGCAAATGCTTATAGAAACCGCCGCGATTAAAAAATGATTTTTTGGTGAGGTAAAATTTTTTTGTAGCAAAAAGAGGTTGCGTCGGCACGTAACCTCTTTTTATAATATCGCACCCCTTAAAGATTGGAGCTTTTCTCCAAAATATCGGCTATCCGTTTACAGGCAAAGCCGTCGCCGTAAGGATTACTCGCGTGTGCCATCGCGTTATACGCCGCCTCGTTTTCGAGTAATTCCTTAAAATTATCGTAAATCGTTTGCTCGTCCGTCCCCACAAGCCGCAATGTCCCCGCCGCAATCCCCTCGGGACGTTCGGTAGTGTCTCGCATAACGAGAACGGGTTTCCCGAGCGACGGAGCCTCTTCCTGAATTCCGCCGCTATCGGTCAAAATCATATAGCTGTTCGCGAGAAAGTTATGGAAATCCACGACTTCGAGCGGCTCTATGATCCTTATCCTGTCGCAACCCGACAGCTCCTCGTCCGCTTCCTGCCTGACGATAGGATTCATGTGTATCGGATATATCGCTTTAACGTCCTTATGTTCGTCCATTATACGACGTATTGCTCTGAACATATGATGCATAGGCTCACCTAAATTTTCACGACGGTGCGCAGTAATTATTATTAGCCGACTACCCTTCGCCCATTCAAGCTCCGGATGAGTGTAGTTAGGATTTACGGTAGTTTTCAATGCGTCTATAGCAGTATTTCCGGTAACCCAAATCGTCTCTGGCTTTTTCCCTTCTCGTAGCAGGTTTTGTTTAGACAACTCAGTCGGTGCAAAATTGTACTGCGATATTATTCCGACCGCTTGTCGATTAAATTCCTCGGGATATGGGGAATAGATATTATATGTGCGTAGCCCCGCTTCGACGTGCCCTACGGGGATTTGCATATAAAAACACGCCAATGCGGTAACGAATGTAGTTGAAGTATCGCCATGCACTAAAACGACATCGGGTTTCACCTCTTCGAGCACCGATTTTATTTTGCTTAAGATATTAATTGTTATATCAAACAGTGTTTGTTTATCTTTCATAATTGAAAGATCATAATCCGGCTCAACCTTAAACACTTCCAAAACCTGATCAAGCATTTGCCTATGTTGCCCCGTTACGCAAACAACGGTCTTTATGTTTTTTCTCGTCTTTAACTCGTTGACGAGCGGGCACATTTTTATCGCCTCCGGTCTCGTCCCGAATACAAGTAGTATTGTTTTCATTGTAGACTCCCTCCGATTTCTCCCTTGTCCCCGTTTAATTATACTGCTCGGGCTTTTTCGTCCTGTTTTTAAGCTTTTCTATTCCCCGCGCGAGGTAATGACGGAAATCTTTATCTATAAGCGCGAACGCCGTGCAGATGACAAGCGAAATTCCTACCGAAATAAAACCGTTTACGATAAGCTCTTTCCACACGCCGTCAAAACTTAAAAGGCAGAAATCCAGAAGAAACAGCGCGCCCGTGAAAACAGCTATGCAAACGTAGTTTTTTATGTAATAATTTTTTGCGGGACGGGCAAGCGCGTATTTATACAAAACATGCGGCTCTACTATGTGACATATGAAAAGATTTGTTATTATCGTAGCAAAGATAATACCCGTCACTCCCCAAAACTGCGCAAAAAGAATTGATAAAATCAAATTAGCCACACCCTCTACAATAGGTTTATACCTATCATAATAAAATGTTCCTGTGGAATCCTTAAAAAGCAATACGGCTCTACGTTGAAATTGAATATAATAACTTAATGTAACGACAAAAGTCGTTCCTCTATCCATTTTCAAAGTTTCTCCATATACAAGCGTTACCAAATCGTCAATGATAGCATAATACCCTAGCAAAAAAATCAAGCCAAGAACGAAATTAAAAGTATGGAAAAAATTAAGGTATTTTTCCAACTCGTTTGAACTCCCTTTACAATATAAATGACCTATAACAGATGTTAAAGGCGAAAAGAAAAGATTTATCGTGCCTACCAACGCCGTCATTATAGTTACATAGTTAGTATACGTTCCGAGAACAGCCACTCCAAAAAAAATAGAAATCAATATACTGTCAACAGTGTTTACAAGCACATCTCCTATTTTGTGCATAAACATCGCCTTGACGTTCTTTTCGACCTCTTTTTTGGTCTCTTCGTCAACGCGGCTCTTTATCGAAATAACGTTTTTATAGCCTTTTCTGCAAACGAGTTCGGTTGCCGCCCATTGCGCCGCCACCGCGACGATTCGGCAGAATAAATACCAGTAAAACGAACCCGTTAAAATGAGTACGACGATTTGCAGAACGTATTGTAACAAAAGTCCCGAAGAAGTTATCGCCGTCGCCACATAGTTGTTTTTATAAGCGTTTATAAGCGAGATTTTCGCGCTGAAAAGATAGGTCGCGACAACCGAAACGAGCATTATGCCGAACGAAAGATAAAGGCTTACGTTCACGTTTTCGTAGTCCTTTACGAGGAACCTTAAAAACGGCATAACGGCACAGCCCGCAAGCAGAATCACGCCGCCGATAATAAGATACAGCTTTTTGAAAAGCCCGTACAGCGCGGCGACCTTTTCTTCGTCGCCGTCCACTATCGGTTTGTACATACAAAAGGTTATGGCAGTACCCACGCCGAGTTCCGCGACCGCGAGAAATCCTAAAATACTCGTATAAAGCGAATCGAGACCGTTTAAGATATTACCCGCGTAATCGATTAAAAATCTTCTCGTAACCATTGCGCCGACGAGAAGAAGCAAACGGAACGCTATGGAAACGACTACGTTTTTTACGCCTTTTTTCTTATCCAGATTTCCCATTCCGATTTATCCTTTTCTGCGAAGCTTTTTCACAACTTCATAAGCTCTTATAATACAACGAATAGTTTTATACCGTCTTTTGAGCAGCAGTTTGGAAATCGTAACGTCCCTCTTTAATGCGTCGGTTTTGTCCGCGTTTTTAAGGAGCGACCGAAACTTCTCGTCCTGCTCTATGACTTTCATAAAACCATAATCCTTGCCCATAATGACTCGAAGGCTTAACCATATAAACGTTTTAAAATAGTTTGCATCCAAAGCTTTTTGAGATAGATTGAATTTATACTTGACATTGTTTAAATACATTTTTAGGTTTACACAGTCTCGATAATAATCTTTGCTTTTCCTCCTTATGTTCGATACGGAGCTAACCAAATTCGCTCTATAATAATAGTAACAATCGTGCTCGATATACGCCGTTTTAGCAATGGAAATAAGAGGTACATTCACACTGTTATCCTCAAAGACCGATATATCGTCGATAAAATCGGTTAAAGATCTTCTCAAAAACTCTGTCCTATACGCTTTTCCGCACCTACACAATGTAAAGTGCCCTCTGCTAAACGTCTCTACAACTCTTTCTTTGACTTCACTTATATTGTCCTCGTTATATTCTCCGCCTGCGATATCTGCAAGCATTACTACTTTTTCTTGTTTTCCACTCGGATAATTTATATACCACCCGAACTGAATGAAATCGTAATTTCTTTTTTCAAGTATTTCGTTTATCCTCGCAAAAACTCTACTGTCTATGTAATCGTCCGAATCGACGAAGACTATATAATCGCCCGTCGCCCTTTCCACGCCGTACTTCCACGTTTTATACAGCCCTTCGTTCTCTTTACTGAAGACTTTCAGTCTTTCGTCGTTAAAAGAATTAAGCACGGCAAGACTGCTATCCGTCGAGCCGTCGTTTACAGCGATAACCTCTATATCTTCTTTTGAGGAAAGTATTCCGTCAATGCACTCTTTTACATATTTTTCCACGTTGTAAACGGGAACTACCACGCTTATTTTATGCGCCATATTTTTTTAACGGCAGTTCGGGCGAATACCCGCCGACATAGCCGCCTCCGCATCTTTTAATTCCTCCCGCAATCACGCCGAAGAACATCCAGTGATATAATCTTAAATACCCCTGATTTACCTGCAAAATCACCGTAAAAACAATCAGCGAAAGCGCGAGGGCAAACAGCGTAAACCCCGCGTCGTCGCGCCGATTTCCGTAAATTTTAAAGCTTTTTACGACGAGCCACACGATGAACGCATAAAATGCGACCGCCGCGAAAATTCCGAGAGTCGCCATAAGCTCCAACGTGACGTTCGAGGGGACGTGCCCCTTGCCTTTGCCGAGATATATTCCGTAGCACCCCGGTCCGACGCCGAACAAAACGTTCTTTTTAAAAACTTCAAACGTTTCCGCCCAGCCTTCCACTCTTCCGCCCGTCGCGCCGTTAAGATCGCCCGAGAATATTCGAGCAATAAATGTATCGAACAGGTTCGGCAAAAAAATCTTTACGCACAGCACTCCGACCGCCGCGACGAGTATTACGGAAAGCTTTTTTAACGAAATCCCGCCGCACAGCCACAGAACGTATACGAGAATAAACGAAAAGGCTATCCCCGCAAACCCCGAAGAGGAAGTGGAAATGAGCATAACGAGAAGGCATAAAACGCAGTCTTTAACGTACGAATAATCCTTTCTTAAAAGGAGCTTGCACAGCGACAGCGTGAGCCAGAACGTCATATAAGTCGCGAGATAGCTCGGCTCGTAAAACCAGATGCAAAATCTGTATACGCCCATATATTTGCCGTACCCCGGCAAAAAGGGAAGCTCGTACTTGAACAAAACTTTCAGCGCGAACTGCAAAAGTATTATAAAAAACTGAACGTAACAGGTTTTTCTTAATATAGAAACGAACTTTTCCGTTCCGTAAATAAGAACGTAATTATAAAAACAAAGATAAACGAAAAATACGTTATAAATTATCGAACAATAAAAGATTAAGCCTCTCACGGGGCTTGCCGCCCCTATCGCGGAAATCAGCGCGAACGCGCAAAACGCCGCGACGAACTTGTTTTTCGACAAGGCGAAGCCGTTTTTCAATAAAAGCAAAAACGAAAGAACAAGAAGAAAAATCTGATCGAGCCTTAAATTTACGCCGACGTTCACGCCCCAAATATCCGCGCCTATCAAAAGCACGGATATAAACGCGAAAACGTGAACGAAATGGTCTGTATCGACCTTCGTATTTTTAAGCTCCGATAATTTCATTTATCCCTTTATTTCCCTCAGAATTTTTTCCGTCATAACGGCGTAATCGTACCGCTTTTCTATCTCCTCGCGGGCGGTTTTCGGCACGGGGTCGGTCGTTAAAATCTTTCTTGCAAGATCTTTCGCGTCGCCCGCCTTAAAATATTGCACGTCGAACCCGTCGTACACCTCGCGGAACACCTCTATATCGCTCACGATAGGCTTCGTACCGAGGCATAACGCTTCGAGCGGGGGTATCCCGAACCCCTCGTAAAAAGAGGGCTGAACGAGAAATTCCGATTTCGCCACTTCGTCGTAAAGCGCTTCGTCGGAAAGTCTGCCCGTAAAAATCACGCCGTCCGCAGAAAGCTCTTCTATATTCGCGCCCGTGCGGAAATTGTCCTTTTCGCCTATGATTTTCAGCTTATACTCGCCCGCGGGAAGCATTTTATAAGCTTCGACGAGCGTTTTTAGCCCCTTATGCGGCTTGACGTTCCCGACGTAAACGAGTTCTTTTTCCTTATGCTCGTAAGGCTGAAAGTCCTTGCCGATATTTATTTTAAATCCCTCTCTGCACACGCCGAATTTATCGCCGTACTTCGGGTAGTAACGGAGGCAACGGTTATATGTAAACTCCGAAACGCAGAAAATCTTCGCGGATTTTTTGACCGCGCGCTTTAAAAGCGTTTTCTTGACGAATTTATCCGCAGGGCTTTTAACAAGCTCCTTCACGTCTAAAAACATCAGGTCGTGCATAACGGTGTAAACGGGAATTTTTACGCCGAACGGAATTATAAAATTCGGCACGATTAGCGCGTCGCATGTTTCGTTAAGCTTTTTATCGAAGGAAAATAGCCCGCGCGCCGAAAAAGGGTCTGTTTCGTCTGCGACGATATGCGCATGCCCCTCGTACTTTGCAAGCTTCTGTGCGCTACCTGTAAGGTAAAATTCGTTTTCTGAAAAATCGAGCGCGTCGATCATGCCCGCGTTCACCCTGCCTATCCCCGATTTCCCCAAATACCTGCAATCGAAAGCGATTTTCATTTTAATTCCCCTCGTTCAGACCTTTAATAAGCTCTTCGATTTTTTTGACGAAGGTCTCGAGCAGGAAGTTGTTAACGACCCTTTCTCTCGCCGCCGCGCCGTAAATCGCGCGCATATTATCGTCGCTTGCAAGAAGCTTTATTGCTTCCGCAAACTTTTCGGCGTTGCAGTTTTCGACTTCAAGCCCCGTTATGCCGTTTAAGTTGACGTAATTTACGCCGCTACCCTCTATCGTAAAGGTTACGGCGGGTTTAGAAAAATACATCGCTTCCGCAAGGGCTATGCCGAACGCTTCGTTTTTAGTTATCGAGGGGAAACAGAAAATATCGCACGCGAGAATATGCGCGAGAAGCTCCTCGTCCGAAATTTTGCCCGTAAACGTGATTTTTTCGTCGCCCGCGGCAAGCTCTTTAAGTCTTTCGGTAAGCGGACCTTTGCCGCCTATAAAAATTCTGAATCGTTCGTCTAAAAACCTGCTCGCTTTTACGAGATATTCCATACCTTTATACGGAACGTGCCTTCCCACCGCGAACAAAATAGTTTTTCCCGCGTTTTCGGCTTTTATCTTCTCCGCCGCCGCTTTTATTTCGTCGTCTATTTTAAGCCTGTCCGTATTCACGCAGTTAGGTATTACAGTGCATTTATCCCTGAACGCGGAGAGATATTCGCTCCCCTCTATATAGTTGGGGCTTGTTGCGACTATTTTGTCCGCGCGTTTCAGTAGCCGCAGGTTCTGACCGCGGAAAAGTTTTTTAAGAAGCTTTTGCTTGACTATATCGAGATGCCACCAAACTACGAGCTTAAAGTCGCGCTTTGCGTATTTAAGCAGAAAGTGCGCGACGAAAGGATTAGGATAATGAAAAACCACGACCTCGGGACGAAATTCGTTCATCAGTTTTTTCAGCTCCCTGCCGTACCCCAGAGCAATCCCCTGCGACGAAATTTTTGCCTGACAATTAACTCTGACGACGGGTACGCCGTCTATAATATCGGTCTCCGTGCCTTTGTCGTGATTAAAACAAAGCACCCTCTGCTCGTGGTACGATAAAGCGTTTACTATATCCTGCGCAACCTCTTCTATACCTCCGATATGAGGGTGATAATAATTACATATATGCAAAATTCGCATACTAACCTCTCTCCTACGCGAAAACCACAAGATAGGCTTGCGCCCGTCCCGCGCTTTCCACGCCTATAAAGTATAACACACGAATAAAGCGGTGTCAAGGTTTTACGGTTAGACGATACTTTTTTGTGATGAGACTATGTTCTTTTACTTTTTCGTGAGCTTCTCTAACCATAAGTCGATTTCGCCCTCGGTCATTCCTCCGTCCTTAAGGTACTTTTTCGCGCTATCGACGTAATTCGCCGTTTTAAGGACGTTTATATCGTCCGTGCCGTAAAGACATTCCATAAACGAATCGAAGTAAAGAGAGACGACCGCGTTGTATTTTGCGGGCGTTTTTTCTTCGGTAATTTTATAATAATTTTCGTAGGTTTTCATATAGTCCGCGCGCATTTCTTCGTAACTTGCCCCCGCGAGCGCGGAAACCAGCGCGCAAACAAAGCCCGTGCGGTCTTTTCCTTCCATACAATGAATATAATACGGTCCGTCTTTTTCGAGCATAAACTTAAAGCCTTCCGCAACTTTTTTCTTATACGCGTCGGAGGCGTAGCTCGAACTCATAGACAGCGCCTTGGTGTTTCCGCCTTCGTAAAGTCCTTTTGCGTAAGTAGAGGAAAAGCCCTCTTCCGCAAAGTATTTTTGCATATCCTCTTCGGAATCCGCAAGGTCTATTATGCAGTTTATTTTGTCGTTCTTAATCAGCGCGTCCGTATAAGCGGCGCGATTTCTGCTGTTATCTACGGGGCTTGCGCCTCTAAAAATAACGTTCTCCTTTAAGTTTCCGCCGACTACCGCCCTGTAATTTGCAAATTCCTCGTCGCACGAATATTCTTCGCGAACGAGAGAATACGCCTGCCCTAAAGCCTCTTGCGTAGAAAGATACTTGCCGCTTGCGGTCACCGTAACGTCCACCGTACAATTTTCGTCGAGCCTTGCCGTATTCCATATCCCTACGTTATTGAGGGTTATGGATATATTTTCGGCGGAAGGGTACGCGACTATGACGGGCATTCCGTTTTTCACGTAGTAACCGTTAAAATACGGGACGTCCTCTAATTCGTAACCGTTGCTGAATTTCACCGTACAGCTGTCGCCGAGTTTAAACCCGAGCGCATTGAAATCCTCTATCGAAATATCCACGCTCGCCGCGCCGAACTTTACGTCCTCGTAAACCGCGCGATTTGCAAGCGACAGAGAATAAGCGTTACGACTGCCGCACGCCGCGGCGGAAACGATTGCCGCCGATAAAAGAAAAAGCGCGACGATCGAAGACAAAATTTTGTTTACGGATTTCACGATAATATACCTCGCGGATTATTGTTTTCGGTTTTGCCATAAAATCGGCTAACCCGAAAATATAATACATAAAACCCTTATATCTTGTCAACTCGTTTGTCGCGCCGCAAAAAATTATGCTTGTTTTATCCCTGTTTTTTCTTTTTTATCGCCCTCTCTATCGCCTTAATAATTTCCACGAGCGGAATTACAGATACCGCCAAGGCAAGCGCGATAACGTACTCCTTAAAGTTTATTATCGGGTTGCCCGCAGCGTCTGCAAAGTGGAAAAACGCGTTCAGCCCCGGGACGAATATAACCGCCGTCGTCAGAATCAAAGAGGAAATCATCGCGCCCCACAAAAGCTTGTTGTGCGTTTTTAAGGAGAATATGCTGCCTTTCATACTTCTTACGTTGTAGGCGTGAAAAATTTCCGCCATGGAAAGCGTTAAAAACGCCATAGTCATACCTTGCTCGCTCGCGACTCCGTGATGTTCTATGCTTGCCCCGATAAAATACGCCGCAAGCGTTATCGCCGCGAGGAGCGCGCCGTGCAAAGCCACGTTAAGCCCCAAGCCGTCCGCAAAAATTCCCTCCGTTTTGGCGCGCGGAGGTCTTTCCATAACGTCATTTTCCGCAGGCTCTATCCCCAAAGCTATTGCGGGGAAGCAGTCGGTCACGAGGTTTATCCACAATAGGTGCGAGGGGAGAAGCAGCGTAAATCCGCAAAGGCTTGCTATAAACACCGCCAGCACCTCCGCAAGGTTAGAAGACAAGAGAAATTGCACGGCTTTTCTTATGTTGTCGTAAATTCTTCTGCCCTCGCCGACGGCTACTACTATCGTTGCGAAATTGTCGTCGGTAAGCACCATGTCGGCGGCGGATTTGGTCACTTCCGTACCCGTAATGCCCATTCCGACGCCTATATCCGCGCATTTTATACTCGGCGCGTCGTTTACGCCGTCGCCCGTCATCGCGCAGATTTTGCCCCGCTTTTTCCACGCGTTTACTATCCGAGTTTTATGCTCGGGCTGAACCCTTGCGTATACCGAATATTTTTCTATATTCTTTTCCAGCTCCTCGTCGGTCATATCGTCGAGCTTTGCGCCGAGAATCGCTTCCGAGCGGTTTTTGATAATTCCGAGTTCCAAGCCTATCGCGACGGCGGTGTCTATATGGTCGCCAGTTATCATGATAGGTCTTATCCCCGCTTTCCTGCACTTTTTTATCGCCTCTTTAACTTCGGGGCGGACGGGGTCTATCATTCCCGCAAGCCCGAGGAATATAAGTCCGTTTTCAAGCTTTTCCGCCGAGAGGTCGTCGGGGAGCTCGTCGTGATTTTTATAAGCCGCGGCTAAAACGCGCAGGGCTTTATCCGCCATTTTCTTGTTTTCGGCAAGAAGCTTTTCCCTTAATTCCTCCGTCATGGGAATCACCTTGCCGTCAACCTCCGCATAGGCGCACTTTGACAGTACCACGTCGGGCGCGCCCTTCGTGTACTGAACGACGCCGTTTTCCGTGCGATGCAAAGTCGTCATCATCTTTCTCATACTGTCGAAAGGCGCTTCGGCTATCCTCGGGGTAAGCTTTTCTTCTTCGCCTTTGTCCTCGCCGAGAGAAAACGCGTAATTGACGAGCGCGCATTCGGTCGCTTCCCCGACGGCTTTCCCGTCCGAAAGTTCCGCGTCCGAGCATAGCGCGAAGGCTCGCGCCGCCTTTATCTTGTCGCCGTAAAGCTCTACCACGGTCATTTCGTTTTTGGTCAGCGTTCCCGTCTTATCCGAACAGATTATTTCGGCGCAGCCTAACGTCTCCACCGCGGTAAGCTTTTTTATAATCGCGTTCTTTTCGCTCATTTTGGAAACGCCCGCCGAAAGCACTATGGTAACCGTCGTCGCAAGCCCCTCGGGGATAGCCGCCACCGCAAGCCCTACCGCTATCATAAACGAATCGAGGACGGCGGTTGCCTGAAATCCGCTCTTTATAAGGTTAAAGACGAACACGACGGCGGATATTCCGAGAACGATGTAGGTGAGTATTTTAGACAGCCCCGCCATTTTGATTTGAAGGGGCGTTTTTTCCTCTTTCGCGGTCACGAGAACGTGCGCGATTTTGCCCATTTCGGTGTCCATAGCCGTCGCGACGACTACCGCTTTCGCCCTGCCGTACGATATCGTACTGCCCGAAAAAAGCATATTTTTTCTGTCGCCGAGCGCGGCGTTCCCTTCAATCTTCTCGCAGAACTTATCAACGGGGACGCTCTCGCCCGTCAGTGCGGCTTCTTCCGCTTTAAGGCTCGCCGCTTCCAAAATTCTGCAATCGGCGGGTACTGCGTCGCCCGCCTCTAAAAGCACCACGTCGCCGACGACGAGCTTGCGGCTTTCGATAACCGTCGGCTTGCCGTCTCGAAGCACTCTGCACTTTGCTTCGGTCATGTTCTTGAGGGCGTCTAAAGCGCGCTCCGCTTTCCCCTCTTGTATAACGCCGAGGAAGGCGTTTAACAGCACGACCGCCGTTATGATGATAACGTCCGCAAAGTCGCCTATTCCCGCTTCGCTCTTCTTTTCCACGAGCGTCAAAACGAGGCTTATCGCCGCCGCCGCAATTAAAATTATAATCATCGGGTCGACGAGCTGTTTTAAAAAGCGCACGACAAACGGCGTTTTCTTTTGCTCTGCGAGCTTATTTTCGCCGCCCTCCGAAAGCCTCTTTTCCGCTTCCGCCGAAGTCAGCCCGTTTTCCGACGAGCATACTTTTTGAAGCGTTTCTTCCTCGCTCATTCGGTAAAAATCCATAAATAGTCCTCCTAAAAAAATAACCCGCGCAGTACAAAGTCAAAGCTGCGCGAGTCTCGTTTTCTATAACAATACCGGACGGGTTTGCCGCCGAGAAACTGTCGGTAATTGTGCCGCGCCGTGATATTCGCGCGTAAACTACTCCCTCTCGATTGAGTTCAGGTAAATTATACCCGCAAAAGGAGGTTTTGTCAACGAAAAAACGCCCTTTTTCCTTTCAAAAAAATATAAGCCGCGCTTATCTTCGCCGTAGCTTGCGGGAAAAACCCCTTTTTCGACGCGAAACGAGGGGTAAAAAACCTTTTTCTTACAAAAATAGGTATTTTGGCTTATAAAACGTTTGACTAAACCGTCAACTTTAACTATAATATACTTTGAAAAAATTAAATAATTTTGGAGGACATACTTTATGTCGAAGGTAACAAAGGTTGCAATTAACGGTTTCGGCCGTATCGGTCGTCTCGCGTTCCGCCAGATGTTCGGCGCGGAGGGTTATGAAGTAGTCGCGATAAACGACCTCACCAGCCCCAAAATGCTCGCTCATCTTTTGAAATACGACACCATGCAGGGTAACTATGCGAGAAATCACGAGGTTTCTTTCGGTGAAGCGGTATTAAACGAGGACGGCTCCGTTAAGGAAGACGGCTACATCGTAGTAGACGGAAAGAAAATTACCATTTACGCTATGAAGGACGCGAAAGACCTTCCTTGGGGTAAACTCGGTATCGACGTCGTGCTCGAATGCACGGGCTTCTATACCAGCAAAGCAAAAGCGCAGGCTCACATCGACGCGGGCGCGAAGAACGTCGTTATTTCCGCTCCTGCAGGCAACGACCTTCCCACTATCGTTTACAACGTAAACCACAAGACGCTTACCAAAGACGATCATATCATTTCGGCGGCTTCCTGCACGACGAACTGCCTCGCTCCTATGGCAAAAGCTCTTAACGATTACGCTCCCATTCAGTCGGGTATCATGACCACCGTTCACGCTTACACCGGCGACCAGATGATCCTCGACGGACCGCAGAGAAAGGGCGACCTCCGTCGTTCGAGAGCGGGCGCGATGAACATCGTTCCTAACAGCACCGGCGCGGCGAAAGCTATCGGTCTCGTTATCCCCGAACTCAACGGCAAGCTCATCGGTTCCGCACAGCGCGTTCCGACCGCTACCGGTTCCACCACCATTTTGGTTGCGGTTGTTAAGGGTAAAGACGTTACCAAAGAGGGCATCAATGCGGCTATGAAGGCGCAGGTAACCGAATCCTTCGGCTACAACGAAGACGAAATCGTTTCTTCCGACGTTATCGGTATGAAATTCGGCTCGCTCTTCGACGCTACGCAGACGATGGTATCCAAAATCGACGACGACACCTATCAGGTACAGGTCGTTTCTTGGTACGACAACGAGAATTCCTACACCAGCCAGATGGTAAGGACGATTAAGTATTTCTCCGAAATCAAATAATTTAAGAGTAAACGAATTTAAGCCCCTCGGCGGAAACTTGTCTGCCGAGGGGCTTATTTTTTTTCAATACGCCCGCCCCGAAAGTTTTCGGGGCGGGCGTATTATTAGCCTATTTCGTTTTTGTGTTTAATATCGCCGTATCGGTCGGTATACATTTTCTGCGCACGCTTTCCACGCCGTTAGGGTTATGATTAAATCTATGAAGGGCTAAAAAGTGAGCCACTGTGAGAACAGCGGCTTAGGTTTTGTCTGAAATAATTTTTTGTAATTTCATTTATGCAATCACTTGACTTTCTATTATAAAATGTCTATAATAACAAAGGATTAAATTTTTGGAGGAATCTTTATGACAAAATTCATTGAAAGAGTGCAGGAATTGATGGCAAGGGATAATATATCGCAAAAACAATTATCAGAGCTTTCCCATATTTCGGAACCGTCGATCAGCAGATATTTATCGGGAAAAACGGAACCGCGCATGGATATAGTCGTAAATATCGCCAAGGTATTTGGTGTTCCGTCTTCATATTTGTTGGGCGAAACAGATTCCGTGAAGGAAGAAGACGTATATGACGAAACATATAGAATTATCGCGAGAAATAAGTCTAAACTTGACGATAGCCAAAAGGCTGCCATTGTTAAAGTTTTGTTTTTGGAGAATCGATGAGCAGGCAGAAAAGCAAAATTTACGCAAAATTAGACGAGGACGCCTTAAATTTGCGAATAGATTACGGTTTTGTTGACGATTATGTCGACGTTTTTAAGTTGGCAGAGTATTTGGGTATGAAGCTTATTCCGTATTCGAGAATGACTAAAAACCAGCGAGAGAGCATAGCCGAAATAGATATTAAAGACGGATTTACGGTTATATGGCCATCCAATGGCGAGCGACAATATTATACCTTCTATAACGATGATTCACCTTATTTCAGGCAACGTTTTACGATAGCTCACGAAATTAAGCATGTGGTTTATGGCGAAGAGGGGTTTGACGAAGAAAACGAAGCCTTTGCCGATCATTTTGCGAGAGCGTTGCTTGCGCCCTCATGTTTGGTAATGCTCATGATTCAGAACCAAAATATTTTGACAATAAGCGATTGCTTCAATATATCCGCAAGCGCGGCGGATAACGCCGTAAAAGCCGCGAAAAATAGAATCAAGGCAAAAGGGATGGAATTAAATCAATACGAAATCGATTATATCGACTATAGAAACCTAAAATAAACACTTAAAATACTCATAAAGGAAAAGCACTTAAACGTTGCCGATAACAACGATTAAGCGCTTATTCGGGAGTGCATTGCTGCACGAAACCATATATAGTATATCACTTCCGAATCTTTTGTGTCAAGTATAAATTGGCAACAGGAACAGACTGTAATATTAAAAAGGAGGAGTGATATATGAGATCATCCGAAGCAAGGTCTAAGCAGACCTTTTTACGCAATGAGTTCGATGTGTTCGGAAAATGGAATATTCCCGTTATCCGTAAAAGCGAATTTGATTTAGAGAAAGTCGATTTAATTAGTTATACCGATATTAAAACTAATGATATCGACGAGAACAAGAAAAGAGGCGTTCATTTTTATATTGACGACTACCGTATGGAAGGGTTGTATTATAATCCTACAAAATCTATACACAGATTAAGTCAATATAGATTTTTGATTTCGCCCGATTACAGCCTTTATCAGGAAATGCCGAAGGCGATACAATTATTCAACGTGTTCAAAAGTCGATGGTGTGGCGCATATTGGCAAAAATCAGGATTAAAAGTTATTCCTAACGTCGGTTGGGGAGATACTTCGACCTTCGAATTTTGTTTTGACGGAATAGAAAAAGGCTCGATTGTTGCTGTCGGCACAATAGGCTGTAAGCATAGCAGGCTCGCTTTTATGCGCGGATATAACGAAATGTTAAAACGTATAGAACCGAGTGCCGTAATTTGTTTCGGTAAACCTTTTGCCGAAATGCAAGGTAATATTATCTCTGTAGATTATAATTCTTCGAGGAGGGTTAATCGCAATGGGAGGTAGAGGAACTTATGCAATAGGTAACAATGTAAAATATCAATATAAAACCGTTGGAAAGATAAGCGGAGTAAAAGTCCTACAGCCGATAGATGACACTCGAAGTATAAAATTGCCGGAAGAATCTCATACGAGTAACAGCTATATTGTTTTAGACAAAAGCGGCGTTTTCAAACAGATGCGGGTATACAATGAAAAGCATGAGGCGATATATGAAGTCGGCTATCATCAAGAAAATTCCTTGGGTAGCGGAAAAGTCCTTCATGTACACCTGTATGCAAAACCGGGCGATATCAATCACAAAAAAGCAGACAAATTTGCAATCGGTCCGGGTAATGCTTACTTTGAAAATGTTAAGAAATATTTATTAGGAGTAAAATTATGAAAGGGAACACATTAAATGAATTTATCAGCGATTTGCTTGAAACCGGAGGACCGGAGAAGGAGTTTGTGTTTGGTGACAAGTACTATATTATTCAGGGAGACGCAATTCAACCGGACAATATGCCCGGATTGCGATTAGACGTGTATCACAATGATAATAACGAAGCCGGGGAATATATTCAAACATATTTTTTTCTTGGTGATGATGTAGAATGTGTAAAACAATTCGAAGAAGCGAAAATTTTTGACGGGAAAACAATATATGAAGCCGAAAAAGATATCAAGGTGCTTTATGGCTGATAAAATGTTAAAACGTATAAACCAAAGTGCTGTAATTTGTTTCGGTAAACCGTTTGCCGAAACGTAAGGCAATATCATCTCTGTAGATGGTAAGGACGATTAAGTATTTCTCCGAAATCAAATAATTTAAGAGTAAACGAATTTAAGCTCCTCGGCGGAGACTTGTCTGCCGAGGGGCTTATTTTTTTCAATACGCCCGCCCCGAAAACTTTCGGGGCGGGCGTATTATAAAGCGATAAAGGGAATCGGGTAGCTTATTTATCTGATTTTCTTCTGTTATGCTCCTTGCAAAGCATCTGGCAATTATCCGTATTCGTTTTGCCGCCCTCGCACCACGGCGTTATGTGGTCGGCTTCCATTTCGGAAATATCGTAATGCGTTTTTTCTCTTTTTTCCAAAGCGCATAAGGGGCAGATTCCCTTTTGCCGCTCGTAAACCTGCCGCTTTTCGTTTTCGGTAAACGCCCTGATATTCAAAAATTTTTCGTTTCCCGATAAAAGGTATTCGTAAATTCCCGAGCGTTTCGTTATATCGTCGTCCTGCATAAGCTTTTGAATTTTTGCTTCCAGCTCCTGCGGGTTAAACGTTTTGTCGCCGTACGCGTTATATAAAAGTCCCCAAGCAAGTCCTTTCATTTCTTTTCGGTAAACGGGGAAAATGGTTTGCGCCCAGTTTATTACCGACTGAAAGTATTGCCATAAGGGCGTTGCGTGCGAGTCGTGCTGATGAACGGACATATAATCCTCGATTTTTATGCCTTCCCTTGCGGAGATCCACGATAAAACCGTTTCCAAATAGTCTTGCCGGTTGACTTCGCCGTTTAAGTATTTGTTTGCGAGAAGATACGCCACGCACCCGCTTTTGGAAAAATAGCGTTTCGCGTCCGAAAGCCATTCGCCCGTGTAAACCGCGTTGCGCAGCTCCTGTTCTTTAAGCTGAACCCCCGCAATATTGATAATTTTGAACCAGTCTAATTTTTCTTTGTCGTTTCCCTTGCAGACGTATATCATAAGCTCGTAGTCGAGAATCCGATTTTTTTCCGTCTCCGTAAGGTTGTGAAAAGCGCGGCTGTTGATAGAAAAATCGCCGACGACGTATTGACAAATGCTTATAGTGCGCTGTTGCCCGTCTAGTAGCTCGTAGCCGAAATCGTCGCATTCCGCCCAGTACATAACGTTAAGCGGAAAGCCTTTTACGATAGTTTCTATAACGGCGTTTCGTTGCGCTTCTTTATAAACGAATTCGCGCTGAAACGCAGGGCGGATATTGAGTTTGCCGCCGTAGCCCACTACGCCGTTTTCCTGACTGTCGGTATAACCGTTTACGACGTCTCTTATTTTAATCTCGTGCAGTTCGATTTTCATACTATTTTTTCCTCCTGATAAGTAATCTTTGATAAACTTTAATACCATTCACCACGCCGGCAGCATTTAAGTCATAAACGCCATTTTTACCAAATAACTCAAAATAACGTTTTTTACACTCTTCACTTGTATATACGCGTGTTTTCAGACCGTATAAGTCTAAATTTTCACACATACCGACAATTTCAAATTGAGCGGGGTTGTACTTATCTAAAAAAGTAATCGGCACGCCCATAAAGCCGTCGTAATCATACGGAATATCGGCGACTTTAGATACCTCTATTGCGTCGTAATTGTCGTATTTCGGATAATCTTCGGGGGTATATTTTCTATAAAGCGGCAAAAACTCGTGTTTTTTTGTTGTTTCTAAATTAGTAAACCAGCGACAAAGCCCATTAACTTGTTTGGTGATTTTTCCATTTCCGTCTAAAAATTCGTTAGGGGAGTCGTAACCGAGCCATAGCTTATTGTCTTTAAGCAGCGGAAAAATTTCTTTATAAGTGGTTGCATTCTTATTGCCTATTATTAAGAATTTTTTACCGTACTCGATAAGTTGCGCAACGTACTCGCGAAAAAGCGAAAACGGTGGGTTCGTTACCACTATATCCGCTTCTTTGAGTAGTTCTATACATTCCTGCGAGCGGAAATCCCCGTCACCCTCTAATATCGAAAGCGAGTTTTTGTCGTTTTTCAACAGATATTCCACGTCCGATAAGTCTACCGCACCGTCTCCGTTATAATCGAGAACTTCGGTTATTTCTATCTTATACGGAGGTTTTCCGCCTTCCGTTTTTACTATGACGTTAGAATTTTCGAGGAGCGACAGCTGTTCGTATGCGACGGGAGAGGTTTCGTAAGAGGTACATATAAGTTTTTTTAAGCCGAGGTAATTGAAATTCATTGCAAAATACTTGAAAAAGTTGCTTTCAAACGGGTCGTCGCAGTTGCAAAATACCGTTTTCCCCTCGAATTCTTTTTTATAATGCTTTAATTCGTTTTCTATGTCAATAAGCTGCGTATAGAACTCGTCGTTTTTTGCTTTATGGGCTTTTCTTAAGCTTTCGTTCCCCGCCATAACCTCGGCACTCCTTTAAGTAAAAATAAAGTCGCACCGTTTAAAAATAAAAAGTGCGCCAACCGAAGCGGGCGCACTTAAAATGCAAGCTCCGATTGTCGCCAAACAAAACTATATAACGAGTAGAACTCCCATATATGGAACTTGCATTTTGACAAATTTCTTTAATGGGAGTTTGAGAATAAAAAGAAAAAAATATTCCTTTCTCTACTCGTTTAGTCGATTAAGTTTTGTTTGGCATTTTTCAGTATAGCACGGTTTTAATTTTTAGGCAATCGTTTTTCAAAATTTATTTGCAGATTTCTTGCGGGCATAGGCGCGGTTTTTGCGGAAATAACGATAAAAAGCCGTTATTTTTTGTCTAAATAAGGCATAAAATGTATTATCCGAAAAATTTGGGGGATAATATATGGAAGACGATATTTACGGGAGAGTGCTGGAAGAAGCGTATTATATCGCGGAGACGGGCGCGACGGTTCGCGCGGCGGCAAAGGTTTTTCACGTTTCTAAATCTACCGTGCATAAAGACGTGACGGAGCGGCTCGTTAAAATCGACAAAACGCTTTTCGTCAGGGTTAAGGTTACCTTGGAAAAGAACCTTGCCGAAAGGCATTTGCGGGGCGGCGAGGCTACGAGGCAAAAATATATTCGCGAGCGCGCGCTTTCCTGAATTTATCGAAGCTACGCGCTTGACAAAAGGGCTGTAAGAATGTAAAATATGTTTGAACCTGCGCGGGAAGGCTCTTCTGACCGCAAAGGGGAAAACGCAAAGAATTTTTTTTCTTAAAGTCCTTGACTTTAAGAGCTTTTTGGTTTTTCCCCTTCGGCACCGTGCCGCAGGGGGATTTTTTAACGGCAAAAAAACGATAAAAATCATAGGAGAACTATATGAAAAAATTTTTAACCATTCTTTTAACGGCGCTTATCGCCGTGACCGCCTCGGGACTTTTCGCCTGCGACAAGAGCGGCGAAACCGGCTCGCTTTCCTTTTATATGCCCGACGGCGCGCCCGCGCTTTCGGTTGCAAAATTCGTAAACGATAAAGAGAATTTCGGCGTTGAAAACCTTACTATAAATTACAACGTCGTTTCCGCAACCGAAATAAACAATGCTATACTTAAAGAACACGGCGATTTCGTTATTATGCCCGTCAACGCGGCGACAAAGCTTTATACGAACAACGGCGGAGAAAATTATAAGCTCGCCGCGGTCGTGACTCACGGCAATTTCTACGTTATGACCAAGGACGAAAGCGTTAAAACCGCAAACGACCTCGTAGGCAGAGTGGTTTTCGTTCCGCAGAAGGGTAAAGTTCCCGATTTCACTTTCCTTGCCGCGCTCAAAAATCTCGGCATAGAATACGAGGAAAGCGATACGCCCGTCGCGGGCAAGGTGGCTCTTAAATATTACGCCCAGCCCTCCGACTTCAATAAGCTCCTTTTGACCGAACCCGCCGCGATAGGTCTCGTTCCCGAACCCGCCGCGAGCGTGCTGAAAAGTAAGGGCGTTTTCGCCGCGCTCGACCTTCAAAAAATGTACGACGAGAAAAACGCAAGCTATCCCCAAGCCGCGCTTATGGTTAAAGAAAGCGTAACCGCAAAATTCCCCGAACTCGTGGAGAAGATTGGCGCGGCGTTCGGCGAAAACGTTAGGTGGGCGGAGGAAAACCCCGAAGCCGCGGTAAACGCCATAAAATCCGTTTACGAGCAGACTACTCTGAATGCCGCTACAATAAATTCCGACACGATTAAGGGCTGCAAAATCTATTGGCAGACTTCCACGGCGGCAAAAAAAGAGCTTAACGCGTATATCGACGCAATCCGCGCGATAACCGAAAGCGCGGCGAACGTCGTTCCCGACGAGTTTTATTTATAAATCGGTCAAAAAGGCGAAAAACGTTATAGTATGAATGTAAAAAAAAGGATAATCACGGGCGCGATACTGCCCGTTATAACCGTGCTGACGCTTGTCGCCGTGTGGGAAATCGCGGCGAAAGCGATAAACAGCGAATATATTTTGCCGACTGTCGGCGAAACTCTTTCCGCGTGCCTTAATCTTTTCGGCTCGGCGGAGTTTTACGCCGCCCTTTTCGGCACGCTCTTTCGCACGGTCATAGCCTTTGCGATTTCGTTTACGCTGGCGTATTCTTTCGCGATACTTTCCGAAAAAAGCTCCGCCGCAAAAAGCGTGATTTCGGTAATAATCGCGATAGTAAGGGTATTTCCGACCGTCGCGGTGATACTTCTGGTACTGTTCTGGACAAGCTCCCGCGTCGCGCCGATTATAGTGACCTCCACGGTCGTACTGCCCGCGCTTTACGGGATAGCGAGAGAGGCTCTCGGCGCGGTGGACGAGGACGCGCTTTTAACGTGCAGGGCGTTCAACGTGAGCGAAAAGGACGTGTTCTTTAAGGTAAAGCTTCCGCAAATCGCGCCCGCGCTTTTGCGCTCGGTCGGCACGGGGCTTTCGCTTAACCTAAAGCTTATGGTGGCGGCGGAGGTGCTTGCGGCGACGGCGAAATCTATCGGAAACATGCTGAATAACGGCAATTATTATCTCGAAATTCCGAAAATGTTCGCGCTGACTCTTTCTGTCGTCGCGGCGGGACTTTTGACGGAGTTTATATTCGGCGCGCTTGCGAAACGCACGGAGAGGTGGAAATGATTAACCTTGAAAATATTACCAAACGGTACGGCGGAAAGACGGTTTTCGATAATTTTTCGCTCTCTCTGGAAACGGGCGCGGTGACGGCGATTCTCGGCTCTTCGGGTTCGGGGAAAACCACTCTTCTCAATATCCTTGCGGGGCTTACCGACTTCGAGGGCGAAATCACGGGCGAAACGAAGCCCGCGGCGTGCGTTTTTCAGACGAACGGACTTGCGAAAAACCTTACCGTCAAAGAAAATATTCTGCTCGTGAATAAAAACGCGGACGCGGAAGGCTTGCTTTCACGCGCGGGACTTCTCGGCGCGGCGAACCTTTACCCGAAAGAGCTTTCGGGCGGAATGGCGCGGCGAGTCGCGCTCCTCAGGGCGTTCGCGTATCCCGCAAAGCTTCTGCTTTTAGACGAACCGTTTTTCGGCTTCGATCCCGCGCTCAAAGAACTGATGATAAAAGAGCTTGAAAGGCTTCTTAAAGAGAATAACCGCACGACCGTACTCGTCACGCACGAAGCGAAGGAGGCGGCACGGCTCGCTTCCCGCGCGGTGATTATCTCGGGCGGCAAAGCGGTATACGATAAATCGCGGCTTACCCCCGAGGACGAAAACGAGCTTTATATGAAGCTCGTAGAAACGGGGCTTTCCGATTTTAACCGCGGTTAGGGCGGCAGGCGACTGCCTTGCGGCGGGCAAAGCCGATAAACGACGTGGAAAACGGCGACAGACCGCCCGCGAATAAAAGGATAAAGAATTTATAAAAAGAAAAAAGGTAACAGAAACTGTGGTCGGGGACGAGGCGGAGTTTTTGGAAAAGGAGTAAACTCGAACATAGTCCTCCGTAGCGACAGCGGAGAAGCGTAGCGAAAACGAATTATAAAAAGCGGAACGGTCAGCGAGACTCGCAAAACGTTCCGTTTTTCTTTTCAACGATTTTTATATCCACCGCAAACTCCCCTTTGCTCGAGACGGAAAGGATAAGCCCGACGTCGTTTAATAAAAACGTTTTTGCCCGTCCCGAAAGCGTGTCCTGTCGTTCGGGATAAAAAACTCTGCCTCCGCATTCCTTAAACATACTCTCCTTCGCCGTCCAAAGTCTCAACACGTCCTGCTCCGAATACGCACGATAGACCTCTTTTTCCCTAACGTTTGCGATTTTGTCGAAAAGACCTTTCGGCACTTGCCGACGAAAGAGTTCTACGTCGAGCCCTACCCTTTGCTCGCACACCGCGACAGCCGCCCGCTCGGCGGTGTGCGAAATGGAAAAATACGCGTCCGCACAGCCCCATTTGCCGTACGCGTTTTTAGCGAAAACCGTCTTTTCGGCGTCAACGCCGCTCGCCTTTAACGCGTAAAGCAAAAGCTCCCAGCTGTAAAATTTACGCGCTTTTTCCGTCGCGTCGGAAGTCGCCTCTATCTCCCGTCTCCGTTCCTCGCAAAAAAAGGACGGCACTCGTGGCAGCTCTTTCGGCTCGTCCGAAAAATCGTATATATACACCGCTACGCGGTGGACGCGGTTTTTACTTTCGACAGCTTTTCTCATACGACGATTTTACCACAATTCGCTCACTAACGGCAAGCGTTATGAAAAACGTTTTCCTCGGTACCCTCACGGCGCTCCTTCCTGCGGACGTGAAACCCTCTCGGTGGTTTTTAAAAAATTGCGGGCGGCGCGAAATTCACGCCGCCCGTCGCTTTCTAAATATGCTCTTTTTTACTTAACCGTAACGCTTTCTATCTTTGCCGAAAGGTTTACGGGAAGTTTAATCTTGGTGCTGTTATATCTCACAAGCTCGCTCTTCTCGTTGTCATCGTCATCGGTCTTGAAAAGGTCGTCTATCTTGCTCTCGTTGTACGCGGACTCCTTTACGCAGTTGAAGGTAAGCCCGTAGTTTTCGCTCGCCTTGCTTTCGTCGTACTTACCCGTGAAGTACACGCGATAATCCTCGTACCCCTCCGAAGAAGCGAACAAGGTAGTCAGCGCGGTTATCGCGGCGGAATTATCGGTATCGTCCGTATCGTACGTCGCAAACACGCAGAAGTTACCGTCGTATCCGGAAATGGTATCCGTGGGCATATACCACGTCCCTCTGCCCGAATTTCTCGCTTCCGAAGAGTCCTTATAAGAACCGTTCGCGTACCAGCTTCTCCAAAGTCCTACCGAGCCTTTAACGTTGGTAAGGTCGGAGCCGACGTACCCGTTTTTCTCGAATTCCCCGTAAATTTCGGCAAAATCGTTGAGCACGACGTCCGTACCGTCCGCTTTGAGGTCGCCGACCATAATCTGCGAGCCGTAGCCGTCCATCATATAGAACAACGCGCCGTCGTAACGCCCCTCTTTTGCGTATTCTATAATCTTATCCACCGTTTTTTCGGCAAGATTCGGATAGAGTTTTAACGTAAGAGTGTAGTCGCTGCTGTCTACGGAAAATTTCACCTCCAACGTTTTCGCGTTGCCGCAAGCGGTAAAGCCAGCCGCAAAAACGCAGAGCATGACCGCAACGATGGCGTTTGCAAATACCTTAAAAATTCGTTTCATTATATTCTTTACGACCTCCCGTCGTTTTCGTCGTATATCTATTGTACTTGTATTTTCTCTTCTTGTCAATAAAATTTTGCGTTTAGCCCGCAATTAAAATCAACGTCGCCCTTTTTTTACACCGTTTCGATGTTTTTCGTCCTATTTTGCCGATCTCTTGTCGCGAATCGCTTTTTTCGCAAGCAGTTTTGCGTCGTTTTTCGCAGGGCTTTCCCGACAAAGCTCGAGAAGCTTATTAAGCTCCTTCCCTATCTCGTCTCCGCTATAGCCCGCCTCAATCAGATCCTTTGCCGTTATTTTAAGATCCTTTACGCTAAACGGAGTGCCGTCCGACTGCATTTTTTCGAGGATTTCTCTCCACCTCTTTACCGTCGGGCTTTCGCTCGTATCGTCTTTACTCGCCGAATAATCCGCTTGTTTAAGAAGAAGCAGTTGCGGAATAAGCGGATAGTTTTCCGCGATAAAGCGGCGCACCTTTCTCTCTCTTTCCTTACAGTCGAGGTCCTCCATGTGCGCGCCGACGAGAAACGTCGTCTCGCGTATCGTCTTTTTATCCGCCCTTAATCCGCCAAGTATGCGCGCCGTCATTTTTGCTCCGACGTCCGCGTGACCGTAATATTCGCCGTAATTTATTTTGCAGAAGGGTTTTGCCACGTCGTGCAAAAGGGCTGCGAGCCGCACCTTCTCTTCGGCGTAATAAACCGCCCGAAGACTATGCTCCAGAACGTCGTATTTATGATAGTCCGCGCGTTGCTCCATGCCCCTGCCTGCGGTAAGCTCGGGGATAATCTTGTCTAAAACCAGCGTTTCGGACAAAATTTTAAGCCCCGTATAATGCCCCGCCTTATCCGAAAACGCGTATTTTCCATCGGCGGCAAGTATTCTTTTCAGCTCGTCGAAAATCCTCTCGGGCGAAACGTCTTCTATGTTCGAGGAATATTTTTTCGCCGCCGCCATTCCTTCTTCCGTAACCTTAAAGTCAAGCTCCCCCGCAAGCCTTGCGAGGCGCATAAGCCGCAGTCCGTCGCTTTTAAACACCTCTTCGGGGGTTTTCACCGTATCGAGAATTTTGTTTTTTATATCCTCGACTCCGCCCAGAACGTCGGTTATTTCGCCGCGGTAAATATCGTAATACACGGCGTTACACTTAAAATCCCTGCGCCGAGCGTCCTCTTCTATATCGAAGGTCGGAGCGGTAGCTACGGGGGTATGTCCGCCGCCCGACGAATACCGTTCCTTGCGAAACGCGGTATACTCGTATTTTTCGTCGCCCGCTTTAATTACCGCCGTACCCGTCCGTTTATAGAACGCGACGACGTCAAAGCCGAATTCTTCCGCAAGCGCGGCAAAACTCTCCGCGCTCACCGCGGAGGCTATATCGAGGTCACCCTCGGCTATTCCCGAAACGAGATAATTCCTGACTGCGCCGCCCACGATATACAGCGGCGCGCCCTCCTTCTTTTCGAGAACACGCGCAAGTTCGTATAGTTTTTCGCTTGAAATCGGCTTCATAACAATATTTTATCACAAAACCGTTGTCTTTTGTATCGTTTTGTAGTAAAATTATTAAGCTTGTATACAAATTTTATCGGAATCGTACGAAATGTTGGATTTTATAGTTAACCCCACCGCGGGTGGAAAAGACGGCGGAAAGATTAAACGCGCGCTGCCGAAGTTGGAAAAACGCCTCGTAGAACGCGGCGTGCCTTACGTTATACACATGACTAAAACGCCGCACCACGCGACGGCACTCACAGACCAGCTGATTAAAAACGGCGCGACGGATATAGTCGTCGTCGGAGGCGACGGGACTCTGCACGAGGTATTAAACGGCTTCTCGGAGTTCGACAGAGTCGCGCTCGGCATTATCCCCTGCGGGACGGGCAACGACTACGCGGATTCTCTCAATATCCCTATGGACCCCGTAGACGCGCTCGACAAAATTTTAGACGGAACGCCGCAATACGCGGATTTTATGCAAATGCCGACGGTACGCGGACTAAACATAATCGGCACGGGCGTGGACGTGGACGTCTTAAAACGCTACGCAAAATGCAAAAAGAAAACCAAGTTTAAGTATACGCTTTGCCTTATACGCTCGCTTCTGCATCTTAAAATGACCGAATTCGACGCCGAAATGAACGGCGAAAGAAAGAGTTACCGCTCGTTTATCGCATGCGTTGCAAACGGGAAAAAGTACGGCGGGGGAATACCGATTTGCCCCGTTGCCGAGCCGCTCGACAAAAAACTCGATTTTCTCGCCGTCAAAGAGCTTCGCGGGTTTAAGCTCATAAAGGCTTTCTTAAAGCTCAAAAAGGGCAAAATTATGGAATTAAAGGAAACCTTTCACGAGCGAACGGAAGAGGTAAAAATTTATCCCAAAGAAAGTTACACCGTAAACGTAGACGGCGAGCTGTACGACGATATACCGTTTGAGGTCAAGATAGTCTCGAATACTCTTCGGATATACTTGTAATTTCTTTTAGAGTTGTTTGTGTTTTAAAATATGCGCAACGAAAAACGAGGGACTTATTTAAGTCGCCTCGTTTTTAATATGCGATTGAACCCAATCTTTTAATTCATCGTAGGCGATTTCGCCAGACGCTAACTTTAAGAAAACGGCAGATAGTTCCTGTTGGGTATAGAATTGTGTGCAATAGCGGTGTAAAATATGTGCTAATTTCGTCTGTTTTTTCTCTTAATCTTACCGTCTTCTATCTCTATGCGGTTATAGTTTTTGGAAAGCCCGAAAACCCCGCGAGAAAGCTCCGTCGTCGTGAACACCGTTTGCAGTTTCTCCACCGCCGACAGAAGCTTTTTCTGCCTATTTTTATCGAGTTCGGACAGAACGTCGTCCAAAATAAGCGTCGGGTATTCTTTGAATTTCGCGTAGAACGCCTCGGTTTCCGCGAGCTTCAACGCGAGCGCGACGGTGCGCTGTTGCCCCTGCGAACCGTATATCCGCGCGTCCGCCCCGCTTATCGTAAATTTTATATCGTCTCTGTGCGGACCTATCGAGGTAAAGCCGAGCCGAATATCTTTCGGAATAGCCGTCTTTAAGTCCTCTTTCACGGCGTAAGCGATCTCGTCGAGCTCGCCGTAATATCCGCTTTCCGTCTTCATTTTAAGCGTTTCCTTCCCGCCGGAAAGCAGCGCGTGTTTTTCCTCCGCCACGGGCGAAAGCTCCGCTAAAAACTCGTTCCTCGCCTTTATTATCACAGCCGCCTGACGGGAAAGCTGTTCGTCCCACACGGGAAGAGTTTCGTATATAATCTTTTCGTTCGGGTTTTTTAAAAGGACGTTTCTCTGCGAGAGAATCTTGTTGTACCGCGCGAGCGCGTAAAAGTACGTCCTCGACATCTGCGACAGCGAAATGTTCATAAACCGCCGTCTGTCCTCGGGGGCGTCCTGCACGAGCTTCAATTCCGAGGGATTAAAGAACACGCTGTGAATATTGCCGAGAAGCTCGCCTATTTTAAGCACTTCGAGTCCGTTGACGAACACGCGCTTTTTATCCGTCGCGGAAAAGATTATTTTAACGGACACTCCGCCGTATATAGAAGAAGCCTCGCCCGAAATTTCCGCCCGTTCCTCGCCCGTTTTTATCAGAATTTTATCTTTATTCGCACGCGGAGAGTAGCCCGTACACAAAAAAAACATCGCCTCCGCGGCGTTGGTTTTGCCTTGGGCGTTTTTACCCGTCAAAATATTTATTCCGTCGCGAAACTCGAAAATTTCGTTTTCGTAGTTGCGGAAATTTTTTAAGGTGAGCCTTTGTATCTTCATACGCGAAATAAAAAACTTTTTAAAAAAGCAAGAATTAGCTTTATTTTATTTTAAAAATATTATATAATGTTTTTTACCTAAATGCAAACGAAACGAAAGAAAAAGGAGAGGTACGAATGGAAAGTTATGAAATTTTATGGAAATCCGCGCTTATGGAGCTGGAAAAAACGGTAAGCTCCATCTCCTTCGATACCTACGTCACGCAGTTAAAACCCGTGGACGTCAAGGGCTCCGTTCTCATTTTATGCAACGAAAGTCGGCTTATCGTGGACACTGCGTCCGTTAAGCTCGGCGATAAAATACGCGACGCGCTCAAAAAGGTAAACCGCGACGTGGCGGATATAGAAGTCGTCGTCGCAAAAGACCACGACGAATACGTCGAGCGTTACGCCGCGAACGAGGAAGAAATTACTCCGCCCGAAAATCAGGGCGCGCCCGTGAATCCGAAATTCACCTTCGAATCCTTCGTCGTCGGCTCGTCCAACGAGCTTATTTACGCCGCCGCCAAAGCGGTTGCGGAAAACCCCGGGGAAGCGTATAACCCCTTGTTTATCTACGGCGGTACGGGTCTCGGCAAGACGCACGTTCTTATGGCGGTAGCCAACTACCTGAAAATCCACCGCCCGTCGCTCAACGTTTTATACGCCACCTGCGAGCAGTTCACCAATCAGCTTATAGACAGCATCGGCAGGGGCAAAGGCTCCCCTGCGGACTTCAGAAAAAAATACAGAAACGTAGACGTTCTGCTCATCGACGACGTGCAGTTCCTCGCCAAAAAGCAGGGAATACAGACGGAGTTTTTCCACACCTTCAACGAGCTCGTCATGCAAAACAAGCAAGTCGTCCTGACCTCCGACCGTCCGCCCAAAGAAATAGAGATTTTAGAAGACAGACTCCGCACCCGTTTCGAGGGCGGACTTCTTGCGGACGTTCAGGCACCCGATCTCGAAACGCGCATTGCTATACTTCGCCGCAAGTCGGAAGAGCAGAAATGCGTCATCGACATCAAGGTTCTCTCATATATCGCGGAAATGAACGACTGCGACATTCGCTCGCTTATCGGAAAACTCACCAAGGTGATTTTCGCGAGCAAGCTTCACGAACGCCCCATCACGATAGACCTCGTAAACGAGGCTCTCAAAGAATCCGCGGGCGAACGGCAGGAAGAGCTTCAGATGGACGATATTATAAACTGCGTCTGCAACTTCTATAAGGTTTCGCGCGCGGATATACTCGGCAAAAAGAAAAACAAGGAATTCGTAGAGCCGAGACAGATTTGCATATACCTTATCACCGATATGATGAACCTCCCGCTTGTGACGATAGGCGAAAAAATGGGCGGCAGGGACCACGCGACGATAATTTACGCACGCGACAAAATCACCGAACTCATCAAAACGGACGACAAACTAAAGACGGAAATAAACGACATCAGAAAGATGCTCTTAAAAGAATAAAGACGAAGAAAGGTTATGACGGAATTTAGCGAAGGACGATACGGCGCGGTAGTCGTCGGCGCGGGACACGCCGGCAGCGAAGCCGCGCTCGCGCTCGCAAGAACGGGAATTAAAACGGCTATGCTCACTCTTAATTTAGACAGCATAGCCTTTATGGCGTGCAATCCGTCCGTCGGCGGCACGGCGAAAGGTCAGATAGTGCGCGAAATAGACGCGCTCGGCGGCGAAATGGGCATAAACGCCGATAAGTCGCTCCTTCAAATCCGAATGCTCAACCGCGGTAAGGGCGCGGCGGTCAGATCGCTGCGCGGTCAGGCGGATAAAAATCTTTATCACCGCAATATGAAAAAGACGCTCGAAAGTACGGAAAACCTCCGCATATTACAGGGCGAAGCGGTGGAAATTCTCGTGGAAAACGGCAAGGTCAAGGGCGTGAAAACGGCGTTCGGCGGAGTTCTGTACTGCGACGCGGTAGTCCTTGCGACGGGCGTTTATCTCAACGGCAGCGTCATCGCGGGCGAATGGCAACGCTCCTCGGGACCTAACGGATTTCAGCCCGCGAACGAACTTACCGCAAACCTTATAGACCTCGGCTTTTCGGTGAGAAGATTTAAGACGGGTACGCCCGCGCGCGTGGACAGAAAGACGATAGATTTTTCGCGGCTCGAAATTCAGAACGGCGAAAAGGATATTTACCCCTTTTCCTATATGACGGAAAGACTCCCCGTCGAACAAACGCCCTGCTATCTCACGTACACCACCCCGAAAACGCACGAAATAATCCGCGCGAACCTGCACCGTTCCCCCCTCTATTCGGGAATGATAAAGGGCACGGGACCGAGGTACTGTCCTTCGATAGAAGATAAGGTCGTGAGATTTGCGGACAAAGAACGGCATCAGCTGTTTTTGGAACCCGAGGGCGCGGACACAGACGAAATTTACGTTCAGGGGCTTTCCACCTCGCTTCCGCACGACGTGCAGAAAGAGATGTATCATACGATTATCGGCTTGGAGCATTGCGAAATTATGCGCTACGCCTACGCCATCGAATACGACTGCATAGATTCGCTCGATTTATACCCCACTTTGGGATATAAAAAGATAGAAGGCTTATATACCGCGGGGCAGATTAACGGCACAAGCGGTTACGAGGAAGCCGCCGCGCAGGGGCTTATCGCGGGGCTTAACGCTTCTTTGTATCTTCGCGGCAAAGAACCCCTATGTATCCGCCGCGACGAGGGATATACAGGCGTTCTTATAGACGACCTCGTGACGAAAGGCACTAACGAACCTTACAGAATGATGACGAGCCGCGCCGAACACAGGATAGTTTTGCGGCAGGACGACCCCGATATGCGGCTTACCGAAAAGGGACGCGCCGCGGGGCTTGTGAAAGACGATCGCTACGCGGTGTTCCTTAAACGCAAAGAAGAATACGCTCGCGCGACCGCCGAAATGAACAAACCGCTTAAACCGAGCGAAACCGAGGAATTTTTGGTAAGCGTCGGCGGAACGAAAGCGAACGTCGCGTTGAGCGCGGCGGACCTCGTGAGAAGGGGCGTTGCCCTTCAAACGATTGCGGAAAAGCTCGGCGGGTACGAGGGAATAAGCCGCGATATTATGGACACGGCGGAGATAGACGCGAAATACGCGGGATATATAGAAAAAGAGCAGGAACAGATAGATAAGGCTATAAAATACGAGGAAAAGCTCCTCCCCGAGGATATAGACTACCTGCAAATTCAGGGGCTAAGACTCGAAGCGAGACAAAAACTCGATAAAATCCGCCCGAAGAGTCTCGGACAGGCAAGCAGAATTTCGGGCGTTTCCCCCGCCGATATAACAGTTTTGATGGTTTACTTAAAATCGGGGAAATAAATTTTCGACGCCCGAGAAAACAGTTCTATAAACGTAAGCCCTGCTGCAAATTTTGCAGCAGGGCTTTTTGATGGCAAGTTTTAAGTCGGTCTGTAAGCCGAATTCTGTCCGGTACGGTCATTTATCTACAAGCGACGTCTCCGCCGCTTTCGAGCGATATTTTGTTAAACCGTTCCGGTGAAACTCCCGTCTGGAACGGTTTGTCAATCTTGCTTCGGGTGGGGTTTACATTGCCCTCTGCGTTGCCGCAGAAGCGGTGCGCTCTTACCGCGCCTTTTCAACCTTACCGCTTGCGCGGCGGTAATTTTCTGTTGCACTTTCCTTAAAGTCGCCTTCACCGGGATTTCTCCGGCACCCTGTTTCTAAAAAGTTCGGACTTTCCTCACGGGCGGTTTCTCTCCGCCCCCGCGACCGTACGACCGACTTAAAAGCATAGATATGTTAACATTTCAAAAGCGTTTTGTCAAGCATAGTCGCAAAGAAAAATATCGAACTACTTTTTCGGCAAATCCTCTGAATAAAAAAAGAAAAAGTCCGAATTCAACGATTTTCTGCTTTTTACCAACGGTTTTCTTAAAGAATACCTTCTTTAACGTAAAGCATAATCCGCATTATCGCACTTTTTCTTTTTCAAGGTTTAAGCTTATTAAAATAAACTTTTTACAAGTCGTCCGCGTCCTGAACGGGTTTTTCGTATTTATCGAAATAATCTACGCCCGTATAAGAACCCTGCGTATCGAATTGACTTTTCTGCCGCGACAACGCGGCTTTTTTTAATCTTCTTCTACGCATTATTTGCAATCTTTGACGCTCTTGTTTTTACCGCAATTTCTCGCGGTTTTCTTTTTATCTCTCATAACTTCCCCCTTGGTAGTATTATGGGCAGAAGAAATTATCTTATACGCGGAAATTACGATTTTTTTCGCTATCTCACGCCTATCATCGTAGAGGGGGCTTTGCCGCTCAGTATATCCGCGATTTTGTATCTTGCGGAGGCGATAACGACTTTCGTCCCCATCTTCACCGCGTCCTTGACGTATTCGAGCTTTGCTTTCGCGCCGTTCGCGCCCGCGCGGGACGCGCCGCTGCAATAACTCTCGCACTCGTTCACGTTTTCCAAAACCTCGTACACGTCCTTTCCGCCGATGAACGGAATAAGCGTAGACGAATCCTTACTGTCCCGATAAATACCTTCCGCGCTCGTCAAAATAAGCAGCGTTTCGGCTTTTACGAGACAGGCTATCTGCGCGGCGGTTTCATCGTTATCCACGCACTCCACCACCTTGCGGTTTTTCTTCTTTAACGACAAAATCTCCCACCGCCTGTTTTCCTCGGTGCTGACCGCGTCGTTATAGTTTATTATCGGAATGGCGTTCTGCTCTTTGGCGCGGAGCAAAAGCTTTCTCAAATGCTCGCGCTTTTCGGCGTCGTTAAAGTGCTGATGCTCTATAAGCACCTGACGAACGGAATATTTGGGATCGATAAACTGCCTGTACGTTGACATAAGTATCGCCTGTCCCTGCGCCGAATAATCGGTCTTAACCTCCTCCGCGTCGCCTTTAAGCTCTCTGCCGTTCCTTTTAATATAATCGAGCCTGCCCGTTTCCACCGCGCCGCTCGTAACCCAGATATACCCCGGGCGAAGCTCTGAAGAAAGTCTTGCGATAAGCGTGTAGTCGAGAATATTGTTCGTTTTGTCTATCAAAGCCATCGAGCCTATTTTGCCCACGAGTTCGGTATCGAATTTCATTTGCGTTCACCTTTCGGCGCGGTTATCTATCCGCTTTCGCGCCGCCTTTATCCAAATCTATTATATCCCTTTTGCAAGGTCAAAAAGCGCGGTTTTATAAATTTCGTAGCTTTTAACGAGCAGTTCTTCGGAAATTCTTTCGTTTGCGTCGTGAATATGCGCGTCCACGCCCTCGAATTCGCAACCGAACGCGCAACCTTTTTTAAACACTCTCGCAAAGGTGCTGCCGCCCATACTGCGCGCCTCGGCGTTTTCGCCCGTCACCTTTTTATACGCCGAAAGAAGCGTTTCCACGAATTTGCCGTGTTTTTCGACAGCGAGCGGCGGGTGCTTTTCGGAAACGGAATATTTTATTCCGAATTTATCGGTTATCGCCGTCACGTCTTCAAGCGTAAGCGGCGCGGGTACTCTGCAATCGCAGACGAGAACGGTTTCGCCGTCCTTTTCATCTATAAGGTCGGGCGAAAAAGTAACGCGCCCCTGCTCGTTAAAAAGTCTCCCCATGCCGTATTTATCGAGGAACAGACAGTCTATAATTTCGCCGAGCTTTTCTCCCGTTTCCGCCATATACTTAAAAAGCGGTAAAAAGGCGTTCTTGCCGAGCTCGGGCGAAGAACCGTGCGCCGATATTCCGAAGCTCTCTATAAGCTCCCCCGTGCGTTTTAAGCCGTATTTTTCTATAAGCGCGTCGTTTATGCCTTTTTCTTTCGCCATAACGCTCGCATAAGCGCAAACCGCGTTGACCGCCGTGCCGCCTTTTAAGTCCTTAAAATTCTTTAACGGCGGAAGCTCGAATTTAAAGACTTCCACCCCTTTTTCCGCGTAAGAAACGGGGAAATTGCCGTCCGGCGAAAAGCCGTATTCGGGAATTTCGGTATGCTTTTCAAGGTATTTTACGTCGCCCCAACCCGTCTCTTCGTTACAGCCGACGAAAAAGCGGAAACGAACGGCGGGCTTCACACCCGAATCTTTGACCTCTTTAAGCGCATACAGACACTGCAGCATAGGTCCTTTATCGTCCTGAACGCCGCGCCCGTAATAAACGCCGTCTTTTAAGGTAAGAGCGAAAGGATCGGTATCCCAGTTGCCGCCCGCGGGAACGACGTCTAAATGCCCTATCAGACCTATTTCGGGCAAACCCTTTTCGCCGAACGCGATTTCGCCCGCATAGTCGTCATAATTAACAGTCTCGAATCCGAACTCTTCCGCAAGCGACAAAAAAAACCGAAGCGCCGCCTTTACTTCTCTGCCGAAGGGTGCGCCTTGTTCCGCCGTTCCCTCCGTGCTTTTAAAAGCGATAAGCCTACTTAAGTTTTCGACGAAGCTTTGGTAGTTTTGCATAGCCGAATTTCACCGCCGTTTTATTGGTACGTTATTATTATATACGATTTTAACGCAATATGCAAACCGCAAAAAATAAATTTTACAATATTTTTCGCGATAATCGCGTATAAATTACGTTTTCGTTTTGTTTTTTTATAAAATTATGATAAAATATCTCGTAGCAGAAGAAAACGACAGAGATTTAACAGCGGCGTCGAGCAATGGTTTTTGCTCTATGCGGCAAGGAGTATAATTTATGGATAAAGTAAGGACGCGTTTTGCGCCGAGTCCCACGGGGTATCTACATATAGGCGGACTTCGCACTGCGCTTTACGGGTATTTGTTTGCCAAAAAGAACGGCGGAGATTTCGTTCTCCGTATAGAGGACACCGACACCGCGAGATACGTTGACGGTTCGGTGCAGATTATATACGACACCCTGCGCGATTCGGGGATTATGTACGACGAAGGACCGGACGTAGGCGGAAATTACGGACCGTACGTTCAGAGCGAGAGAAAAAGTATTTATAAGGAATACGCCGAAAAACTCGTAGAGCTCGGCGGCGCGTACTATTGTTTCTGCACCCAAGAGCGCATCGCAAGCCTTAAAGACGAAGAGGGCAACGTGCGCTACGACAAGCACTGCTTAAAACTTTCGAAAGAAGAGATAAAAGAGCGTATCGCGCGCGGCGATTCTTACGTTATCCGTCAGAACGTTCCGCTTGAGGGCACGGGCAGCTATCACGACCTCGTTTACGGCGACATTTCCGTCGATTACAAAGACATAGAGGACGGAATACTCTTAAAGAGCGACGGTATGCCCACCTATAACTTTGCGAACGTCATAGACGACCACCTGATGGGAATAACCCACGTTATAAGGGGTACGGAGTACCTTTCTTCCACCCCGAAATACAATCTTATGTACGACGCGTTCGGCTGGGAACGCCCCGTGTACATTCACCTGCCGCCCATTATGAAGGACGCGCAGCACAAGCTCAGCAAGCGCAACGGCGACGCGAGCTACGAGGATTTCGTAAACAAGGGTTTCGTTAAAGAAGCAATCGTAAACTATATCGCCCTCCTCGGCTGGAGTCCCAAAGGCAACGAGGAGAAAATGAGCCTTAAAGAGCTTGTGGAAAACTTCTCTCTCGAAGGGCTCGGCAAGTCGCCCGCCATTTTCGACGAAGTGAAGATGCGCTGGCTATCCGGCGAATACATAAAGGAAATGAGCGACGAGGAATTCGTCCGCCGCGCGGATAAATTCCTTAAAGAAAGCAAGGTTTACGGAAAATACGACCTTCTGAAAGTGGCAAACCTTTTGAAAACGCGTATTGAAACGTTCGGCGAAATTCCCGAAAAGATAAATTTTTTAGAGGAGTTCGGCGAATACGATATTGCCCTTTATACCCACAAAAAGATGAAGACGGACGCGGAAATAGCCAAAACCGTCCTTCCGCTCGCGAGAAATGCTATAGCGGAGCTAAAGGAATTTACCTTTGACTCTATACACGACGCGATGATGCACCTCGTGCAGACGCTCGGCGTTAAAAACGGGCAGGTTTTCTGGTGCGTGAGAGTCGCTATTTCGGGGAAGGAATCCACTGCGGGCGGCGTTATGGAAATAGCGGAGCTTTTAGGAAAAGAAGAAACGCTTCGCCGTCTCGATTATTCGATAGAGCTATTAAATAAATAAGGCTGTTAAACGGTTTAAAATTACCGCCGCCCCGCGCGAAGATTCGCGCGGGGCGGTTTTTCATTATTTACGTATTCATAAAAAAATATTCTAAAATTCGGTCTTGAGTTTTAACCCGAGAGTTTCTATCTTTTCGCAAGCGGTTTTCACGCGGTTCACGTCGTAATCTATCATTCTGTGACCGTCGAAGCCGACGCTTAAATATACGCCCGAATTCCTTATAATATCCTGCTCCTCGGGGCTTGAGAAAAACCTCTTGACGTACTCGTGTTCGTGATAGCCGTGAGTGGAATCGTAATTCACGTTCATCTCCCAAAATATCCCTTTCTCCGCCATTTTTCTAAAATATTCTTCGGCGGGAATGCCGATCTTTTGCGCGAAAGCAAACAAGTCGGTATGCGCTACTCCGCATGGAATACCCACCTTTTTTGCATACCCGAAAAGGTCTCCGCCCGTCACGCTCTCCGCCTCGTCAACGTTTTCTATAAGCGCGTAGTCGTAAGCTTTCGGAACGGAAAAATCGCAAAGTTCCCACGACGGTCTTGTGGAAAGCTCTATTCCGCAATAGATTTTGATTTTATCCTTATATTTTTCGGCGAGTTTTCTTATAGCCGCGTTCTGCTCTTTTTCTATCCCCTTTATCCAATGATTATGGTCGGTTATCCCGAAAACCTGCACGCCGCTTTCAATCATCTTTTTTATCAGTTCTTCGGGGTCGTCCGCCGCGTCTTTGGAAAAATTCGTATGCGAATGTAAATCGACTATCATCTCTTTTTTCCTCTGTTTTTTGCGTATCATTAAAGGCGGTAAATTTCTTCACCGCCTTTTTAGTTTCATTTTTTTAATTAAGCGTTCCAGACGGGAGTTACGTCGCCGAACGCTTTCTCGCCGCATTTTACGTCGGTCGCCGCCGCCTTGATTTTAATCGTTTTCAGATCTTCGCATTTGGCGAAAGCACACGCGCCGATTTTCTTAACGCCGTCAAGCACTACTTCTTCGAGAGAAGAACCGATAAACGCGAATTCGCCGATTTCTTTCGCCGTAACGTTGAGCTTCGTGAGCGCGGTTTTTTCAAACGCGTGTTCGCCGATTTTTTCAAGCGAAAGCCCCTCGAAGGAAATTCCGCCGTCCTTTATTTTGGAAGCTCCGTTAAAGGCGTATGCATATATCGTTTTCACGCTCGAAGCGAGGGTTACTTTTTCTATTCCGCAAGAAGCGAAAGCGTATTCGCCTATCGCCGCCACCCCTTCGCCTATCGTGACGGTGCTGACGCCCGAAACGCCGTTAAACGCATACATGGGGATATTTATGCCCGCGTCCTTTTTGGGGGCTATGGTCACGCTCGCCAAGGTCGAGGGAATATAATAGGTCGCGGTCGAATTGCCGTAGTTTGCGGTGACCGACGCGCCGTCGTCGTACTCATCCGTCCCGAAAACGGCTACGAACGTCCTGCTTACGTCCACAGCCTTATCCTCGCCCTTTTTAGTCTGCCCTATATAAGCGTCTCCGTTGCCGCGAACGCCGACGAACGGAAGAGTAATGCTCTCTAAAACGCGCATATTTTTGAACGCGCCCGCTTCTATTTCGGTGACGGTGTCGGGAACGATAACCGTCTTAAGATTGTCGTTGTCCTTAAACGCGCCGTCTTTTATTCTCTCTATGACGATGCCTTTTTCTTTGGCGTACGCGCCTATGTCGAGCGTGTCGCTGCCGTCGTTTACGTAGCCGTAAACGGTGTAATTATCGTCTCCCGCGAATTTCTTTACGAGAAGTCCTTTGCTCGACTCCTTGCCGCCGCCCGCGGTGCAAGCTACTGCGCAAAGCGCGGTTACCGCAACGAGCGCGGCGATAAGTATCGTCTTTAAAAATCCTTTCATCTTGGCTCCTTAATAAAGTATATTGCCGTATATACTTAATTAGTTTACCATTTATAGATAGATTTGTCAACGGATAATATTTATTTCCGCGTTAAAATACTTTAAATTTCGTCCGAAAATTATCCGCCGCCCCGAAATTTAGCGGGCAAGCGAGGTCAAATAATCTCCTTTCCCTCGTAAAAGCTTTTAAAAATACCGTCCGAGCCTGAATAAACCCTTTCAAATTCGCCCGCTATATCGTACGGCTCGGCGACGAGAAATTTATAATCCTCGTAATAGTTGCGAAGCGCTTTAAAAAATTTTTCGTCGCCGACGGCGTTTCTCAAAAGGTCGTACATAATAACGGGCTTGACGTAGGCGACGTTGACGTACTCGTATTCGCTCGAAAATTCGCCGAGAGAACGAGTCATCGCGGTGTCCGCGCCCCCGAAAAGCTTGTCGTACACCGAGCAGAAAGTCTTATAGGCAGTCTCGGAAATTTTTACAAGGTTTTCGCGCGTATACCCGTATTCGGGATAGTTTTCGTAGAATATCACGACAGAATATTCGGTCAGCCCCTCGTCCAAAAATCCGTACCTAACCTCGTTGTTCCCGACGACGGTCTGCCACCATTGATGCGCCGTTTCGTGGACGACTACCTCCTTATACGCCTTTTCCTCGAGCGCGTCGCTTATAAAGGTAAGCGCGGAGAACTCCATTCCGCCCTGTAAAAATTCCGTCTGCACGACAGAATATACGGGGTACGGATATTCTCCGAACTTTTCGCCGAAAAGCTCTATCGCCTCGGCTGCGATTTTCAGCGTTTCCTCGGGCGATTCGTCTTTATAATAGTAATAGTTTATTTCGGTTTCTCCGCTCTTTATCAAAACGCTGTCGAAGTCTTCTGACAAGACGAAGGCAAAGGAGCGCGCGTTTTCTATTTCGTAGGTAGCCGTTCTCTTGCCGCCCGCCGCCGTCGCGGAGGTAATTTTTCCGCTCGCCGCAACGGTATATTTTTCGTCTGCGGTAAGGCTTACCGTATAGTCCGCCGCCTCCGCGAAAAACGGATCGCCTATCGAATAATATTCGCACTCGAAAAACCCGTTTTCGTCTGTTCCGCAAAGCACGGGATAGAAATTCGCAAGATTCACGGTTTTTGCGTTTATGCCCGTCCGCGCGACGACGTTTGCGAGCTTTAGGGTAAAGGCGATTTCCACCGCCAACCGCTCTTCGGGATAAACGGGGTCCTTTAGTTTTACCGAAAGGACGTTCTCGTCCTTGCCGCAAACAGCGTATTCGAGGGCTTCTCCTGCGGAGCTTACCGCCGTTATCTTCATATCGCCGTAACTTTTACCCGCATAGTAGGCGCGGGAAGAAAACTGCGCGTTTATCGGCGAAAGCTTTGCTCCCTCGCGAAAGGCGTTGCCGTAAATGTTGAATTTAAGCTCTTCTACCGCGTTGTCGGTCGAATTATAAAAGGTGAATCTCTCGCTGCCTGAAAGCGCGCCGTCCGAAAACTCACATTCTATTTCGTAGCTCGAAATATTTTTCGCCGTGCGAACGCAACCCGAGAAAAAGGGCGTTACCGCAAGACAGATTATCGCGACAAGCGCAACGGATAAAGGCTTTTTCATAAAAATAAACCCCTCTTAAAACGGTTTTTATCAGACAAGTCCTTTACCATTTTATTCGGGGTTATTCGCTTTTTATTCCGTTTTTATTCGCGTTTTTATTTCTCGCCGAAAGAAAGATATTTTGCGGGATTTACGCTTACGCCGCTTTCCGTCACCTCGAAGTGAAGGTGCGCGCCGCCTTTATATTCCTGTTTGTTGGAAACGGAAGCCTTGCCTATCTCGTCCCCCTTTTTAACTCTCTGTCCCTTCGTCACGACGGGGTCCTCGGCGAGCGAATTATAGACGGTTCTAAGCCCCTCTCCGTGGTCTATAACGACGGTTACCCCTTTAAGAAGGTCTTTCGTCACGCTCTCGACCGTTCCGCTTTCCGCCGCGACTACCGTCGTCCCCTCTTCGCAGAAGAAGTCCACCGCCTTGTGCGCGGCAAATCTTCCGAGCGTTTCGGAATACGCAAGCGTTTCGGTGTACTCCGAAATCTCGCTTGCCGAGGAGACGGGCATCGCGAATTCGATCGTTTTGGCGACGGGTTCGTCCGGCTCTTCGGGCGTCACCGGAATCGTGACGTCGTCCGTTCCGTCGGGCGTTAATTCGTCGCTATCCGGCGTGACGGGCGTTTCCTGCGCGACGTCGTCTACGGCACCGCCGCCGTGGGTGAGAATAAGCGTCAAGGAAAGTCCCACCGCAAGCACGCAAAAAGCAAGCACTATATATGCGGCGTTTCTCCTTAAAAATCCCATTCGTTTCGTTTCTGTTTTTTTCATTTACGAGTTCCTCCCTGAATTTCGTTAGGGCGATTATTGACCGTTTTTTCTTTTTTATACCGCCTTGCGACGAATTTTTCAAAAAATCTTCGCCCGTTAAAAACCGCCGTAAATCATCGGCGTGCCGACTTTTACCGCGCCATCCGTGACGCATACCTGAATATTTACCCTTTTACCGTTTATCTCCCTTATATAACGGAGCTTTTCCGTATAATAATAGGCGTTTTCTCCGCCCGAAAAGCTCTCCCGAAAAACAAGTCTTGCGGACAAGTCTTTCACTATTTTTTCCGCCGTCTCGCCGTCTGTCGTAATCGCCTCGCCTTGCCGCCCGCGAATAAGGTCGTAAAATCCGAGCTCTTGTTCCGCCCGAATCCCTTCCGAAAAAGAGCCGTCCTTAAAATAGACCTCGCGCCGCCCGCTATAACCGCAAAAGACGGGGCATGCGAGCGATATAAAAGCCGCCGCCGCGAGAATACACACCGATAAACCCGCCGCGATTTTCTTCAAAGCAGACGAAAATTTCCGCATAAAAAAATACTCTCCGTTTTTATTACGGAAAGTATTGCCGCTTTTTTTCGTTTATATACTCGTATATACTATATATCTCGTTATAAAAATTCGGGCAGTTCGTTTACGTCTTTTATGGCGATAGTAGCTCTTACGTCGCTTTTAGCGTAAAGCTCCTCGGTCGTTTCGCCCGAAAAGACGAGCGCGGTTTTAAGTCCCGAATTCAGCCCGAACGCTATGTCCGTATAAAGCCTGTCCCCTACCATCAGCATTTCTTCCGGTTTTAACCCGAGCCGCCGCGCGAGAATTTGCGCCATAACGGGATATGGTTTACCGATAATTACGTCGGGACGTCTGCCGCTCGTCGCGTAGAAAAGCTCTATAAAAGAGCCGACGTCCGGCACCGCGCCGTCCTTTTCGGGACAAACATTGTCGGGGTGGGTGGCGATATACGCCGCGCCGCCGACTAAAAGTCTGTTCGCGCGTTCGAGCTTTTTATAGTTAATCTCCTTGTCGAATGCGAGAAGGACGGTATCCGCTTCGTCCGAGCGGTTTTCGGAAATAAAGTCGAGCCCCGTCTTTCGCAGATATGCGTCCACCTTGTTCGTCGCGAGCGCGTAAATCTTCGCGTTTCGTCTCGTTTTGTTCAGGTATTCCACCGTTGCGGACAGCGAAGAACAGAGAAAATCACCCGTCTCGTATACGCCGAGCTTTGCGAGCATATTTTCGTACTCCTCGTCCGTACGGGAAGAATTGTTGGTCAGAAACCCGACTTTTATCCCCTTTCTTTTCAGATATTTAAGGGTATTCGCCGCGTCCCCGATAAGCTCGCCGCCGATATACACCGTCCCGTCAAGGTCGAATATAGCCGCCTTCACGCCGCTCAAAGCGTTCTCGTTCATATAAACTCCGTCACTCCTTTTTCCCGCGCGAAGCTCATCGCGTTTATCATAAAAGGCGAATCTCCCGCAAGCTTTATCGCTTTTTTAAGTCTTTCTCCGAAGTTTTGCGTTTCATTCCCGCCCTCCGCACCGTAAGCCGTAAATGTCGAACGCACCGAAACGGCGGAGGCGTTTTGCTTTGAAAGCTCGTCGAAAAACTTGTCGGTTATATTATCGGCGTTTTCGCGAAAAGCATTCAAAATTTCAGCCTGTTTCAATAGCCCTTTAAGGAAGACGCCCTCGTCCGTACCCGTAAGCTCGGCAAGCTCGTGCGCCCTCTCGCGGTAGTCGGGAGTTTCCAAAAGCCCGTCGGCAAGCGGCGAAGTATATAACGCGTATATTCCGCTGATTCTCGCGTACAACTCCAAGACTTGAGCGGCGGACAGACGTTTTTCGCCCGCAAGCAAAAATTCCGCAAATCTTATCGCGGAAAACGAATATAAATCGCCGCCCGATATTAAGTCCGCTATCTCGGCGAGGAAGGAGTCGTATATAAGCGAGGGCAAAATTTCGCCGTCTTTTTTGGTAAACGCCTTATACCCGTCCTTGACCGCTGTCCGCAGCAATCCGAAAGCCTCTGCGTTCGGCTTTTCGCCCGTCGCGAGAATTCGCGCCTTGTAATCGGTAAGCGCGGGAATTTTTGCGGCTATCCTTGCAAAAATCGAAGCGGCGACCTTTTTTTCCGCAAACGCTCCGTCTCTGCCCGCGCAGATTTTATCCGCGTCTATAATGACGCGAGTGCGCACGTCGGAAAAAAAGCAGTCGGCGCGATTGCCGTTTTTAAGAAAAAGTCTCGGCGCCAAAATTCCGTCCGCCTCCCCCGTGCGCATGACGTATACCAAGGGATGCCCCGCGATTTTGGCGACGTACCGCGCGAGCGGAAGAAGCGAATACTCGGCGACGACGATAATCCTCGCGTCCTCCGCCGCGGCGACCGCTTGCGCAGCGGCGGAGACGACGTCCGACTTCTCCGCAATTTTAACGCTCAAGATTTTCGCGCACGCTCCGCGCAGCCCGTCCGTTATTTCGTTGACGAGAGCTTTATCGCAATTTGCCGAAAAAAGCGCGACCGCTTTCCCGTGCGGTGCGAGCGAACAGGCGATTTCGTATAGCTTTCGCTTCGTTTCGCCCTGATAAAACCTCGCGAGCGGAAAAAGCCGCGGATTCTTTTCGCAGTATTGCGTATAAATTTCGTTAAGCTTTTGAGAAACGTTTTTTCTTTCCATAATAACTTTGCCCATAATTCCTTATTTAGTGTATACTTTTTGGGCGGAAAAAGTCAAGCGATAGCCCCAAAAAAGCCGTTTTTCGCCCCCGTAAACGAAAAATCGCATAATTTTCTCCCGTTTTCCGTTAAATTTTTAAAAATCCCTTGTCAAAACCTTATTTTATGGTATAATAGAAGACAAGAACTATGGAGGTTTTAATATATGAACAAAAACGAACTTGTCAGAGCAATCGCCAACAACGCAGGCATCACGCTTAAAGACGCAGCCACCGCTTTGGACGGATTTATCGCCGCGGTTACCGAAGGTTTGAAAAACGGGGAAAAAATTCAGATTTCCGGCTTCGGTTCTTTCGAGGTAAAGGCTAAAGCCGCGAGAGAGGGCATCAACCCGAGAACGGGCGAGAAAATCAAAATCGCCGCAACCAAGCTTCCCGTATTCAAATTCGGCAAAGCTTACAAGGATTCCTTAAACTAAACGAGGTAAAAAGAGACCGCCGTTTTCCCGTCTTTGTCGGGGCGGCGGTCTTTTTTTCTTTTTTCGTCCTTTTTCGTCCTTTTTACTCGTTTGTCTCGTCCTCGCGCTTTTCGTGACTCTTAAAAATCTCGAAGGCTTTTTTTCTCCTCTTTCCGTTACCTAAAAGCGTAGAGACCACGACCATACCTTCGAGAGGCACACCCACGAAAAACAGCTGCCACAAATTCCACCGCGATATAAGTTGCAGATAAACCCCCGTTATCGTCCCCCACACCACCAAAGAGAGCAACAGCGCGTTCAGCCACTTAACGTCCGCGTGCGCCTTGTTATACTTATAGATCGCAAACGCCGAAACGGGCGCCGCCCATACGAAAAACTGCCATACGTGCGCGTCCCGTATAATCATAAGCACGACGTACAATATGACGGCGATGGTAAAGACGGACAGCACCGTAAGAAGAAGCAACGCTATGTCGTTGACGTTTGCCTCCTTTACCTTCTCCACGTTCCTTTTTGCCGCGACCTTTACCGCGCCCTCTTTCACCATATCCGAAACGCTCACGTTAAACGCCTCCGAAATGGCGACTAAAGCCGTCACGTCGGGCACCGAAGAGCCGTTCTCCCATTTAGAGATTGTCTTGTCCGAATAGGAAATAAGCTCGCCGAGCTCGGACTGCTTCATTCCCTTAGACGCCCTCAATTCTTTAATGTTTTCCGCAATATTCTTCTCGATTTCGTTTGCCATACCGTTATTATACCTCGTTATCCCCCTTTTGTCAACGAATAAACCGCTATTCTCCGATTAAGAGAATGACTCTCTCGACAATAAAGAGGGCGGAGGACGAAACGGAGAGCAAAAAACGCCTCTTTCGTTTGCCAAAAAAACTTAAGAGTAATAAAATATAGCCGCAAAAGAAAAAACAACGAAAACATACGGGAGACAAAAAAATGAAAAAACGTATATCAATCATACTTCTGTCTATTGTAGCCGCACTATCATTTTCCGTTTTCTTCACTGCCTGCGGCGAGACGGAAACGCCGCCCGCCGTCACCGGCGAGGACACCGTTTTAGTCGTAAAGAAAAAGACGGCTAAAGACTTAAGCGAAACGGACGCGGTTTTCGCCGCGCTCGGCAAGCTCTCCTCTTATTCTACGTATAAGACGGAATCGAGCGGCAAGGCGGTGGCGAGCAAGGGTTTTATAACCTACACTCAAAACACCACAGCCACAGCTTATAAGCACGGAGACGAATATTATTCGGATACCTTATCCGAATCCTCGCTCGTAAAAGTCAAGCACGAGGCGTTTTATAAAGGCGACGGCGTTGCTTATCGCATTTCGGGCGGAGAGATAAAGAACGCGACGCTTGCGGACTATAAAAGCGTCTACGGCGTGACCCCCGCAAAGCTTTTGTCGGGGCATATTTTCAATCAGGAAACGCTCGCCGCGGCGAGTCTTGTCGGTTCCGACGACGGGCTTTACACCTACGCGCTCGTTCTCGAAAAGGACGGCGCGAACGCCCTTCTTAAACGCCAGATGAAAGAGTTCGGCGATCTCGGCGGCTATCCGTCGTTCAAGGAAAGCACGAGAGCGACGCTCGTCATTAAAGAGGATTTAACTCCGGTTTCCTATTCTTACGAAAGCAAGTACTCTATTTCGGTAGCCGTTCTCGGCAGTATGGACTGCGTGGAAACCAACGAAATCAAGTTCAGCGACTTTAACGGCGAGGTCAGTATTCCCGACACCGAAAAATTCAACGCCGCGCTCGGCACGACCCCCTCGAAGGTAGAAGCGAGCGAGAACGCCGCGGGAAGCGAGGCGGAAGAAAAAATCGCCTCCGCCCTCCTCGACCTCGATATAGAAAACGGCGTTTCGCTTATCGGCAACGTGAGCTTAAACGGCGATTCGCTTCCCGTAAAGCTCGCCTTCTCGGCAAAGGTCAACGAGCTTATAGACAGCTCTGTTTCCGCCTCGGAGGCGATTGTCGGAGAGCTGTCGCTCCTTGGTAACGACGATATAAAGGCGTGGCTAAAGGACGGCAAAGCGTACGCCGTCGTTAAGGGCGAAAAGCTTGCGATAAATCTTCAAAGCGTTCTCCCTTCGCTCGTGCAGACGCTAAGGGGCGGCGATTTGTGGCAGATGATAAAGATAAAAGAAAGCGAGACGGAAAGCGGCGTTTACGAAATGTGCCTTCCCGACTATCTGAAGGACGCGCTCTATCCCTCGATTGCGGAAAGCGGTCTCGGCTCCGTAAAAGGGCAAGCAAAATTCGACGTGTCTCTTAAGTTTTACATACCGAGAAGCAGAATAGGCACCGTATCTTTTACTTTCAAAACCGACCTTATAGACCTCGAAGCGACGTTAAACGTCTCCGAGGAACGCTTTACCCTCACGAAAACGTTCGGGGATTTTACGAACGAAATAGCTCTTGACGGCGAGACGGCTCAAATGCTTCCGCAGGCTATAAAGCTTCTCGGAAATAAGCTTGTCCGCTCATTCCTCAAAACCGACCTCGACATAGAAAACGGCGTTTCGCTCGTCGGCACGTTAAACGTGAACGAGGCGAGCGTCCCCGTCAAAGTTCAGCTCGCCGCCGACGTTGTCGGAATGATCAACGGCAGCGTTCTTCCCCGCGACGGTGTTACCGCAAAGCTCTCGTTGTTCTTAAACGACGACCTTTCGGTACTCTATTATAAAAACAAAATTTACCTCTCGGCGTTCGGCAATAAGCTCGTCTTCAACGCGCCCGAGGACGGCGAGTTTGCGGCTCTTTTAACCGCTCTTTTCGGAAACGGCGAAGGCATAGAAAAATACGTCTCCTCCTCACAGTACCGTAACTACTATACGCTTACCGCGACGAGCTACGCGAAAAATATACTGAAAACCGCCGTTGCGGAGAATTTTGCGTCTAACCCCGAGCTTATTGAAAAGATTTCGGACGTTATAGACGGGACGGACATAAAACTCTCGTTCTATATACCGAACGAAACGCTCTCCGGCGTTTCTCTCGATATAGCGTCGCAGGACTTTAACGCGGGCGCGGATTTCGTCGTCGCGAACGAAGAACTCGTCGTTGGCGATTTGAGCGAATACGGAAGTAAAGCCACTGCGGAGCTTACCGCGAACGTAGCGATAAACGAAAAGCTTCACGCCGACGTTACCGCGAACGTCATATACGACACCCTCGAAAAAGATCCGCAAAAGGCTCTTTCCGCAGAAGTTACGATAACTTGCGATACCGCAACGAAAACTCTTATCAGTTATGCTACGCTAATGGAAAAACTGGATCTCCCCGATTGGTTCAGCCTTATCGGTTCGGCGGACACCGTAAAATATATAATAAAGGACGGCAAGACTTATTTCCTCCTCTTTAAGGGAGGCGTGGAAGCCGAAAACGCGATACTCGCGACGGAGGGCGAGCTTCCGCCTGTCGGCGAGCTCGATTGCGGCGCGGCGAATTTCGGCGCGATTTTAGAGGTTTTAGGGGCGATAAGAGATACCGATCCCTCGATTATACTCGCGCTCGTCACCAATCTCTTTACCGTAAACGCGGAAGACGGCGTGATAAATATCGCCCTTGCGGACGAGGTGGTTGCCTATATTCAGGAAAACTTCTGGGCGTACGTTCCGACGGCAATATTCAATCTCACGACAAACAATCTTCTTATATCCCAAACCGTCAATGTTTTAGGAGTAAACAAACCACTCGCGGGAATGGGACTTGAAATAGACGTGACGAGCGGCGCGGTTACCCTCTATGCCGACGTATACAATGTCGAGGCAAAGGAGGTCTTTATTCCCGATAAGGAATACGCAACCGCGAGAATGCTCTCCGCAAGCTTTACCGCGGCAAGCGGAGAAGACTTTGAAATCACGACCGACCTCTACACTATTTCAAAGAATGCGGCGGCGGCAAACGCGGTCATAGAAGAAATAAAAGCCCTCGGCGACGTGGAACTTACGGACGAATATTTAGCGCGGCTCGAAGCGGCAAAGGCGGACTACGAGGCGCTTACGGACGTTCAGAAACAGCTTGTATATAACTATAAACCAACAGGCAAGAGAACGGATGTGCTTTCAGACCTCACAAATGACTATAATAAATATAAGAAAAAAGCCGACGACTTTGTTAAAAACGTTACAAACGCAAAGGACTCCACAATCCTCTCAAAAAGGACGACTTACGATAATTTCAGCGAAACGCAAAAAGAGTATATCGACAGGACGTACGCCGAAGAGATAAAGACGTTTAAGTTGCGCAGAGCGGAGCTCGAGGCAGATCTCGCCCCGCAAATAGAAGCAAAAATCGAAGCGATAGAAGACGCGGACGTATATTCGATGAGTTTAGAGGAGATTTACGCAAGACTTAACGCGTTGAACACGATTTATCAAGATTACGTGAAGTTTGAAAAGGGTACGATTAAAAACGAGCAGAAGTTCTTCGCCGCAATCGAAGAAACCGCCGAGGCGTACGCGGCGATAGTCCGTAGCGCGGCTGAAGATTATATGGCAACGCTGAAAAATATGAGCGTGAATTACTGCGAGTTCTCCGTATCCGAAATGAACGAGCTGTACGCGAAAACTACGGCTATCTATACCACCTACTATACGAAAGCGAAAAACCTTAAGGTCTACTCTTTCGTACAAGAGAAAGATCCCACGCTCGACGCGGCGACCTATACGCCGTATTATTATACGCAGTACATCGGCACGGGATTCCGCAGCGGCGCGGCGTACGCGGCAAACGCGGCGATAGACGAGCTGCTCGGCGGTAGCTTTACGGCGGAAGAGGCAGCTCCTGTCGTCAAGGAAATAAAGACGCTTATAGGGCGCACGGATAAAAACGCGATAACCCGTTACGATGAGTTTATCGCGTACGCAAATAGTCTCACGGCATAACCCGAAAGCGATATTCCAACTCGCAAAAAAGGTTGCGGAGTTCTCCCTTTGGGATAATCCCGCAACCTTTTTGATATTATCAACAACGCCGAGGCAAAAAGCCTCGGCGTTTAGCTTTCTATATCTTAAAGCATCTCTGCAAGTCCTTGTATTTCCCGAGAGCGAGTAGCGTCACGCCCTCTTCTATCACCGTGTCGGGCGAAATTACGGGGTTCATTTTGCCGTCCTTTTTTATGCCCAGAAGGTTTATCGAATACTTTTTGCGCATATCCGTCTCCCCGACGGTTTTTCCCAACCATTCCTCGGGAACGGCTACCTCGTATATCGAATAGTCTTTATCGAGCTCGATATAGCCGAAAATATGGTCGGAGGTATAGCGAATCGCCGTCCAGCTCGCAAGCTGTTTTTCGGGATAAACGATCTCGTCCGCGCCGATTTTTTTAAGCAGACTCGCCTGTCTGTCCGCGGAAGCCCTCGAAACCACGAGCTTTGCGCCCATTTCTTTGAGGAGCGAAGTCGTTTCCAGCGAGCCCTGAAAATCGCTGCCGACGGCGACGATGCACACGTCGAAGTTCTTTACGCCTAAAGTCTTTAAAAACTCTATATTGGTAGCGTCGCCGATGACGGCGTTTGATACGATCGGCAAAACGCCGTTCACTCTTTCTTCCCTTTTATCGACAGCCATAACCTCGTGCCCCATTTCGTTGAGCTTTGCGGCGACGTGTCTGCCAAATCTTCCTAATCCTATCAATAAAACAGATTTCATATAATCTCCTTAACCCACGGAAAGTTTTTCTTCGGGTAATCTATATTCGTTATTCGCGGTGGAAACCGTCGCATAAATCATCGTCAGCGCACCCACTCGCCCGATAAACATTAAAAGCATACATACTATTTTGGAGAATACGCCGAGCGACGGCGTAATACCGAGCGTAAGTCCGACCGTCCCGATTGCGGAAGCGGATTCGTATAGAGCCTCGAGCATCGTTACTCCCGTTTTTCCGCCTGCAAAGACAGTCCCGCGTTCCGCGAGAAATATCGCCGTGCCGCCCGCGAAAAACAACGCGATATACATAAACGCCACCGCGCACGCCTGCCGCACCGTTTTGTCCGAAATTCTGCGCCCCATCACGCAGGTGTCCTCTCTTTTTCTGAACACCGAAATGCTCGCTAGCACGATTATCGCAAAGGTTGTCGTCTTAAGTCCGCCCGCGGTAGACCCGGGGGAACCGCCGATAAGCATAAGCACTATCTCTATCGAATGCGCCGCCTCGCTCGTTTCGGAAGCGGGAACGGTATTAAAGCCCGCCGTCCTCGGCGTAACCGCCTGAAACAGCGATTTAAGAAGTCTTTGTCCGAACGGATCGCCCTGAAATTCAAAAAAGAAAAAATACGCCGCGGGTACGACTATCAGGAGAGCGGTCGTCATAAGAATAATCTTACTCTGCACGCGGTATTTCTTTACATGCACGCCGTGTTTCGTAAAATCCTCCCAAGTAAGAAACCCGAGTCCGCCGATTATAATGAGGAGCATTATCGCGACGTTTATCACCGCATTGTCCGCGTAACCCGTGAGCGAAACGAATGGCGTTTCTATGCCCAAAATATCGAATCCCGCGTTGCAAAACGCCGAAACCGAATGAAAAACGCCCATCCAAAGCCCTTGTAAGAAGCCGTAATCCTTTATGAATACGGGCGACATAACCAACGCGCCGATCGCTTCTACCAAAAACGTGCCGAAAATCGCGAAGTGCATAAACCTGACGATGCCGCGAATTTCGGGTGCGCCGAGCGTCTCCTGCATTATACTGCGCTGGGATAGCCCGATTCTTTTGCCCGTCGCTCTTACGAGCGACATAGCGACGGTAACGACGCCGAGCCCGCCCGTTTGGATAAGCAGCATTATAACGAATTGTCCGAAAAAACTCCACTGCGTGGCGGTGTTTACCGTGATAAGCCCCGTAACGCATACGGCGGAAACGGAAGTAAACAGCGCGTCTATGTATCTGACGGGCTTATCCTGCCCTTGCGAAGCTATCGGCAGACACAAAAGAAGCGAGCCTGCGAGTATAACCGCAAGAAACCCGAAAATTATCACCCTTGCCGAAGTAAAAATCTTTCTCTTCAAAACAGACTTATTCCTCCGCGTGTACGCTCTAAACAAACCGTCCGTTTACATCGATATAAAAGTCGGACGGCTTTTTACCGGAAACGCTTTCGCCTTTCCGATCCGCTTCATTATACTACTTTCGCTTTGCGTTGTCAAACAAAAAAAGAAGGGTGCGTTCCTCGCTCCCTTCACCCCGTTTTGCACGGCTTTTTCACGGCTTTGCCGAAAAAACTATAAGTCTATAGAATACTTATACAGCTCGCTCTTTTTTACCCCCCTGTCTTTAGCGGCTTCTTTAATCGCTTCCTTCTTGTCGTAACCCCTGTCCATATAATATTTGATATGCTCCGCCTCGGAAAGGGCGGAGAGCGCGTTCTCGGTCTCGCCCTTTTCCACGAGCAGGACGTACTCGCCCTTCGGCTCCGTCGATAGCCCTTCGGAGAGCTTGAACCTCTCGACGCGTTCGTGTATTTTGGTTATTTCCTTAACGGCGACGGCGTTTCTGTCCCCCAACGCCTCGTAAAGCGTTTTTATATCCTTTTCCACGTCGTGCGGAGCGGAATAAAAGGCGAGGGTGAGGTCTACGTTCTTATATTTTTCGAGAAGCTCTATCCTTTCTTTGTTCTTTTCGGGTAGAAAACCCAAAAACGCGACTTTCGTCCCGTCAAGTCCCGAAATCGCGAGCGCGGAAACGAACGCGCACGCCCCTGGGATAACGGTATACGGAATATCGTTTTCGATGAGCATATTCACGAGAACCGCCCCGGGGTCGGAGATGACGGGCATGCCCGCGTCCGAAACGAGCGCAATGTTTTTGCCTTCTTTGAGTTTTTCCACGAGCTTTTCTCCCGACTCGCGCTCGTTAAACTTATGATAACTTACAAGCGGCTTCTTTATGCCGTAACGATTTAATAAAATCGCCGTACGGCGGGTGTCCTCGCAGGCGATTTCGTCCACGGCGTTAAGCGTTTCTATCGCCCTGTACGAAATGTCCTTGAGGTTGCCTATCGGCGTTGCGACGAGATAAAGCATAAAAATTTTTCTCCTTATAGTCTCCGTTCCCGCGCGGAAACGAAGAAGTCCTCCTAATTTTCCGCGTTGCGCATTATTTTCATTCCGCTTTTGCCGCCTTTCACCGCTTCAACCATAAAAAGGTACGGCTCCTTGCCCGCGGCTTCCGCGAGTTGAAGTCTCTTCGGCTCTAAATTCGCGCCGCGGAGCGCACAGATTACGTCCGCAAGCCTATCCGCGCGGTGAACGATGCACGTCCTACCGCCGAATTTAAGGGCGGCGGCTATCGCCTTTACCAGCTCCCCCACGGAAAGCGTCATTTCGCGCTTACAAATCGCAATCTCCTCGCGTCCCACGTCGTCGCCGGAATCCTTTGCCATATACGGCGGATTGCAAAGAACGAGCGAGAATTTACCGTAATACCCTTTATCTATGTCCTGTACCTTGCAATTCACCGCGGAAAACTTATCCGCAAGTCCGTTTGCCTCTATGCTTTTTACCGATAAATCGAAAAGCGGTTTTTGCATTTCGAAAAGGGTGACGTTTTTTATAAGCCCCGCGTTCAGTCCGTAAAAATTAAAACCGACTATACCGCTCCCCGAACAAAAATCGGCGACGACGTCCCCTTTTTTCGCCACGGCAAAACGGCTTAACAGCACCGAATCGGAGGTGAAACGGTACAGTTCGTCGTCCTGATAAATTTTTATGCCGCAAAGCCCCAAATCCTCGATTACGAGCATAGTTCCTCCGTAAATCGGCGTTTACGCCGCCACATATTAAACGCACACATCGACTTTCTCCGCACTGCGGCGGACGAGAAAAACTTATTAAGGCGCGAAAAGAATTTTTCGCGCCTTAAAAGATTTCTTTTAGAATGATTTACTCTTCGGAAATGGCCTCGACGGGGCAACCAGCCGCGCAAGCCCCGCAGCTCATGCAAGCTTCGGGATCTATGTTGTACTGAGTATCGCCTTGGCTTATCGCGCCGACGGGACAAGTCTCCGCACAAGAACCGCAAGAAATGCATTGATCGCTGATTTTAAATGCCATAATAGTACACCTCCGTGTTTATTAACTATATTGTAACACACTTTTTCCGTTTTGTAAACGATTAATCGGAAATTTCCTCGATATTCTCGGGTATTTCGTCGGAATCGTCTTCTCCCTTTTCGTTGCCGCACTGAACGCATCCGCCGCAGGACTTTTTGAATTTCAGGTCCGCGGAACTAAAATCCTTATATACCTCGCCGCCGCCCTCTTTGGGAATCTTGACCTTGGTGATCATGCGAAGCATATCGTTTGAAACGACTATGCCGTTGCCGTCCGGCGTGCCGACGGTAGAACCCACTCTCGGCACCTTTTTGCAGGCAACCTCGTAATAATCGTTCTCATATTCGAGACAGCACATAAGCCTGCCGCAAAGTCCGCTTATCTTCCCGGGGTTGAGATGAAGCCCCTGATTTTTCGCCATTTTAATGGTAACCTTGCCGAAATCGACGAGGCTTCCCGCACAACAGCACGTCCTTCCGCACGGCGCGATACCGCCGAGTATGCGCGTTTCGTCCCTTATCCCCACCTGACGAAGCTCGATTCTCAAATGGAAATGCGCGGCAAGCGACTTGACGAGTTCTCTAAAGTCCACTCTTTTATCCGACGAAAAGAAAAAGGATAGCTTTTTGCCGTCGATGGAATATTCGCAGCTGATAAGCTTCATCGAAAGTCCCGCCTCCGCTATTTTTTCCTCCGCATAGCGCATGGTTTCGGGAATTTTCGCCTCGTTTTCTTTCATGCACCTTTCGTCCTCTTCGGTAGCTTTTCTCACGATTGGCTTCAGCGGATGAATAATTTTGTCGTCCGGCACCTCCTTCGCGTCGAACACGACGGTCGCATATTCGTAACCCTTTGCTGTGTCTACGATAACGCCCGAGCCTTCCTTATACCGTTCCTCCTCGCTTATCGGCGAGAAATAATATACTTTAGGGGTGTTCTTAAATCTGACTCCTAATACCTTTGCCATTTATGTTTCCCCTCCAAAACGGAAAACAACAGTTTCTCGACGAGCATTGCCCCGCCGCCGTTGAATTTTTTTATTTTTTTTGCTTCCGCAACCCTTTCGAGCGCGTACACGAGCGCGGCGGTATTGTAGCCCTCCGCGGTTTTAGTCTCCCGTAACGCCCTCTTATCCTGCACTACCCCCTCTTCCCCTTCGCGATAGGCGAGAAGGTCGCGTAAAAGCAGCTCGAACACCGACAAAAATTCGTCGAGGTCGGATTTTAAGGACGTGATTTTTACCGAATATTTAAGCACGTCGCGGCTGGTTTTCATACCCGTAATAACGCTTATCGCCGTCTCTGTGACCGCCGCGAGGTTTTCGTCCCCGTAAAGGGCGAGCGCGTTCCCGAGCGTCCCGTCGGACAGCGCAACCGCAGAGGCGAGTCTTTCCGCGTCCGTACATTCGCTTTTCAACGCGTCCGTGATTTTATCCGCCGAAAACGCGGGAATTTCCAACTTTTTCGTCCTCGAACGCACGGTGGGAAGAAGCGGATATTCGCTCGTTCCGCCGATAAGAATATGCACGCCCGCGGGCGGCTCTTCCAAGGTCTTTAAAAGTTTGTTCTGCGCGGAGGCGTTCATCGCCTCGGCTCCCGTTATCACAAACACCTTTTTATTGCCCTCGACGGGTTTAAGGTTGGTTTTTTCTATAAGGTCCGCGACGTCCTCCGCGGTGACGGACGCGCCCGTTCGCGGGTAAAAATATACGTCGGGGTAGGTTTCTTCCTCTATAAGCCTGCAACTTCTGCAATTTCCGCAAGGCTCTTTTTCTTCGCATACGATAAGCCGCGCGAGAATTTTAAGGTAATCCTTTATAAAGGTTTTATCCGCCGAAATAACGAGATACGCGTGCGACAGTCTGCCGTTTTCCTTGTCGCCGAAAACGGTTTTGTACGCTACCGTATTCCTTAAGAGCGGAAAAAGCTCCTTCATAATACCCCTCTTTCTTTAAGCGCGGCGACGATTTTTTCGTGCGTTTCGAATTTCGTACCCGAACAGTCTATCGGAACAATCCTGTCCGAAAATCTTTCCGCAAGCTCCAAATACCCCTCGTATACGCGGTTATGAAATTCCATACCCGAAATTTCCACTCTGTCAGCCTTGTCCGCGCCGCCTTTTCTCTTAAACGCCGCTTCGGGACTTAAATTGAGAAAAATCGTGCATTCGGGCGTGAAATTCTTTATCGCGTAATCGTTGATTTTCGCTATGAAATCGTACCCGAGCCCTCGCGCTTTCCCCTGATAAGCAAAAGAAGAATCCACAAATCTGTCGCATATAACGAGATAGCCCTCTTCGAGCTTTTTGCCGACGACTTCTTTCAGGAGCTGAACGCGCGCGGCGGCATATAAAAGCGCCTCGCACTCGTCGGTCATGGCGACGTTCTTGCCGTCCAAAATTACTCGGCGAATTTGTTCGGATATCTCCGTCCCCCCGGGCTCGCGAGTGAGATAATACTTTATTCCCGCGTTATTAAGATGTTCTTCGAGCAAGGATATCTGGCGGGACTTGCCCACGCCCTCGCATCCCTCGAAGGTTATGAATTTACCTCTCATTGCAGTCTACGCTCTCAAAAATCAGTTAAACACCGAGTATATATCGCTGAATTCTTCCACTATTTTATTGACGAAACTCACCGTCTCGAACTGTAAATCGTACAGCTTCGCTTCTTTGGCGTTATAAAAATCGAACAAAACGAGCGTCACGCCCTCCGCGGAGTCTTTCCCGGAAACGCGTACATATTCCGAAACGTTCTTCCCCCCCGTGAGCTTATCCATTTTAAGTCCGTACGCGGCGTTTTCTCTGCCTTCTTCTTTCTCGCGGTCAAACACCTTTTGATAGAACTCTTTATCGCTTTCGGACGCATTCGCAAGGGTGTATTCGTACTTCGTATAGGTATTAAACAAGTCGTTTTCCTTGCCGTATTCGAGAAGGTAACCGAACTTCTTCATTTCAAGGCATAGCTTTTTAATTCTGCCCTTTTCAAGCTCTTTGCCCTCCGCCTTCTGCTCTTCCGAACGGAAACGGTTATCCCCTTTCATTCTCTCTGAAAACCGCGCTTCTATCTTCTCTTCGTCGAGATTATTATAATCGTAGACGAGATTTACACTCTCCTCGTAAGAAACGGAGGAAAACTCGGCTTTAAGGAAGGCGGAAAGATATTTCACACCGTCCGAAAATAGTCTGTCGTAGGTGTAGACGGAATTGCCGTCAACTATGCTTTTGAACCTCGACGCACCGTTTTCGTCCTCGTTAGAGTCGGTAAAAATAGCGTCGCCCTCGTAAACGGAAAGGCGCACGGACAAAACGTTATACTTCGAATTGAGGCTTTCATACGTTTTTTCAAGCACGTCGTAGCTGAAAGTCTCGTCTCCGTCCCCGCCGACGATTAAATTATGAAATTCTTTTTCCGCCGCCGCGTTTATGTCCTCGTCGTAATAATATTTGAATTCTTGTCCCGAAGTGAGCCTCACGGCGGACATCGTGTACACAAGCTCCCAACCTAATATCGCGACGACTACGACGACTATCATTAAAATCCATTCGTAGGAAAGGTAGTCGGATAATCTTTTTTTTGTCAGCCTATTGTCCATTTCGTTACCTTAAAAGCTTTTCTCCCCTTTAGGCTCTCTCTTTTTCCGTTTTTTCTTCGCTCCCCTTGCGGGATACTCACCTGATCGGCTTCATCGTCGGGAAAAGAATTACGTCTCTTATAGACGCGCTGTCCGTTAAGAGCATCACAAGTCTGTCTACGCCGAAGCCGAGACCGCCCGTCGGGGGCATGCCGTATTCCATCGCGGTAACGAAATCCTCGTCCACTTTCGCGTCGTTGCCGCCTTTCGCGCGCTTTTCCGCGACCTGCTTTACGAATCTTTCGCGCTGGTCTATCGGATCGTTAAGCTCGGAAAACGCGTTGCCCATTTCCCTCGCGTACATAAAATATTCGAATCTTTCGGTAAACGCGGGATCGGCGGGTTTGCGCTTTGCGAGCGGCGAATTCTCCACGGGGTAATCGTAAATTATGGTCGGCTGTATAAGCTCGTCCTCTACGAACGCCTCGAAGAACGCGATAAGGACGTGACCTTTGGTGGCGTTTTCGCCCTCTTCCACGTTTACGCCCTTCGCTTTCGCGACGGCGCGGGCTTCCTCGTCCGTCTTCCAGTCGTCGTAACGAACTCCCGCGTATTTTTCGACAGCCTCTTTCATCGTGAGGCGTTGCCACGGGCTTTCCATATCTATTTCCACGCCCTGATAGGTAATCTTAGCCGAACCGCAGACCTTAACGGCGATTTTGCGGTACATATCCTCGATTATATCCATCATTTCGTGATAATCGCTGTATGCCTGATACATTTCCACGGTGGTGAACTCGGGATTATGCGATCTGTCCATACCCTCGTTGCGGAAAATTCTGCCGACCTCGTACACCCTGTCGAAACCGCCGATGATAAGGCGTTTTAAATAAAGCTCCGTCTCTATGCGAAGATACATATCTATATCGAGCGCGTTGTGGTGGGTCTTAAACGGTCTTGCCGCCGCCCCTATTTCGAGCGGTTGCAAAACGGGGGTATCCACTTCGAGATACCCTATTCCGTCCAAATATTCGCGTATCGCGGACATAATTTTAGAACGCGCGACGAACGTCTTTTTAACCTCGGGGTTTGCGATTAAATCTATTTCGCGCTGACGATAACGGGTGTCCTCGTCCTTTAACCCGTGATATTTTTCGGGAAGAGGAAGAAGGGATTTTGCGAGAAGCTCTATGCGCTGCGCGTGTACGGAAATTTCGCCCGTGCGCGTCGTGAACACAAAGCCCGTAATCCCCACTATATCGCCGATATCGTAGTCTTTAAACGCAACGTAGTCGTCGCCCAGCTCGTTTATGGAGAGGTAGCTTTGTATAGTCCCCTGCCCGTCGAGAATGACGGCAAAAGAAGCCTTGCCCATAATGCGCTTGCTTATAAGACGCCCCGCAACGCCGACCGTTTTGTTTTCGTATTTATCGTAATTGTTTTTAATATCTCCGCTCAACGCGGTCCTGTCGTAACGCACCTTTTCAAAGGGGTTTTTGCCTGCCGCCTTGAGTGCGTCGAGCTTGGCTCTTCTGATTCTTAAAATCTCGCTTAAATCGAGCTCCTCGGCGGGATCCGCCGCGTTTACCTTATTTTCTTCCATTTATCTCTTCCGAATTATCTTTTTCTTCGCGCAGGTTAAATAACCTTCTTGACGGTTACCGAAATGACGCCCGAGGGGACCTGAATTTTCACGTTGTCGCCCGCCTTGTGTCCGAGAAGGGCGTTGCCTATGGGCGATTCGTTGGAAATTCTGCCCTGTTCTACGTCCGCTTCGGTCGTACCCACTATTTCGTAAGAAAAGCTTTCTCCGCTGTCGTCGTCGGCGAATTCCACCTTGCTGCCGAGAGACACCGTCCCTTTTTTCGCGTCGCCGATAATGACCGCGTATTTGAGTTTTGCTTCTATTTCGAGAATTTCGCCCTCGATCATAGCCTGCTCGTTTTTAGCGGCGTCGTATTCCGCGTTTTCGGAAAGATCGCCGAATTCTCTCGCGGTCTTAATCCTCTCGGTAATCTCCGCGCGCTTGGTCATTTTCAAGTATTCGAGCCTTTTTTCAAGCTCCTCTTTACCTTCTCTTGTAAGCAAAACCTCTTCTGCCATAATATATCTTCCTCCGATAAGAAATGCAAATTTATCGCCGAAGCGCGCAAAAATCGCGACGCGGCGTCACACAGGGTACATTATATAATATCTTAACGACTTTGTCAACCTATTACCGAACGGGGAAAGGCGTATTTTTTTCGCCTTATAAAACAATCTTTTTATTCCGCCGATCGCCTGACAATAAAAGCCGCTTATTCTTCCGCGTTTAACGTTTTTGCTAAAGTCTCCGCGACGCGCCGAGCTTTTTCCCGCAACGCCTCTTTATCGCCGTCGTTAAAGACCGCGATATACGGGGACAGGTCGATAGTCTCGTAGTTTACCTGTCTCGCCATTCTCGCCTCGACGCGGTTTTTTTCGAGCCCCGAACGCCTCTCTACCCATTCCTCGCGGTCGCTCGCTCTTCGCAAAAGCACCACTACCTTGTCGAAGTCGCCTTCCTTTCCGCATTCAAATAAAAGCGGCACCTCGACAAAAACAATTCCGTGCCGCCGCCTTGCCCGCGTCATAACCTTTTTATAGACGGGCGCGGTTACTCGCTCCGACAGTATTCGGTAATCGTCGTCGCTGAAAAACGCTACGTCCGCAAGCTTCCCCTTATCAACTTTCGGAAGGAAAAAACCCTTTATCGCCGACGGGAAATATTTTTTTAATTTGCGCGTAAAAACGGGGGATTTATAAAGCTTCGCGCAGACCTCGTCGCAGGAAATCACGGGATAGCCCGCCTCCTTAAGAGCGGCGGAAAAGGTACTTTTTCCGCTGCCGATACCGCCCGTTATCGCAACGAGCATACGCTTTCTACTGCCGCCCGCCGAGCTTTTTTTATTTTGCGTCATACCACGTTTCCCCCGATCCGAGCTCTACGGTGAGAGGAACGCGAAGCTTTACCGCGCCCTCCATTTCCTCCGCGAGTATTCTTTTCACCTCGTCCGCTTCCGAACGAAGCGCGTCTATTATAAGCTCGTCGTGCACCTGCAAAATGAGCTCGGACGAAAGCCCCTCGTTTTTAAGCCGTCCGTGAACGCCGAGCATGGCGAGCTTTATTATATCCGCGCTCGAACCTTGAAGGGGCATATTCATCGCCGCGCGCTCCCCGAAAGTGCGGAGATTGAAATTAGAAGCGTTTATCTCTCTGATATACCTCCTTCTGCCGAGCATGGTTATCGCGTAGCCGTTCTTTTTAGCAAAAGCCACGTTTTCGTCCATATACCGTTTTACCTCGGGATATTCTCTGAAATACCCGTCGATATACTCTCTCGCGGCGGACGGCGAAACCTTGAGCGATTTCGCAAGCCCGTATTCGGATATGCCGTAGATTATACCGAAGTTTACCGCCTTTGCCGCGCGCCGCATTTCGGGCGTCACCTCGGAAAGTTTCACCCTAAACACCTTGCTCGCCGTCTCCGCATGCACGTCGTGCCCTTCGCGGAAGGCTTTTATCAGCCCCTCGCAACCCGAAAACGCCGCAAGAAGACGAAGTTCTATCTGCGAATAGTCCGCGCCGATTAAAATATGCTCGGAATCTCTCGGCACGAAGAATTTTCTAAGCTCTCGCCCCTCTTCCTCTCTTACGGGAATATTCTGTAAATTAGGCTCTTTTGAGGAAAGCCGTCCCGTACTCGTCACCGTCTGATTAAACGACGTATAAACAAGCCCCGTTTTTCTGTCGATAAGCGGTTTTAAGCCCTCCACGTAGGTGGAAAACAGCTTTTGAATTCTGCGATATTCGAGAACGAGCGGCACGATTGGGTGCGCGTCCTCTATCGCTTCGAGCGTTTCGGCGGAGGTGGAATAGCCGCGCTTGGTCTTTTTCGCTTTGCCGAGCTTCATTTTACCGAACAGCACTTCGCCGAGCTGGGCGGGCGAATTTACGTTAAGCTCCTCATCCCCCGCGTATTCTCGTATTTTCTTTTCGAGTCCGTCGAGACGTGCCTTAAAGTTGCGCCCCGCCTCGGACAATGCGTCGTAGTCTACCTTAAACCCCGCGGTCTCCATATCGAACAGCACGTCGCAAAGGGGTAGCTCCAATTCCGAATAAAGCCTTTGCATAGCCTCGTTTTTCAGCTTTTCGGACAGTAAATTATATATTTTGTAGAGAGCATAAGCGGGGGTTTGCGTTCTTTCGCCGTATTCCTCTTCCACCTCGGTAAGCGTTTCGACCTTGCCCGAAAAATCCGCAAGGTATTTCATTATGGAAACGTCGTCCGTATGAACTTTGAGAGTTAAATCCACGTCCTTTAAGCGATGCATAAGCTCTTTTTTGTCGTAAACGATAAGCCTCGAGGAGCCGTCCGCCGTCCCCCGTTCACCCGTTCTCGCCGAGAAAAGCGGCGCGAGCGCGTGCAAGACGTCGGATAGGTTAAACCCGTCGTCTACCAAAAGCTCTTTTACGCCGAAAACGTACTCCTTGCGCTCGGCGGGGAAATAAAGGCTCGCGCGACGCGGTAAAAGAGTAAACGCCGTTTCGCCCGAAAAATCGAGCGCGGCAATCTCCTCAATCTTCTCCACGTTCACGATTTCGGGGGCGAATTCCTCGTGTAAGGAGCCGCCCTCACCTACGCTTTTACCGATGGGATCGCCTTTTTCTTCGGTTTCTTCACTCTCGAAAAGGGAAAGTTTAGAAGAAAGGAGCTTGAATTCGAGCGCGATAAATTTCTTCCGCACCGCATACGGAAAAGGCGTCTTAAAGGTCATTTCGGAAAGCGCAAAATCTATTCCGCAGTCGGTGTCGATTGTCGCGAGGGTGTGAGAAAGATAGGCGTTCTCTTTGTCCGCCTCGAGTTTTTCCTTGAGTTTTCCCGTAATTTCGTCCAGATGCGCGTACACGCCGTCGAGCGTACCGTATTGAAGAAGAAGCGCCTTGGCGGTTTTTTCGCCGACTCCCTTTACCCCCGGGATATTGTCCGAGGCGTCGCCCATAAGCGATTTCAGCTCTACGATCTGCGAGGGAGAAAGCTCGGTTTTTTCCTTAAAGTTTTCGGCGTTAAACTCGTCGAGCTCGGTTATGCCTCGGCGAGTAAAGAGGACGGAAACCTTTTCGTCGACAAGCTGCAACGCGTCTCTGTCGCCGGTGATTATATACGTCTTCACGCCCGAATGTTTCGCAATAGTGCCGATAACGTCGTCCGCCTCTACGCCCTCTTCCTCGTAAATGGCGATATTCATAAGCCGTAAAACCTCTTTGACGAGCGGCACCTGCTCGCGAAGCTCGTCGGGCATAGGCTTTCTCGTCCCCTTATATTCCGCGTACATTTTATGACGGAAGGTGGGGGCTTTTAAGTCGAACGCCACGGCGAGATAGGTAGGTCTGACGTCGGCGGAGATTTTAACGAGCATGTTTATAAACCCGAAAACGGCGTTGGTATAAACGCCGTCTTTGGTGGAAAGTATCGGCGTGGCGTAAAAAGCGCGATTTAAAAGACTGTTTCCGTCGATAAGCACTAATTTTTCCATAAAACCCCTCTATCCGCTTGCAATCTCGCCGAAAGTATGCTATTATATTTCGGCAAAGCAAATTCGCGGACTATTGACGCGGAGAGAATTATACCCGCATCAATAATTATTTTAACAAAAAAACGCGTTAAAAGCAACAAGAACGCAAATAAAAACGCCGCTGTGGTGAAACTGGCAGACGCGCCGGACTCAAAATCCGGTGGACTCATCCTCCGTGTCGGTTCGAGTCCGACCAGCGGCACCAAAAATCCCGAGGAAAGCACAGACTTTACTCGGGATTTTTTTTGATCGGCGGGCGGTTGCGAACCGAAGGTTCGGGCGAAGCCCTCCGCAGCGTAAGCGGAGGAGCGACCGACCGGCGGCGATGAAAATTTGGGGAAATGGCGAAAACTACCCGAAGGTTCGGGCGAAGCCCTCCGAACGCCTTTGACCGACTTACCCTGACGGGCAAGTTCTGCGGAGCGAAGCGCAGCAGCGCGCGTAAGCGAAGGAGCGACCGACCGGCGGCACCAAACGACTAAAAAGCCTTCCTTTTTGCGAATAAAGTTATATCCCTCCTTCCAAAAAACTCGGAAAGAGGGTTCTTTATTACATATTCAAGCCGTCCCGTACTAACCTCGTTTTCCTATTACGGAACTGTTTTTATCTTGTCGGCTTTCTTTAATCTTATCTTTGCACTCTGCCCGAAGCGTTGCCGTTTGCAAGGGCTTCCACCTCGGAAACGGAAACCATATTGTAATCGCCTTCTATGCTGTGCTTTAAGCAGCTTGCCGCGACTGCGAATTCTATCGCCCTCTGCGGTTCGTAACCGCTTAAAAGCGCATAGATAAGTCCGCCGCCGAAGCTGTCGCCGCCGCCCACTCTGTCTACTATGTGCATCGCGTACTTTTTGGAAAAACACGCTTCGCCGTTAGCATAAAGCATTGCCGACCAATTATTGTCGTTTGCGGAAAGGCTTTCGCGAAGAGTAATCGCCACGCCCTTAAACCCGAATTTTTCGGTAAGCTTTTTTGCGACGGATATGTAGCCGTTCCTGTCGAGCTTGCCCGTATTTATATCCGTATTTTCCGCTTCTATGCCGAAAACGTCTTTCGCGTCTTCTTCGTTCGCAATACAATAATCGACATACTGACAAAGTTTGCCCATTACTTTGCCAGCTTTTTCTTTGCTCCACAGTTTTTTACGGAAGTTAAGATCGCACGAAATCGTTATACCTTTTTCTTTCGCTTTTTTGCACGCTTCGAGAGTTATCGCGGCGCATTCGTCCGAAAGCGCGGGGGTAATACCCGTGAAGTGAAACCACGTTACGCCGTCGAAAATTTTATCCCAATCGAAATCGTCTGCGCTCGCCGTGGCGATCGACGAAAACGCTCTGTCGTAAATAACCTTGCTCGGGCGTTGGCTCGCGCCTTTTTCGCAGTAATATATACCCACCCTGTCGCCGCCTCTTACGATTTTAGTCGTATCGACGCCGAATTTTCTCAAGCTGTTGACTGCCGCCTGCCCTATTTCGTGCGCGGGGAGCTTCGACACGAACGCCGCTTCCACGCCGTAATTAGCAAGGCTCACCGCAACGTTTGCCTCTGCGCCGCCGAACGTAGCTTCGTATTTTTCACTCTGAAAAAATCTTAAATAATTTTCGGGCGCAAGCCTAAGCATTACTTCTCCGAACGTAACGACCTTCATAAATTCACCTCTTTTATTATCTCGCATGCTTTTTTGCAATTCTCGGTTATATCGCCTTTCATCATAAACGAACCGCCGACTGCGTATATTTTGTCAAACGCTAAAAATTCTTTTAAGTTGGTAAGGTCTACCCCGCCCGTCGGAATAAACTTGACCTGCGGGAACGGCCCCGATAAAGCCTTGAGTGCTTTAAGTCCGCCGTAAACGTTCGCGGGGAAGAATTTGAGCACGGTAAGTCCCGCTTCCAATGCTTCCATAATCTCGGTAGGCGTTACGCACCCGGGGAAATAGTCCACGCCGTTTGCCGCGCAAATTCCCGCAACCTCTTCGGAAAGCCCGGGGCTCACGATAAATTTTGCGCCCGCCGCTATCGCCGACTTACACTGCCGACCGTTTATGACAGTCCCCGCGCCGATATTCATGTCGGGGAACAGTTTTACGGCGAGCTTTATCGCTTCCTCCGCGCAAGCCGTCCGAAACGTTATCTCGGCGGTATTTATCCCGCCCGCCCTTAATGCGCCGAGCGTCTGCTCGGTTTCGTTTACGTCTTTAATCACCACTACCGGTATCAGTTTATCCATAATTTTACACTCCGCTGTATGCCGAAAATCCACCGTCCACGGGAATAACCGTTCCCGTTATAAAGCCGCTCGCCTTGTCGTCCGCAAGGAATAACAGCGCCCCTATAAGGTCGCTTATCGCCCCGAATTTCTTCATAGGCGTTGCGGCTAAAATCTTTCCCGTTCTCGCAGTCGGCGTGCCGTCCGCGTTGAACAGTAAATCTTTGTTCTGTTTTGTCACGAAAAACCCCGGGGCTATCGCGTTGCAACGTATATTGCACGGCGCAAAGTGCACCGCAACCCACTCGGTAAAGTTGTTTATCGCCGCTTTCGCCGCAGAATACGCGGGTATTTTCGTAAGCGGTCTATACGCGTTCATCGAGGATATGTTGATTATGTTCCCGCCCGTTTCCAGCATGTCCTCCGCAAACACCTGCGTGCATAAAAACGCGCTCGTTAAATTTACGTCGAACACAAACCTGAATCCGTCCTCGTCTATCCCGAAAAAGTCCTTATTCGCCTTCGTTTCGGGCGTCATCGTTTCGTTATCCGTGGTAGCTTTGGGATTGTTCCCGCCCGCGCCGTTAATGAGAAAATTCACCTTTCCCCATTTCTCGTTGACGATTTTCTTCGCCGCGATTATATCGTCTTTTTTAGTGCAGTCCGCGGATATTCCGATTGCGTTTTCGCCTATCTCGGTTGCGAGCGCTTCCGCAGTCGCTTGCGTTCTGTTGATGACCGCCACCTTTGCCCCGCATTCAGCTAGCGCGCGGCAAAAATCGCTCATCATTACTCCCGCTCCGCCCGTCACCGCCACTATTTTTTCGCTTAAATCTACTTTGAACGGTATTTTCATTTTCCCTTTCTCCGTAATCATTGTTCTCTTTCGTTAGACAGTCGCGCGAAAGACGAGGAACGCGCGGAAGTCGCGAGGGCGCGTACATATGCGTACGTTACCGAGCGAACCCGTAAGCGTGACACGTATTTCACGATGAATGTTTAACGAGCCTTTTCTACTGCTTCAAACAGCCCGTTAAGGTACGCCGCGCCCAAAGCCCTATCGAACAAACCGTACCCCGGTTTTGCGTTCTCTCCCCAAATATTTCTGCCGTGGTCGGGGCGCAAATATCCGTCGAAACCGTTTTCTACGAGTGCTTTTACTATCGCGTATATATCCACGTTCCCTTCCGCAGTCTGATGTCCGTTCTCGTAAAAATCGGTGTCGCTGACAAACTTTAACTGCCTTAAGTGCGCGAAATATATTCTGTCCGCGTACTTTGCCGCCATTTTCGGAAGATCGTTGAATCTCCCCGCGCCGAGACTCCCCGTACAAAAGGTCATCCCGTTGTGCTTGTTCGGCACTGCCTTAAACAACCTGTCGTAGTTCTCTTCTTTGCCGACGATTCGCGGAAGCCCGAATATATCCCACGGCGGATCGTCGGGGTGAATTGCCATGTCTATTCCCGCGTCGTCGCACGCAGGCATTATTCCGTTTAGGAAATATACGAGGTTATCGAACAGTTTTTCGTGCGTCATTCCCTCGTATTCTTTGAGCAGCCCGTTTAGCTCCTCGCCCGTGTAGCTCTCGTCCCACCCCGGGAGGCGCAGATTGGTTTTGTCGAGTTTATTGAAATCCTCTTCGCTATACGAAAGGGAGGTCGAGCCGTCCTCGTGCTTAAAGTATAGATTCGTCCTGAACCAGTCAAACACGGGCATAAAATTGTAACAAATACACTTTATGCCGACTTTTCCGCAGTTTATTATGTTCTGTCTGTAATTCTCTATCAGCTTATCGCGGGAGAGCTTGCCGAGTTTTATGTCTTCGTGAACGGGAACGGACTCTATCACTTCCATTTGCAGTCCCGCGGCGTTGGCGAGGGATTTTAATCTCAATAGTTTATCGAGTTCCCAAATTTCGCCCACGGGCGTGTCGTACACGGCGGTGACAACGCCCGTCATCCCTTGAATCTGCTTTATGTAATTAAGCGGTATGCAATCTTTTTCACCATACCATCGAAATGTAAGTTTCATATCGTTTTACTTCCCCCCATGCTTTCACAGCCTTTGCGTCTTAATTCATAACTCCTTCGTTGCTTCGGCTTCTCGCAGCTTTCTTTTCGACTTATATTGTAATTTGTCGGCGTGCTTTTGTCAAGCCATATATCGATAATTTAGTCAAGTTTTTGTAGGACTCGATGTCGCTATTAAAAACACGCTCCGTTTCCAAACGGGTTTTCCGTTCAGCAGGTGCGACCCTTTCCCCCCCGATAGCGTCAGCGGTCGGTCGGGAAGATTTAGTTGCTGCTTCCTTTTCTCTATCTTCAACAAACAACACGGTAAGAAAAAAGAACCATTCGTTTTTCAGAACAGTTCTTTCTTTTGGATGCAGCAACAACCATTCGCGGAGCGGCTTTGCCGATTCCGCATGTCGCACAACGCGTAACTTTCGACTACCACTTACCTTGTGTGTAGCGCATTTCTTCCTTTTTCCGTTCAGCAGCTGCGACCCTTTCCCCCCCGATAGCGTCAGCGGTCGGTCGGGAAGATTTAGTTGCTGCTTCCTTTTCTCTATCTTCAACAAACAACACGGTAAGAAAAAAGAACCATTCGTTTTTCAGAACAGTTCTTTCTTTTGGATGCAGCAACAACCTATCTTCCCGAATCGTCTCCAATTAAGTATTTTCGGCGCAAGTGAGCTTAACTTCTGTGTTCGGTATGAGAACAGG
>CAVDPT010000009.1:0-72255 GCA_963610935.1 Bifidobacteriaceae bacterium | reverse complement strand
AGTCCGTCAAAGCCGTGCAGGATGACGTCGATTGGATATTAGAAGCCCGTCAAAGACGTGCAGGATGACGAAGCAGCCGTCATTTTACACGGCTTTAACTCTTCATTTTTATGCGAGAAGGGGACAACTGTTTTCCGCTACGTTTGTGCTTCGTAGCGCAGCGGAGAAGTATCCGTTTTCCCCTTCTCGCCTCTTCCCCTTTCCGAAAACTCCTCAAATCCCCGCGTTACTTTTCGCGCATACCTCTTACTCTCTTTTGCCCCTTATTCTTTAAGGGGCAAAAGGGAAGGTAAAGTGACGGCAAGACGGTGGCGCGGAGACGGAGAAGGGCGCGACGGCGGCTCGTTGCATAAAGCAAACTCTGCGCAAAAAACCTGTGCGGCGCGTGAATTTGACGTCGTTAAAAAGCGGAGGCGCAAAAAGTTTCCCACAGAGAATTCCGCGGGAAACAAAAGAAGAAGAAAAATTTTTTCATCGGTATAACGATGGATAATATCGGTGGTTTTTCATAACGTTTTGTCGTGTGTTTTCGTCGGTTCGCGTGGTGAGAGCGGCTCGTTTATGCGGATTTTATCCCCAAAACTACCTGCATGCAGACGCTTTTTTGCACGAAAATTCGCCGCTCGCTTTGCCAAAATATCTTTTGACAAGGCTTTGCCCCGCAAGGTATTTTTCTATGCCGCAGGCGATTTTTTCCGCCATTCTATACACGAGATTGAGCCGCGTGAGGTTGAACAAATTGTAGTTTTTCAGCGATTTCGACGCGACTATCCCGATTACGCTTACGTCGCCTATCGCTTCGAGGTCCTTGTCCACGCCGAGCCCCGGCTTCAGTCCGCGGTTAAGCACGCGAAGAAGTCCCACGTCGTCGCCGTTACCGACCGCCGCGTCAACGGCCACCACTACGGATTCGGGATGCATCAGCTTTAAGTATTTTTTGGCGTAGTCAACCTCTTTTGCCGTTATCGGATAGTTGAGCGTGCCGTAAACGTAGGCGGACACCTGCTTTTTCTTCAGCATCGTGCCGACAAGCGGCCCTAAACTGTCGCCCAGCACCATGTCGCTCCCCACACATACTATTATCGGTCTTTTGCCCGTCGGGTTGAGCTTCGCTATTGCGCGACTTACGCCGTCGCTCGCGCGTTCGCTAAACGAACTGATTGTGTATATCGCGTTTTCCATAAGATTTTTACCGCCCGCATGTTTTTTTCATACCTTTTATTGCCGCAAGCGGGCGTTTTTATACTTTCTTTCTCTCTTTAATTGAAATTTTTTTTCTTTTGTGTTAAACTGTCTTATATATTTAATCGTCTTATACGTAAGAATATACGAAAGATTATACGTAAGATTTCGCCCGCCGTGCGAAACTCCGTCTTAAAAGCTGCCGCATAGGGTATATATAAGAATAGGGAAAAACGTAGGGCGAATACACCGCCGAAAAACCGAACCCCTTTCGGCTTTTACGGATCACAGACAAAATTCGGCAGGTTATTCAGGGATAACGATGGACACTTTGTTTTTAACTTCGAAAACAGGCGCAATTATGGACGGCGCAACAATTTTGATAATTTGCGCCTTTATAATTATGGACGCGCGCAAAGGCTTTGTTAAAACTTTCTTCGGTGTTTTCGGAGGGTTTTTCAGTCTGCTCTTCGCCGTGCTTTTATGCGGAAGCGTTGCAAAAACACTCGAAACGCACTTCGGGCTTATAACGAATTTGTCGGCGAGACTAAACGGAACTTTGAGCGGCATTTTCGGCAACGAGCTAATGAATACCCCACTGTCGGAAGCTTCAACAATCGGCTCGAATACGGCAAGTTGGCTTCTTAAAATAATAAACAACCTCGGCGTAGCAAGCGAACTTGCCGACGAAACGACTATCGGGAGCGTTATTTGTCCGGTATTTGCCTACTATATTATTGCAATCCTCGGCGCGATTATACTGTTTATTGTATTCAAACTGTTATTCTTCGTTCTCGGTGAAATCGTGCATAAATTACACGCCTTTGCCCCTATAAAAACCGCAGACACCGTTTTAGGTCTTCTTATGGGTTTACTGCAAGGCGTGATTGTCGTCCAGAGCGTCCTTATGATTCTTAAAATAATCCCCGTCGCATTTTGCCAAAGCGCGGTGCTTGAGATTGAAAACACCGTCGTTTTAAGACTTCTAAACAACGGAAACGTCTTTGAAATGATAATAAACGCTCTACTGAAATCTAATCTAACCGATACGATTATCGGCTTAATTAAATAATATTCTCTGATATTTTCGCCCCGAAAAGCGAGTTTCCTCTCGTTTTTCAGGGCATTTATTTGCTCGAACGGTGGGGGTAAAACGTTTCATGTGAAACATTCGTGCCAAGTCACGTTTCACGTGAAACAAATCTGCGGACTGTTATGTTTCATGTGAAACAAAACAAATAAAAGGCAAGTTTGCGAAAAGAGGAAGAGAACGGTTGATTGCAGGGGCAAAACCGGTCATTTTTCGGGCGGAAAAAACGAGGTCTATTCTGTCTCACGGCGTTAAAATGACAATTTTTTCGGGGGTAAAACGGCTTATCGTGGGGCATAATGGGCGAGCCTTCTGCTTACATAACGGCTTATGTTATATGATAACGTGGCTGAGCAGAGCTTCTCGTGGGTTATATTGCGGAACGAAATGGCACGAACGAAGCAAAAAGCATGCTAATTGTTTTGCGGGCGTGTCCGCCATATAAAGTTTTTTAGCGAAAATTACAAATTGTATTGCAAAACTTTATTTAATATAGTATAATACTAATAAGGTTTTCAAGCTTGTTTAAATACTCTTTTGGTATAATACGTTTGTATCGTGCGAAACGGCTTATATGATATGACGGCTATTTTGTCTGACGAAAAAGACAACGAGGGGAATATTTAGGGCTTTGTACGGCGCATTTGTCTTATGCACCATCGTGATTATAACGTACATTTTTTGCGCCCCCTATGCCGTCTAATGGCTAACAGGCATTGCGTGTAAGATATACAAAATTTAGGTTGCCTGCGATAATCCGACGATAAATCGGTTAATATATAGAGAATGAAACAAACTAACTAATATCAACAAGGAGAATATTACAACATTGACTAAACAAAACAAAACGTTATGGATAGTTCTTGCGGCAATACTCGTCGCGATTACTTTGTTTTCCGTTTTTTCCTGCATCAATTCCAGCACGAAAATCAACGTGTCGGATTTAGGGGAAGTCGTTGCAATTACGAAAGACGGCGAATTCAACACGGAAGACCTTGCAAAAAACGATAACGCTATTAAAACCGCGTTCGGAAACGTAAAAGGTACGTTCGGCACGATTAAAATAGACGGTTATAATATAGATTTTACCATAACCGCAGGTGGGCGCAGCGTGGCGTTCACCACGACCTATGCGCGAGGCGAGGCGGTGACCGATTACGAAGAGCTTTTCACGAAAGCGGGAATAAGCTACGGCTACACCGATCCGAACGCGGGTTCTATATGGTCGTCGCTTTTGCCGCTTCTCGGAATGATAGTCGTTGCGGTGCTTTTCTTCTTCCTCATGATGCAGACGCAGGGCGGGACGAAGAGCGCGATGAATTTTGCAAAGACCAACGCGCGCCTTAACCATAATATACGGGTGCGCTTCTCTGACGTTGCGGGCGCGGACGAAGAGAAAACCGAGCTTGCCGAGGTCGTGGACTTTCTTAAAAATCCCAAAAAATACAGCGAACTCGGCGCGAGAATTCCGAAGGGCGTTCTGCTCGTAGGTCCTCCCGGGACGGGCAAAACTTTATTTGCAAAAGCCGTCGCGGGAGAAGCGGGCGTTCCGTTCTTCTCTATAAGCGGTTCGGACTTCGTTGAAATGTTCGTCGGCGTGGGCGCTTCCCGCGTGCGCGACCTTTTCGACGCGGCTAAAAAGAGTATGCCGTGCATCGTCTTTATCGACGAAATCGACGCGGTAGGTCGTCAGCGCGGCACGGGCATGGGTGGCGGACACGACGAGAGAGAACAAACGCTCAACCAGTTACTCGTACAAATGGACGGCTTTGAATCTAACGACGGCATAATCGTTATGGCGGCGACAAACCGCGCGGATATTCTCGATCCCGCGCTTCTCCGCCCCGGTAGGTTCGACCGTCAGATTTTCGTCAACGTTCCCGACGTAAAGGGCAGAGAGGCAATACTCAAGGTGCACGCGAGAAACAAACCGCTCGCTCCCGACGTGAATTTCAAGACGGTTGCGAGAATGACGAGCGGCTTTTCGGGCGCAGACCTCGAAAACCTCTTAAACGAATCCGCTATTCTCGCCGCACGCGAAAACAGGCATTTCATCACGAACAAAGACCTTTACGAGGGAATAAACAAGGTGCTTTTAGGACCGCAGAAGAAGAGTCACCTCGTTACCGAAACGGATAAGCGCATCACCGCCTATCACGAATCCGGTCACGCGATACTCGCAAGACTTCTTCCTAACTGCGATCCCGTACACGAAGTTTCGATTATACCGCGCGGACAGGCGGCGGGCTATACGATGACACGCCCCGATTCCGACGACAATCACCTGACAAAAGCCAAACTTTTAGACGATATTGTTATGACGCTCGGCGGAAGAGTTGCCGAAGAACTTATCATAAAGGATATATCCGCGGGGGCTTCGGGCGATATACAGGCAGTCAGCAAACGCGCGCGGCTTATGGTTACCGAATGGGGCATGAGCGAAAAGGTCGGTCCTATTTCCTACGGCTCGGATAAAGAAATCTTTATCGGCAGGGATATGGCTTCGCACGTTACCTACAGCGAAGAAACAGCCGCGATTATCGACGAAGAGGTGCGTTCCATTATAGAAACGGCTCTACTTAAAGCGAGGAAAATTCTCGGCGAAAACAAAAAACTCCTCGACAATATGGCAAGGCTTCTTATCGAACGCGAAACCATTTTCACCGAAGAGGTGGATATGCTTATGGATGGCAAGGACGTGGAAGAGATTATGGCGTTTATGGACGCTAACGAGAAAAATCTTTCCGAAAACCCGTTCGACAGAAAAAACCCGACCATAATCAAAACCGCAGGCAGCGCGGACAAAGCCGAACAGACCGAAAGCACCGAAAAGACGGGAAACACGGAAAGCGCCGAAAGCGATAAGCCTTCGGAAGAAACCAAAAGCGAATAAAGGAACAAGAAGATAAAAACGGAGTGAAATTTATGGGCAAAATAATATCTTTTTCTAACCAAAAGGGCGGCGTCGGCAAAACGACCACCTGCGTAAACCTTGCGGCGTACCTTGCGACGAAGGGCTATAAATGTCTTATCGTGGACCTCGATCCTCAAGGCAACGCCACGAGCGGTTTGGGGTTTGCGAAAAGCGAGGTAAAAAACTCGGTATACAACGTCATGATAGACGATATGCCGATAGAAGACGCGGTCGTAAAGACCTGCGTGGACAATCTCGATTTACTGCCTTCCAACATAGATCTCGCGGGGGCGGAAGTCGAACTCGTGTACATAAAGGACAGAGAACACGTCTTAAAGCGCGTTCTCGAAAAGGCGAGAGCGAGCTACGACTTTATAACGATAGACTGTCCGCCGTCTTTGGGGCTTCTCACGATAAACTCGCTTGCGGCATCCGACACGGTTATAATCCCCATTCAGAGCGAATATTACGCCTTGGAGGGGTTAAGCCAGCTTATGAACACCATAAGGCTTGTCGTAAAACACCTCAACCCGTCGCTCAAAATAGAGGGCGTAGTGCTTACGATGAGCGACAACCGCGCGATAATTTCACGTCAGATTTCGGCGGAAATAAAAAAGTTTTTCGGAAAACGCGTATACGAAACGGCTATCCCTCGAAACATCCGTCTTGCGGAAGCGCCCAGTCACGGCGTTCCGATAATGCTTCACGACACCAAATGCTCGGGTGCGAAGGCTTATCTCGCGTTCACCGAGGAGTTTCTCGATAAACAGCCCGCAAAAAGCGGAAAACCGAAAAATTAAGGATACGGAAGGAGGAGTATTATGAAAACGAACAGAGGATTAGGCAAGGGGCTTTCGGCACTGTTCTCGGAAACGGAGGAGGATTACGGCAAGAGCCTATTGTTCGACGAGCCGTCGGACGGGACGAGCGGTCGTTCCGATAAAGAACAACGGGGCGAGAGCGTGACCGAGCTCGACATTACGTCCGTGCATCCCAACCCCAATCAGCCGCGTAAGAATTTCGACCAGATAGCTCTCCGCGAACTTGCGGATTCTATCGCGAAACACGGCGTTATTCAGCCGATTATAGTCAATAAAGACGAAAACGGCGGATATATGATAATCGCGGGCGAAAGGCGGTATCGCGCTTCTAAAATGGCGAATCTCGACAAAATCCCCGCAATCGTAAAAAGATACAGCGAACGTCAGATAAAAGAGATTTCGCTTATCGAAAACTTACAGCGTGAGGATTTAAACCCCATCGAGGCGGCGCACGCGATGCGTTCGCTAATGAACGATTACGGTCTTTCGCAAGAAGAGCTTGCAGAACGTATAGGCAAGTCTCGCCCCGCGATAGCGAATACTCTAAGGCTTCTTAACCTCATGCCCGAGACGATGAAGCTGGTGGAGAGCGGAGAGCTTTCCGCGGGACATGCGAGGACGCTCTTGCCCGTTCCCGAGCCCGACCAAATACGGCTTGCGGAAGAGGTTATAAAGCGCGGACTTTCCGTCCGCGACACCGAAAAGCTCGTTAAAGACTATTTCCTGCCGCCCGAAGAAAAGGCGAAGCGGAAACAACGTTCGGAGCTTTCCGCCGAGCTGAAGGATTTGATCGGCGATATGCAGAGAGTTTTCGGCACGAAGGTCAACGCCATCGGCAACGACAACAAGGGTAGAATATATATCGACTACTACACGCGCGACGATCTCGATAGATTAAGCGAGCTTCTAAACTCTCTTAAATCCAAAAAATAATCGCCGAAGAGCGAGAACGCGGCTACTTGCGTTCTCGCTCTTTAACGCTGCTCCCATCACGAGGGCGCGATAAAATGTACCGCGCGAATTTACAAAAGAAAAAAGATTCACTATGTGCGAATTGAAATTCAAAAGGCTCGGAAAAGACGTGTGCGCCGTTAAAAAATATCTGCTGAATCCGCCCGCGGAGTTTTGCGACATGAGTCTCGGCGCAAAATATATCTGGCGGGACGAATTCGTCATCGACTACGCTTTTTGCGGCGATTCGACCGTTATAAAGGAAAGCTGTCCCGATTATAAAGACCGCTTCTACTACCCCGACGGCACCGCGCCCGAAAAGGCTCTTTCTGCGATAGAAGAGTATTGCAAAAAGACGGGAACGCCCCTCGTTTTTTGCTGTATAGACGGCGCGCTCGCGAAAACGCTCGCCGCAAGATACCCCTTTACGCGCCTTTATAACGACCGCAACTGGAGCGATTACATCTACGACGCCGAGAAGTTCAGAACGTATTCGGGGAAAAAATTCGGCGGTCAGAGAAACCACGTCAACAAGTTCAAAAAGCTCTACCCCGATTACAGGTTCAAAGTATACGAGCCTTCCGACTATCCCAAAGCGGACGCGTTTTTAACGGAGTTCGAGCGCGGCGAGGACTTTTCTATGTGGACGGCGAAAGAAGAGGACGAAAAACTCCGCGATTACTTTATAAACGCCGAAAAGCTCGGTCAGTGCGGCGGAATGATTTTTGTCGGCGACAAGGTAGTCGCGCTTTCCTTCGGCGAGGTCGTTAAGGAAACGCTTATCGTACACGTCGAAAAGGGACTAAAAAGCTACGAGGGCGTATATCCCACGCTGGCGAACGAATTTGCAAAAGCATTCGCGACCGACAACGTTAAGTTTATCAACCGCGAAGAGGACTGCGGAGACGCGGGGCTTCGCATATCAAAGCTTCAGTATAACCCCACGGAAGTTAAAGAAAAGAATTTCGTAGAGGTTAAAACGCTTTTCGATAAAATCGCGTCGCCCGTGCTTTTTGCAACCGAACGGCTTACCGTAACCGATATTCGCGAAGAGGACGCGGAAGACTATTATAAGCTTTATACCGACGAAGAAATAAACAGATTTTACGACTACGACTACCGCGAGGACTATAAAGGCGACGGCGCGCCCGAAAAGGACTATTTTATAGGCTTTATGAAGGGGTTAAAAGCCAAAAAAGAAGAGTATTCGCTCGCGGTAAGGCTCGAAAATAAAATGATAGGCGAAATAGTCTTTTATAATTTCGGATATTTCGGCGAGGTCGAGATAGGGTTCAGATTTTTTAAGGAGCACCGCGGCAAGGGCTATGCGACGGAGAGCGTTTCCGCCGCGATAGAGTACCTGAAAGGGATAAGGGCAAAGCGCGTTCTCGCAAGAGCTTTTAAGGAAAACGCGCCGTCTGTAAGGCTCATAGAAAAATTTGGCTTTATCAAAATCCGCGAGACGGAAAAACAATTTTTTTACGAAAAAACCTTGTAAAAAAGTATAAAAAACCCGCGTTTCGGCAATAGTTTATATATCTTAAAAATAAAGGAAGGTATATAATGAAGCTGTTAAATTCCGAAACTTACGAAAATTTAGCAAAAGCCTTTGCGGGCGAATGTATGGCGAGAACGAGGTACGAATTTATAGAGTACGGCGCGAGAAAAGAAGGTTACGTCGCGCTGTCGGAGATTATAGACAAGATAGTCTATAACGAATTCAATCACGCCCGCCTTTTTTATACCGCGATTCAGGGCGCGAGCGATAAAGAGATTAAAAACATAGAAATTTGCGGGGGATTTCCGTTTAAGGAAAAGTGGGAGCTTGCGGAAAACCTAAAGCTCGCCGCCGAGGACGAAAAAGCGGAAGTAGAATTATATCCCTCTTTCGCCGCCACCGCGGAAAAAGAGGGTTTTACCGATATAGCGGAGCTGTTTAAGAACATCGCGAAGATAGAAGAGGAACACCGAAAAACGTTTGAAACTCTATACTCGAAAATGAGCGGCGGAACGCTATATAAAAGCGACGAAAAAACGCCGTGGCATTGCGGCGGCTGCGGAAATATAGTTATCGCTAAAGAAGCCCCTAAAATTTGCCCCGTATGCGGGGCAAAGCAGGGAGTGTTTATGTTAAATTTAGGATAAAGTTAAAGCAGGGAGCCGACAATCGGCTCCCTGCTTTTTTGTTTTTGTATTTTTTCTTACTCTACGTCGCCGAAAAGCTTTTGCGTGTTGTAGAAGTACGCTTTAAGATTGTTGCAAAGAAGTCCCGTTATGCTCGTAAATCTATCGCTGCCGAGATCTACAATCCCTTTCCTTACGGTCTTTGCGGCTTCGTATTTATCCTGAAGCAGCTCCTTTAACGCGGTCTTCTCCGCGTCGCTCCTCTTGTCGGCATACGTACGCGCTTCCTTAAGCTCGTTATAAGCCTTGCCGAGCTCGATTGCCTTTTCTGCGTTTTCGAGCTTAACGAGGTCGCTTTCCGCAACGTTCTTTTTCGCGTCCGCGTCCAAAGCGTCGTACGCTTTCCTTGCCGCGTCAACCGTAGAAACGAATTCGTTGTCTTCGTCGTCGAAGTCGAGCGACGAAGCGATATTGTTTATCGCCGCAACCGCCGCGTTCGCGCAATCTGCCGAAACCATAACGCCCGCGAGCTTTTCGCCCTTAAAGTAGAAACTGTCGTCCTTGCCGTCGTCGTCGGTATCCTCACCCGTGACGTTGTTCGCGTTAAGGTCGGTAAACCATACGTACGAGCTGCCCGTCGTAGTCGTATCGAGATAGAAGATATACGTCGTGCCGTTTGCCGTAACGAATTCGGGCGCATACCAAGAGGTGTTGACCGTCCCTGCGGATACTCTCTCGAAAACAGCGTCGCCGTCGTTTTCTTTTATGCGAGAAATCGCACCGTCCGTATCGTTATAATAGACGTAGCCGTCCTTCACTGCGATAAGGGAGGAAATGTTTTCCGCCTTGCAAACGTTGACCTTGACCGAAGTCTCGTCCTTTACGAGGGTAGATTTAACCACGCTCTTTGCGGTAGAATCGTAGAAATAAACCTTGTCCGTCGATTCTATAATAACGCCGGAAGCCGCGTAGGTCGTGTTTCTCACGACTTCCGCCTTCACGCTTTCGTTCGCAATATCTTTAACGGCTTTGACGTAGGTGGTCGCTTCGCCGCCCGAGGGGGTTGCGGTGTAGAAAACGTAACCGCCCGTAACGAGGGTTATCGCATAGGTAACGTTTTCGTTCTCGCCGTCTAAAACCTTAACCGCTTCGCCTTTAGCGTTCACCGCATAAACGGCGTTGTAGCTTGCGGTCGAACGGGAATAGCCGTCTTTTGCCGCCTTGTCCTCAAAGTACTCTTCGTCGTAAACCGTGACGGTGTAAAACGCCGTAAAGGAATCGTTATTCTCTGCAAAGGTAACGTCTCCCATAGAAACGTATACGTCCTTGCCCGACGCGCTCGTTGCCTTTTCGTTAGTCGTAGCGTCCGTTTTAGCGACGGTGGTCGTCGTTTTAGTCGAGGTGTTAAACGCTTTAAGAGAAGAATCTTCCGAGTCCTGATAGATTATATAAACCGTCCCGTCCGCTTCGGTAAATCTATACTTGGCAGAAAGAGAAGAAACGGAAAAGAATACGTCGCCTTTTGCCTGCGTGCCGTCAAGCTTCGCTCTTTGGAAAGACAGCTCGTCGTTCGCAACGCTGCCCTGCGAGTTCTTGTCGGTAGAGGGGGTCCCGAAATAAACGTAATCGCCGCTTATCTTAATGCCCGCGGTATAATCGCTCGCAACGAAAAGCTTGGGCACGACGACCTCCGCCTTAACCGTCCCGCCGAGAGTGGACTTATCCACCGCGACGAGCGAGCCCTTTACGGGCGAACCGAACGAGTTGTCGTCCGTGGAAACGCCCACGCCGTTGATAACGTAAAGATAATTCGCCGTTTCGGCAAGGAATCCTCCGTCCGAGACGAGCGCGCCGTGATTGGTCATAGTAGGCTTCGTAAACGACGAGTTACCGCCGCAACCGACGGCAAGCGCCGCAGAAACGGCAAGCACGACTGTGAGTAATGTCAGCAAAAATTTTTTCATAATCGCTCCGTAATTTTTCGGTAAACTTTTTGTAAGCCGCCGAATATAATTATAGATGTAAGTCCTTTGCGATACGGTAGACGAATCGCAAAGACAAAGTCCTTACACGCAAAATTCTAACTCTTTATATTATAAACTATCTTCGCCGCTTTTGCAATGATTTTTTGGTTTTTTTACGGGTTTTTTGTTGAAAGGGGAAAACAAAAATGGACAAATTCGGAATTTTCAATCTACTAAACTCCTTTTTGGGCTTCGCCTCCGAAAAAAAGGACGGCGACAACGCCGATTCCTCTCCCGCGCCCCGTTACTCTACCCCCGACATTCCCGCGGAAAAGCCCGAGTTTTTGCCCCTGCAACAGGGCATGCTGTCTACTATGCGCACCCACGACGAATTCGTCAAACGAGTACGCGAAAAGAACGCGCGAAAAGAACGCGAAGAAAAATAGTCCTTCTCTCCTTCTCTCTTTCTCGCCGTTTTTAAAAAGCTCGGCGGTTTAAAAAGAAAACCGCGTCCCGATAAGAGGACGCGGCAATAATTCTTTCGCGGGCAAAACCCCGATTATCTCTTGGAGAACTGCGGAGCGCGACGAGCCTTTTTGAGACCGTATTTCTTTCTCTCTTTCATTCTCGAATCTCTCGTGAGGAAGCCCTCTTTTTTGAGAGCGGCTCTCGACTCGGGTTCGGCTTCGAGCAGAGCGCGGGAAATGCCGTGTCTGATTGCACCCGCCTGACCGGTGAAACCGCCGCCGACTACGTTTACCGCGACGTCGTATTTAGCGGTTACGCCGAGAAGCTCGAGCGGTTGACGAACGATGAACTTAAGGGTGTCGAGACCGAAGTATTCGTCGAGGCTCTTTTTGTTTATGGTTATCGTTCCGTCCCCTGCGGGAATCAAACGAACGCGGGCAACGGCTTTTTTACGTCTGCCTGTACCCCAATACTGAACTTTTTTCTTAGAAGTCGTTTTAGCCATAATTTCTCACCTCGTTAAACAAGTTTAAGCACTTCGGGCTGCTGCGCCTGATGGTTGTGGTCGGGTCCCTTGTAAACCTTGAGCTTCGTAAGCATTTTTCTGCCGAGGCTGTTTTTGGGAAGCATACCTTTAACCGCTTCGTAAACCGCCACGTCGGACTTCGTCGCCATAAGAGTCTTGTACTGAATCTCTTTAAGACCGCCGATGTGACCGGTATGGTATCTGTAATATTTCTTTTCGAGCTTTTTGCCCGTCAAAACGACCTTGTCGCAGTTTACGACGATAACGAAATCGCCCGTATCGACGTTGGGGGTGAAGGTGGGTTTATTTTTACCGCGAAGAACGGCGGCGACTTGCGAAGCGACTCTGCCGAGCGCAACGCCTTCCGCGTCTACAACGTACCACTTTCTGACCACGTCTCCTGCGTGAGCCATATAAGTTTTCATTGATGTTTCTCCTTGATTTTGCGTTTTTACCGCATTGTATATAACGTTTAAGACGCTTAAAAACGCTTTCACGACGAGCGTTTTATAGGGAGGGCTAATCCCGATAAGCGAACTTTTCCTTATAAATGCTTATCCATTCTATATTATGTGAACGGTAAAAGTCAAGCGTTTTGCGCCTTTTTCTTATTTTTTGCCGATTTTTTTAATTTTTATTTCACGTCCGCCGTACTTTCCGTTTTCATAGAAGCTTTATTCGTACTCCGCGCTTATAAGGCACAAGCCCTTTGCGGGGAAAGTCTTGACGTTTTTAGGGCGCGCGCCCGAAACAAGCGAGCGTTTTATATCCTCTGCGGGAATTTCGCCCCTGCCGACCGCAACGAGCGCCCCCGTCACTATTCTGACCATATTATATAAAAACCCGTTGCCGCACACGATGATTTTTATGTCCTCGCCGAAACTTTCGACGGACAACGCATAAATCGTCCTTATCGTGGTTTTAGCCGCGCTGCCGCTCGCCTTATACGCCGCAAAATCGTGTTCGCCGACGAATTCCTCCGCCGCCGCCCGCATTTTTTCTATGTCTATTCCCTCGTCAACGCGAACCGCGTACCGCTCTTTAAGCGGCTTTTCCACGTCCGAAACGTATAAAGAATAGACGTAGGTCTTTTTCTTCGCCGAATTGCACGCGTGGAAATTCTCCGCCGCCGCCTCGCTTTTTAAGACGCGCACCGAGGGCGGGAGATAGGCGTTTATCGCCATATAGAACCTCTCCGCGGGAACGCTCGAAGACGTGTCGAAATGCGCGACCTGCCCCGCCGCGTGTACGCCGGCGTCCGTTCTGCCGCTGCCCGTAACCCGCACGCGCTCGCCCGTCGCTTTCAATATCGCGTCTTCTATAAGCCCCTGCGCCGAAACGCCGTTTTTTTGCACCTGCCAGCCGCAAAGCTCCGTTCCGTCGTAACTTATCGTAAGCTTCACTCTCATAGCACCGCACCTAAAAAGACGTAAAATTTATTGAGAAACACCACGCCCGTGATAAGCGCGGCGATAAACAGCACGCCGAGAACGTCGCGGTAGGTGACGACGCTTTTTTTGTATTTGGTACGGTTTTTACTGCCCGCATAGCAACGCGCGTCCATGGCGTCCGCAAGCTCGTCCGCACGGCGGAAAGAACTTATTAAAAGGGGTATCAGCACGGGCACGAGCGCTTTTGCACGCTTAAAAAGGTTTCCGCTCTCGAAATCCGCTCCGCGCGCTTTTTGCGCCTTTATGATTCTGTCCGTCTCGTTAAGGAGCGTCGGGATAAACCGAAGCGCGATGCTCATAATGAGCGCGAACTCGTGAACGGGGAATTTTATAAATTTTAACGGGGTTAACAGGCTCTCTATGCCGTCCGCAAGCTCCACGGGAGAGGTGGTCAAAGTAAGCACCGAAGCCCCGAGCACCATAAGCGTGATTCTTGCGACGATAAAGCCCGCGGACAAAAGTCCTTCGTCCGTAATGAACCCGTTTTCCCACAGCGGCGTGCCTTTCTTATTGAAAAAAATTTGCAGCACCGCCGAGAACACGACGAAAAACAGCACCGCTTTTATGCTTTTCAGCACTCGCAAAAAGGGGACCTTCGCAAGCGCGGTGGAAATTATAACGAACAAAAGACAGGCGGCGAACCCCAAAAAATGATAGCTCGTCACCAAAAACGTCGCCACGATATAGGCGATGGCAATCAGAATTTTCACACGCGCGTCCATTTTGTGGACGAAAGAATCGGCGGGATAATACTGCCCGAAGGTTACGTCTTTCACTTTTCGCCCTCCCCGCCGTCCGCGCCGAGCTTCGATTTCAAATAAAGCTCCGCCGCCGCGTTTACAAAACCCTCTACAGTCATATCGTTGTCCGGGAGAATCACGCCGCGCGCGGCAAGGCTTTTCGTCACGTCCGCCGTAACGGGGCGTTCGAGACCGCCTTTAAGCGCGTTCTCGTCCGAAAAAATCTCCTTCGGCGTACCGCACGCAACGATTTTGCCGTCAGAAAACACCGCCGCGCGGTTGCAGTTTTCGGAAATTATGTTCATATCGTGCGAGACGATGACCACCGTTTTGACGAAGCTTTCGTGCAGTCTTTTAAGTAGCGCGACGAACTCTCTTTTCCCGACGGGGTCGAGTCCCGCCGCGGGTTCGTCCAAAACCAACACCTCGGGACGGACGGCGATAACGCCCGCAATCGCCACTCTTCTCTTTTGTCCGCCCGAAAGCTCGAACGGAGACCTGTCCTTATATTTTTCGTAGTCTATCCCGACGAGCTCCAATGCGGTTTTAACCTTTTCGTTTACCGAGCGCTCCTCCTCGTTCGGAAAGAAATTTTTTATGCCGAACGCGACGTCCGCCGCGACGGTTTCGGCAAAAAGCTGATATTCGGGGTATTGAAAGACCATGCCGACTTTAGCGCGGAGAGCGCGGAAATCGCATTTTTTATCCGCAAGGTCGTTATTTCCGACGAGAAGTTTCCCGCCGTTTTTCTGCACCTTTATAAGCCCGTTAAGATGCTGAACGAAGGTGGATTTGCCGCTGCCCGTCTTGCCGATTATGCCGAAGAAATCGCCTTCGTTGACGGTGACGGAAACGCCGTTTAACGCGCGGACGGCAAGAGCCTTGCTTTTTTCGCCGTATACATACCTTAAATTTTCGGCAACAATCTGCATAACTCCTCCGTAAGCGACTCTTTCGTCAATACGTTTTCGGGAACGGGTACGCCGCTTAAACGCAGCTTTTCCGCGATATATCCCGCGAGCGGCAATTCGAGACCGAAACTTTTTATCCGCTTCATGTCCGAAAAAACGTATTCGGGCGCGCCCGAAAGCGCAACCCTGCCTTTAGCCATGACGTACACCTTGTCCGCCTCTAAAACCTCTTCCATATAATGGGTTATGGTTATGACGGTAACGCCCTCTTCGCGGCAAAGTCTTTTCACCGCCGCGAGAACGTCTTTCCTGCCCTGCGGATCGAGCATCGCCGTGGATTCGTCGAGAACGAGGATTTCGGGACGAAGCGCAAGCACGCCCGCTATCGCTATTCTCTGTTTTTGCCCGCCCGAAAGCCTTTCGGGAGAGGACTTTCTAAACGCCTCCATACCGACGGCTTTAAGCGCATAATCTATTCGTTCGCCTATTTCTTTTCTCGGCACGCCGAGGTTCTCGGGACCGAACGCCACGTCGTCCTCAACGATTGAAGCGACGAGCTGATTGTCGGGGTTCTGAAAGACGACGCCTACTCTTTTTCTTATCTCGAACAAAGATTTTTTATCCGAAGAACAAAAGCCGTCCACCGTGACCGTCCCGTCGTCGGGAATTAAAAGCGCGTTAAAAAGCTTGGCAAGGGTAGACTTGCCGCTCCCGTTGTGACCTATTATCGAAACGTATTCTCCGCGCTCCGCGGTTATGCTTACGCCCGACACGGCGTTTATTTTTTTGTCGTAGGAAAAGCTTACGTTTTCCGCCGTCAGTAAAGGCATCTTTTCTCTCCGAAATCTTCTTGTTTTCGTCGTTGTTTATCTTCGTTATTTACACTCGTTACAAGCAATTTTAGCACGAAACGCGCCAAAAAGCAATCGTTTTACGCCGCGCCTTTTCTCGGCGGCGGTTTTTGTCCCGCGCATTTTTCCGTACGGAAAAATGCGCGGGGAATTTTTCCCTGCGCATTTGCTCTTTTCTCTTCGCAAAAGCTTTTCTCGCTCCCGCTGTCTCCGCCTTTAATAAAACCGTTTTAGTCCTTCTTTTCTTTTGCGGAAACGTCTACCACCTGCTTGCCGTCGTAATAACCGCATTTGGGGCAAACTTTATGAGAAGCTTTAAGCTCGTGGCACTGGGGGCATTCCGAAAGATTGGGGGCCTCTAATTTCCACTGCGCGTATCTGGTGTTCGTCCTCTGCTTGGAGGTTTTGCTTTTCTGTACTGCCATTGTATCGTACCTTTCCTTTATTTACATTTACATTCGTCGTGATTAAGGTTCACGCCGCATCCCGCGCAAAGTCCCTTGCAATCTTCTTTGCAAAGGAAATTTATCGGGAGATTCATAATAACCGTATCGTCGGCTATCCTTTTTACGTCTACTTTGCCGTTTACGAGCTTATACGCCGATTCCTCGCTGCCGTCAACCTCTTCAAAGAACTCGCAAACGTATTCCTTTTCGGTCTCTTCGAGACATCTCGTACAGCAACCCTTGATAGAAAAAACGACTTCGCCCTCTATACAGGCGGCATCCTCGCCCGTGAGCGTTATCTCGCCCGTAACCTTAACGGGGCTTACTATTTCCGCGAGGGGTATATCGACGATTCCCTTTTCCGCTTCGTATTCGAAGTAAAAGGTCTCTGCCGTTTTGCCTCTTCTTTTTAACTCTCTTAAATCAAAAATCATAGACGCCCTTAAAGAATAATAGCCTATCAAGTATATAACATTTATAAAGCCTTGTCAACGATTTTACCCGTTTTTTCGAGCTTTAAGCGGACTTTTTCGTAAATCTCCCTTTAAGCGGAGACGTTTTATCGGCCCAGAAAGCCTCTCTTTCGAAAAGCGGGGCGGCTTTCCGAATTATTTCGCGCTCGTAAGTTCTTTCGTTTCTCTCGCGATGGAAAGCTCTTCGTTGGTGGGAAGAACGATAATCTTCACCTTGGAATCCGCCGCGTTGATAAACGTTTCGCCGCGCGTTTCGTTCTTCTTTTCGTCGAGAACCGCGCCGCAGAAAGTCATATCTTCCATGACGAGCTTGCGGACGAGCGGAGAATTTTCGCCTATTCCGCCGGTAAAGACGACGGCGTCCGCGCCGTTAAGCGCGGCAAGATAGCTTCCGACGTACTTTTTAACTCTGTACGCGAGCATTTCGATAGCGAGTTTCGCGCGTTCGTTGCCCTCTTTCATAGCCGCGGTTAAATCGCGCATATCGCTGGAAAATCCGCTAACGCCCATAATTCCGCACTTTTTATTGAGATAGTCAACGACTTCTTCCGGCTTTAAGCCGAGCTTGACGCGCATAAAATCTACCGCCGCGGGATCTATATCGCCGCTTCTCGTTCCCATAACGAGACCTTCGAGCGGGGTGAATCCCATAGAGGTGTCCTGACATTTACCGTCCTTTACGGCGGAAACGGAAGAACCGTTGCCGAGGTGACAGATAATCATTTTTGCGTTCCTGTTGCCGAGGAGCTTGCCGACTTCTTCCGAAACGAACTTATGCGACGTGCCGTGGAAGCCGTATTTTCTTATCTTATATTTATCGTAAACCTCATAGGGTATGCCGTACATATACGCTTTTGCGGGCATGGTGGAGTGGAAGGTGGTGTCGAACACCGCGACCATAGGCACTCCCTTCATAACCTCTCGGCAACTCTTTATGCAGGCGATATTCCCCGGCATGTGGAGAGGTCCGAGCTCGGCGTTCTTTTCGCAAATTTTTATAACCTCGTCGTCGATGACTACCGAATGTTTGAAGTCTTCGCCCGAATGGAGAACTCTGTGTCCTACCGCGCCGATTTCGTCCACGCTTTTAAGCGCGCCGTTTTCCTTGTCGAGCATCGCGCCGAGAACGAGCTGCATAGCCTCTTTATGGGTGGGCATATCCTGTTCGATGACGGTTTCTCTGCCGTCGAAGGTTTTCTGCGTGAGCTTGCCGCCCTTAAAGGTTATTCTTTCGCAAAGACCTTTTAGGATAACGCTTTCGTTATCCATATCTATAAGCTGATATTTAAGGGAAGAGCTTCCCGCGTTTATTACGAGTATTTTCATTTTTTATATTCTCCGTTAATCCGTTACGTTTTTTTATTTCGCCTGAAGAGCGGTTATCGCGACGACCGCCTTGACGTCGTCCGCATTGCAACCGCGGGAAAGGTCGTTGATGGGTTTTGCAAAACCCTGACAAATAGGACCGAGAGCCATATATCCGCCGAAACGCTGCGCTATCTTGTAGCCGATGTTGCCCGCGTTTATGTTGGGGAAGATAAACACGTTCGCGTGTCCCGCAACCTTGCTGTCGGGAGCTTTGAGTTTGCCGACTTCGGGCGCGACGGCGGCGTCGAACTGGAATTCGCCGTCTACGATAAGATCCTCTGCGGCGGCTTTCGCAAGCGCGACCGCTTCCTGCATTTTGGGAACGGACTTAAAATATTTGTCGTCGTTTCCGGAGCCTTTGGTGGAGAAGGAGAGCATGGCTACTCTCGGTTCTATCCCCGCGATGGTTCTTGCCGTTTCCGCGGAAGAAATCGCGATGTCCGCAAGCTGCTGTGCGTCGGGTTCGATATTGATAGCGCAATCGCCGAATACCGCAACGCCGTCGGGATTATATTTGTTTTCGCCCGCGGGAGCTACCATAACGAAGCTGCTCGAAACGGTATTGATTCCCTGCGCGGTCTTTATAACCTGCAAGCCGGGGCGAAGAGTGTTCGCCGTGGAGTGGCACGCGCCGGAAACCATTCCGTCCACGTCGCCCGCTTTAAGCATAAGCGCGCCGTACATAGCGTAGTCTTTGAGAATGGCACTCTTCGCCGCCGCCGCGTCCTCGTATTCGGGGTTACCGGTCTTTTTGTTGATTTTGCCCTTTCTTATCTCGAAAAGCATTTCGGCGTATTTATCCGTCCTCTCGTCGGTGACGGGATCGACCACGGTAACGCCCGAAATATCGACGTTCGGGTTATTCTTTTTGATTTCTTCGGGGTTGCCGAGAAGAGTAATTCTCGCAATGCCCTCCGCCGCGGCTTCCGCCGCCGCCTTGACCACGCGCGCGTCCTCGCCCTCGGTGAGAACCACGTTTTTGTTGAGCTTTTTAGCTCTTTCGACTATGCTTTGAAGTACGTCCGCCATAATTTTTACCTTTTATCCGCCTTTTTTAATTTTTCGTTTTGTATTTTTCACGAAACGTAGTAAAATATCCTTATGGGAAAACCTCTCCAAAAGACGCGTTCCCGTCGGGAATTTTTCCAAACGAGTTTATTTTACAACTTTTTTAGAAAAAAGTAAACCGCTTTATGAGCTTTTGGTGACTTTTTCATAAAAATTACAATACACGCCCCGCTTGGGGGGCGAAAGGAGGCGCGCATAAATGAAAGCTTGCGCCGTCATTGCGGAATATAATCCGCTGCACCTCGGACACGTAGGGCATCTGAACTATATAAAAAACGAACTGAAAGCGGAGCGCGTCGTCGTTATTATGAGCGGCGACTTTACACAACGCGGCGAGCCTGCCGTTCTCGATAAGTATACGAGGGCGCGGCATGCGATTATAGCGGGCGCGGACGCGGTCATAGAGCTACCCGCGGTTTTTTCGACCGCCAACGCGGAAATTTTCGCGAAAGGCGCGGTGAATATTTTATCCTCGTTAAACTTTGCGGACGGGCTGTGCTTCGGCGTAGAAAGCGGCGCGGCGGAGGATTACGAGAAACTTGCCGCGGCTTTAAGCGACGAAAGCAAGGAATTTAAGCGCGCGCTCAAAGAGATCCTCGAAACGGGCGCGTCGCTCGCAAAAGCGAAATTCGAGGCGGTAAAAGCTCTCGGCGGGAAATTCGACGAAAAGCTTATCGCTTCCCCGAATAACATTCTCGCTTTGGAATACGCGAAGGCGAACCTTTCTTCGGGCGAAAAATTAACGCTTTACCCGATGATAAGAACGGGCGACAGCGAACATAACGACCCGACGCTCAAAAAAGGGATAACGAGCGCGACGAGCATACGCGCGGCGTTAAAGGCGGGCGAAAAAAAGAAGGTTAAAAAGTGCGTTCCCTCTTTCGTTTACGAGGATTTAGGGAAATATCCCTTCGCGTTCGACAAAATGATTATGACCGCCCTTTATACCGCAAAAAAAGAGGATATGGCGGAAATAGCGGACTGCACGGAAGGGCTGGAAAACAGAATCAAAGCGCTCGCGAAGGACAATAAAACGGTGGAAGAGCTGGTGCAAAAAGCTTCTACCAAACGCTACCCCGCGACGAGAATAAGAAGAATACTCATAAACAATCTTTTGGGTATAAAAGCGGAACTGACGGCGGAAACCCTTAAAAGCGGACTTTACGCCAAGGTGCTTGCGGTGAACGCGGACAAGACGGATATAATAAAGATAATATCCGAAAAAGCGGAGATACCCGTGCTTACGCGAAAAAGCGACGAAACGGAGTTAAAGCGCGCCGCCTTACGCTCGCTCGAAAAAGACGCGCTCGCCGCCGATTTATACTCGCTCGCGACGGGGGCTTCTCCCTCCGGCAGAATGCTTTTGGTATAACGATCCTACGGGCGAAGAGACCGCCGAAAATCACCGTAAAAATAAAACCCGCGCCGTCCTTTTCGGATAGGTTAGCGGTTTTTCTGTTTTTTTTGCGTTGTGCGGATTAGTCCTCCGCCTCGTTCTTCAGTTCTTTCATCGCGAATTTTCCGCGGGACACGCGTAATTCTTTATTGCATATAGCAAGGGCGGCGGCTCTGTGCGATATAAATATCAGCGTCTTGCCTTTAAGCTCCTTAAGCCCGCGCAAGACTTTCAGCTCGGTCTCTGCGTCGAGCGCGCTCGTCGCTTCGTCGAGGAGAATTATCGGCGCGCCCGTCAAAACCGCGCGGGCAATCGCCACTCTTTGTATCTGCCCTTCGGAAAGCCCCACGCCGTTTTCGCCTACCTTTGTGTTCAGTCCGTCGGGCAGGTCCTTTAAGAAATCCTTTACGCATCCTATTTCGAGCGCGCGGTCGATATCCTCTTCGCTCGCCCCGTCGTTAATGAAGGTCACGTTTTCGAGAAGCGTCCCCGAAAACAGCATATTCCCCTGCGGAACGTAGGAAAACAGCGGACGCGTAGAAGCGTTAGCGGGTATTTTCCCGTCCGAGGAATCGAAATATATTTCGCCGCCGCCCACATCGTATACGCCGAGAGTCAGCTTGATAAGCGTGCTTTTGCCTATGCCGGAAGCCCCCGTCACCGCGACGAAATCCCCCTTTTCTATCCTTGCCGAAGCCCCTTTAAAAACCTGTTCTCTGCCGTAAGAAAAACTCACGTCCTCCGCGACGAGGGCGCGGATTTTATCGTAAAGCCTTGCCGCGTCTTTTTTCGTTCCTTCCTCGTGCGCTTCCTCGTCAAGCTCCTCGAGCTCTATAAGTCGCTCGGCGGAGGCTACGGTCGCGTAGTATTTGGGGAAAGCGGAAGAAAGCGAAGCGAACGGCACCTGCACGTTGTTTACGAGCTGTAAAATCGCCGTCAGGTCGCCGTAAGTAAGCCCCGTACCCCTAAATATGCACACTCCGCCGTATATGAGCGCGAAAAGATACCCCGCGCTGAAAATAAGGTTATAGGCGGCGGAGCCGAACACCGCGTAGTTTTTGCGGCGCATTTTCCACTTAAAATTCTCGTTCTGCAGCTCGTCCGACTTTTTTTCTATCTTGTCGTTTACCGAAAAAACCTTTAAGGCGAGCGAGTTTTCCACGCTTTCTTGCATAAACGACCGCACCGCTCCGTCCGACTCCAAGGATTTTTTGTGCAAGCTTTTGAGCTTACCGCGAAGCACGCCGAGAATTATAAAGACGAGCGCGCCCGCTACGACGAACGCTATCGCAAAAACCCAATCGAGCGTGACGAGCGCGACGACCGCGCAGACGAGTCTGACGACTGCCGCAACCGCCGACGGCACGACGGAAGTAACTCCGTCCGCGACGACCGAGACGTCCTGCGTCAAACGGTTCATAAGTTCGCCGCTGTGATACTCCTGTATCGCGGCGTATTTTTTTGTCAGAATTTTAGAAAAAACGCGTGATTTATAGGCGATTTCGAGCTTTGCCCTGATATGCTCGGTAAGTCCGCCCGCTATGAGCCTAAACAGAAACTGTAAAAGGACTATGGAAATTATAAAGATAATGCCGAAAATAAGCTTATCCCTGTCGCTAACGACCGCGCCGTTGACGACTTCCCTGACCGCAAAGGCGAAAGCGACGGACAAAACGGACAAAAAGGCGTTGGCAAGAATAAGGCACAGCATCTTGCCGCGCTGCCCTTTTGCGTTAGCGTATAGCCAAGCTATCGCGCTTTTTTTTCTCTTTTTTTCGGCGTTTTTCATAGAAAACATTTTAGCACAAAAGAAAAGTTATGTAAAGCATATCGTAGGTTTTGCCCCGAAACTCCGCTATCCCGTCGCTTATATCCCTTCGTCGCAACGCGTAGCGGGGCGCGCCGCCGCAAGAACTCACAGCAAGTCGGAATGTAGGACGTACTCCGCCGTGGCGACGTTGGTGGCGATAGGCACGTCGTATACGACGGCTATGCGAAGAAGAGCTTTAACGTCGGGATCGTGCGGCTGGGTTTGGAGCGGATCCCACAAAAAGATAATCACGTCGATTGCGCCCTCGGCGGTTTTCGCGCCGATTTCGAGGTCTCCGCCGAGCGGTCCCGAAAGATAGCGTTTCACGTTAAGCCCCGTAGCTTCTCCGACGAGCTTTGCGGTAGTCCCCGTTCCGCATAAGTCGAAACGGCTTAAAATATCCTTGTTTTTTACAGCCCATTCTATGATTTCGGTTTTCTTGTTGTCGTGCGCGATGAGCGCGATTGTTTTTTTGTTCATTTTAAGCCTCCGTGCGTTTCTGTATTCATTGTAACATTTCGTCGCCCGAAAAACAAGAAAATTCTCGTTTTTTCGGCGTCACGGCTTAAAAACTCCTTTAGCCTCTTGTTTTTTTGTGTTCGGCGTGCTATCATTATAAAAAACGGCAGGAGACAAATATGGCTTTTAAGGAAGTAACTCTCGAAGAAATAAACCTCGACGTTTACAAGACGATCGGGGAAGACTGGCTCGCCCTTACCGCGGGCGATAAAAACGGGTACGGCTCTATGACCGTTTCTTGGGGACAGATGGGTTCGCTGTGGAAAGGAGACGGCTCTCACCGCGGCGGAATGCCCGTCGCGACGGTATACGTCCGTCCGCAAAGGTACACCAAAAAATTCATAGACGAACAGCCGTTCTTTACCCTTTCCTCCTTTAACGGCGGGAGAAAAAAGGAACTCGGATTTCTGGGCGGCAGGTCGGGGAGAGATTACGCCGATAAATTAAAGGCGTGCGGGCTTACTCCGTTGTACCTCGAAAACGCCGTCGCGATAGAAGAAGCGGAAACTATTTTCGTGTGCAGAAAGCTTTTTACCTATAAAATGGAAAAGAGCGGTTTTTTCTATCCCGAAACCGTTTCGGAAAACTATCCGAACGAGGATTTTCATCAGGGTTATATCGGCGAAATAGTTAAAATACTGAAAAAGGTATAGTGTGAAAGGGTATAGCGCGCGGCGCGATATAGACGCTTGCTCGCGGGAAGCTTTGCCGAACAAAACTTTAACACTGTCTATAAATATAAATTATTCTTGTTTTTTTGACATTTAGACAGTATGTGTTGTATAATAGAAACAGCAGACGTTCTATAAGACGTCTCAAAATAAAAACGGAGAAACAAACATGAATCTTCTTATTTTAAGCATAGCGGCAATATCCGCGTTGTGTTTAATACTCGGCGTACTGCTCGGACTGTACCGCGGACTTTCGCGGTCGGTCGTTCGGCTCGTCCTCGTCCTCGTCAGCGCGGTCGCGGCGTGGTTCTTGCGCCCCGTGGTCATAAACTGGATTTTAAAAATCGAGATACGCGGTCGGACTATAGAGAGTATAAAGGACGATTTTATCGCAAACATTTTTTCAAGTTTGACCACTACCCCTGCGTCGCTTAAATCTCTCGCGAATGCACTCGTCGATATTCTTTTAGGTCTCGTCGCGTTTATGGTCGTATTTATACTGCTGGCATTGTTGACCTACCTCATTCTGTTCCCGATAATCAAGATATTCTTAAAGAAGAAAAAGAGTTTAAGGTGGGCGGGCGCGCTCGTGGGACTCGTGCAGGGCGCGGTCGTGGCGCTTATTCTGTGCGTGCCGATTACAGGTCTCGTGGGCGATTTGAACAAGATTACGGCATGGGACTTTTCCGGTCTTACCGCTTCGACTTCTAACGTTACGGCGTTTAGTCACGAAACAGAGACGGCTTCTCTTTCGGGGGTCTCCTTGTACGCTTCGGAAACGGACGGCGCAACGTCCTCGGAATCGGGCGATTCCGCAACTTCGACGGAATCAAGCTCTTCAAAGGAAAACCCCGTTGCGGAGGCACTTAAAGAGGCAGGCGTCTATGATATGATAGACGGTTATTCCTCCTCTTTTATCGGCAAACTTTACGCCAAGACAGGCAGTCCCTTATACAATTTTATGACGACCACGACTGACGCGAACGGTAATAAACTGAGGCTTTCCGCCGCAATAGAGGCGGCGGAAGTGGGCATAGACCTTGCGACGCAAACCCAAAAAATCATGAACGCCATGTCTAAAATAAACGCCGAGGGAAAAACGACCAAAGAGAACGTAGCCCCGATGATTGAAAGTCTCAAGGCTCTCGACCAAATAAAGGATAAACCGTCTGAGGAAGCGGCGGACATTCTTAAGTCGGTCGTTAAAGACGTTATACAGACTTTTGCCTCAACCGGCGTCTCCGAAGAGAAAAAGGCTGAAATAGCAAGAACGTTTGAAGACCTCGGAGATGTAGACATTTCAAAAATAGCATTCACGGAAGCGGCGGACTCGTTAGAAGTCATAGCCGAAAATCCCACGGCGCAGAATATGAGTAACGACGATGTTCAAAAGATCGTGGACGGTCTTTCCGCAAACGAACAGCTCGTCACTATACTCGAAACCAAACTCGACGAAGGCAGCTCTCTCATGGAGGTTGGGGAACTCGACAAACAAAAATTCGAAGACGCAATAAACAAAACGAGCGTTTCGGACGAATATAAAGAAAAAATGAGAAAGATGCTGGGACTTACCGCAAGCAGCTCGAGCGGAGACTCCTCCGAGAATACCGATACCGCCGCGTAAAGTCTGCGCCGCTCTTGCCGTGGCAAGTATTTCACGATAAAGAAAGAGGGAAAAGGTCGGCAACGGGCTTTCCCTGCGAAAAAAGCCGCGGACGGAGGAATATATGGACAAAATAAAAATAACGTTCGTGTGCTTCGGCAATATCTGCCGTTCGCCTATGGCGGAATTTCTGATGAAAGCGCTCGTCAAGGACGAGGGGACGGCGGATAAATTCGAGATAAGCTCCGCGGCGACAAACGGGTGCGAAGAGGGCAGTCCCGTACACCGCGGAACGGCGCGGATTTTAGAGAGAATGGGGATAGACTGCTCCGATAAGCGCGCAAGAAAGCTTACTTTTTCCGATTACGGCAAGTCCGATTACTTTATCGGTATGGACGAGACGAATATTCGGGATATGAATCGGCTTTTCGACGGCGACAAAGAGGGCAAGGTAAAGCTTCTTCTCGGCTTCACCGACGATAAAAGGGACGTTGCCGACCCGTGGTATACGGGCGATTTCGAGCAGACCTCTATAGACGTGACGCGCGGTATTCGCGGGCTTTACGATTATCTTAAAAAAGCTTACGAATTGTAGCCGAATCTTTCCGCGGTAAAAAGTTTATCTAAAACGGTTGACATTGCCGCTCTTTTAGAATACAATATAATTACAAAATAATTACAAAATTTGTATGGATTTTTCTGAGAGAACAGACTCATTTTTCGCCATACGTCCGAAAAGGGCGTGTGGCGATTTTAATAAAGGGAGGATTTTATTATGACCAACGAAGTACTTGAAAACATCAAAGCGCGTAGAAGCGTGCGCGCGTATAAGCAGGACCCCGTACCGCGCGAGCTGATAGAAGCGATATGCGAGGCGGGGACTTACGCCCCGACGGGACAAGGCAAGCAGTCGCCGACCATCGTCGCCGTTACCGAGGGAAAATATCTCGCGGAGCTGGCTTTACGAAACGCTATGATTTTGGGGAAGGATTGCGATCCCTATTACTACGCGCCCGTGATTCTTCTCGTGCTTGCGGACGGCTCGGTAAACACCTTCGTTGAGGACGGAAGTTGCGTTCTCGAAAACATGATGCTTGCCGCCTCGTCGTTAGGGCTCGGGACCGTTTGGGTGCATAGAGAACGTGAACTTTTCGACAGCGAAAAGGGCAAGGCTCTTCTGCGCGAATGGGGGTTACCCGAAACGCTCCGAGGCGTGGGCGCGCTCGCCCTCGGTTATCCCGCCGAAGCTCCTAAACCCGCCGCCCCGCGTAAAAAGGGTTATATCGTTTATAAATAAGGCACGGCGTCGGACGGAGAAAAGCGTCGCGCTAAACTAAAGGGAGATTTAATTATAAAACGAATGAAAAAAATCAAGTTGTCGAGCGAAGTCGTTTATTTTCTCGCAATAGTGTTGCTTGCGCTTGCGGTAGCTATCCTTACCGCCGCCGATTTCGGAATTTCGATGATAGTCGCTCCCGCCTATCTTTTGAGTCTCAAAACGGGCGTCCTTTCTTTCGGGCAAGCGGAATACGTCGTTCAGGCAGGGGTGTTTATACTCCTTTGCATAATCTTAAAAAGCTTTAAGCTCTCCTACCTGTCCTCTTTTCTTACCTGCCTTATATACGGACTCGTCCTCGACCTGTGGCGGAAAATCCCCTGCTTCGATCAGTCGGTAACTCCGCCCGACCGCATCGCCCTTTGGCTTCGGATAGTCATGTTCGTCGCGGGGGTAACGCTGACGTCCTTCTCCGTCGCGCTGTTTTTTAAGACCTATCTGTATCCGCAGGTATACGACTTTTTCGTCAAAGCGGTTTCAAATAGGTATAACGTAAGGCTCTCCGCTCTTAAAACCGCCGTGGACCTCGCCTGCCTTACGGCGAGCGTCGTTATGACTTTCGCCTTTTTCGGCGAAATAAAGGGGATAGGCTGGGGGACGCTCGTCATGGCTTTGATAAACGGTACGCTTATCGGCTTTTTTTCTAAACTTCTCGACAGAGTATTCGATTTTAAGCCGTCTCTGCCTCGGCTCGCCGCCTTTTTCGAGACGGCAAAATCCGTAAACGACGAAAAAGACGAGGACGGCGGCGTAGATAGCGACGCCGCTAAAGACGAAACCATAGATAAAAGATAGCGTAGAAAACGCGCGGCGCCGTTTTTGTCCTTTTGTTCGTTTTTACTTGACGGCGAAGCGTTTTTTTGGTATATTAAAAGAAAAATAGAGTAGCAAGGGCGCGTAAAGTGTTGCAAAATGGGATGTCGTTTGCAAACGAAAGACGCGTGCGCGGGGGTTTTCCCCTCTCGTTCGTTTCTGCGGTGTCCTTGCGCGTCCGCTATTATAGCCGCACGGCGTTTTTCCGCGCGGAATTTTATCGGTCTCTCTATTCTTGTTTTCAAGGAGAGATTTTTTTATGTCGCTTTTGCTTTTGACGAACGCCTTCGACGTCGGGGCGATTTTCAAAACCGTAGTTACCCGTTGGTATTACTATCTGTTTCTTGGCGTTTTTCTCGTCGCGCTCGTTCTCTTTTTCCTTTTTAAAAAACTCCCCGCGCGCAATAAATTGTCAAAAACGCAACGGCTGTCTTACGCCGGCGTACTCACCGCGCTGTGCGTGCTGGCAAACGTCTTCGATATTAAAATTTCGGACGCACTGCAGCTTTCTTTCGTTGCGACGATAGGTTTTCTTGCGGGGTATCTGCTCGGCGGAGCGTACGGGTTTGCGGTGTGTTTTTTAGGCGACCTTATCGGCGCGATAATAAACCCGCACGGCGCGTATAACCCGATTATCGGCGTGGGAACGGGACTTTGGGGGCTTATTTTCGGGCTTATTTTTACTTTTCCGCACGGAAAAGAACAAGTTAAACTTTTAATATCTTTCGCGATTTGCTCTCTTTTAATCAGCGGACTTATAAACACCCTCGGCATTTTTCTTATGTACGGGCTCGGGAAAAAGACCTTTGCGTATTATCTCGCAAGCTACCCCTTTAAGCTCATTGCGGCGGCGGTAAACTACGCCGTTTCGGCGGCGCTTCTCGCCGTACTGCCTCGGCTTTTGCCGAAGAACAAGTTTTTTTCGGGGACGAATAAAGAAAACGTTTCCGCTCGTCCCTCCGCGCACGACGCGCTTGAAGAGGATAAAAAAGAGGACGATAACGAGACGGCAAAGTAACGAAAACCCTTTAAAAAAGCAGCCCGCCTCTTGCCGAAAAGCAAGGGCAGGCCGAAAAAGGAAAAGTTTTTAGCCGTTTGTGCGGAATTTCACCGTGCGGCTTGTGTGGACTGCTTTTATAACCGCCTCTTAATTTATAACGTTTACCGTTATTTTAGCGGTCTCCTCTGCGGAAATTTTTACGACGACGGGATACGCGCCCGCAGTCTTTATATTGGACTGAAGAACAATCTTCTTTTTGTCTACGTCGTAGCCGAGCTCCGCAAGCTTGTCGGCTATTTCTTTACTCGTAACGCTGCCGAAGAATTTACCCGCCGCGCCGCTCTTTACCTGAAGGGTAATTTCCGCGCCGTCGATTTTTTCTTTCAGCTCTTTATTTTGCTTAAGCGTCTCTTTTCTATGAAATTCCGCGGCGGCTTTTTGCGCTTTGTTCTCGTTTAACGCCGCGGCGTCCGCCGCCTTTGCGAGACCGTTTTTGATAAGAAAATTCTGCGCAAACCCGTCTTTCGCTTCTATAACGTCTCCCGCTTTACCGGAACCCTTTACGTCTTTTATAAGCACAACTTTCATAGCACGAACGACGCTCCATACTTTAATTCAAGTATATTCTACCTCAATTTGGCAAAAAAGTCAATAGAAAGCGTATAAAAAAATTTATTTCAGGTAAAATAAAGGCTATAAGGAGGGCAATATGCAAGAAAATCGTTCTATACGTTGCGACGTAACCGGCTGCAGACACAATTACTGCGGCGAAAACTGTCAGCTCGGCAGTATAAAAATCACCTGCGGCTGTGGTGAAAACTGCACCTGCTGCGGCAGTTATTCCGAAAAGGAGTAGTAAAAAACCAGTAAAGAAGGTTGCCGCACGGCAACCTTCTTTTTTCATATATTATTCCGGAAAAATTCCTATTCGCCACGATTGGCAAAACATCCTTTCTTTCACTCGGCTTCTCCCGAGTACATATTCATTTTAACACTTATTTTTTATTTGTCAAGCGTTTTTGAAAAAAAGTTTCAAAATATTTAAATTTTTTTCAAATTTATCAAAACCCGTCAAAAACAAAGAAAAACGGCGAAAAATACTCTCCGCCGCCGCTCTTTTTTTAGTTTTTCATACGCTTATAATCGTAACGCCCTTGCTCTCGGCGTATTTTACGGTGTTATTCGTCCCGCCCTTTTCTTTTCTTCTATACGCAATAAGAAGGGAACTGTTGTCTACCATATAGGCGTTTCTTCTCTGCATGCAGTATTTGGTGTAAGTTTCGGACAAAACGACGGTCTTGTCGCTCGAAAAAAGCATTCTTAAATACTCTTCCTTTTGAGGGTCGGAAAATTTGTCCGCCTGCCCTCTGCACGGCACGCACGCTATAATTTTTATCGGTTTTTCTTTTCTCAACTTTTCTAAAATTCTAAAACACAGAAAATCGAAGCCGAGAGCCATTCCGACCATAAAATTCTCGTATCCGCTTTCTATCGCGCTCCTTAAAACCCCCTCGACGAGGGCGATATCTACTCCGAGCGACAAATCTCTGTGTCCCGTGACGGCGCAGGTTTTTTGCTTGTCGAACGCGGGAAGCGACTCTTTTTTTTCTGTCATAGCGGGTTTTTCCTTATTCTTCCGTTTCCGCGCGGATATTTTTCGTCGGTACGCGCGATTTTTTCCACGAGTATAAGCTCTCTTTTAGCTCCCTCGAGGTCTCTTTCTTTTACTTCCGCAATTCTTCCGCCGAGCTTCTTTATGGCGTCTCGCGCCTCGTTAATTTCCTTCTCGGCGTTTCCCTTAAACGCCGCGAAAATTCCGCCTACCCTCACGAACGGCATACAGTATTCACATAAAATATTTAGCCTCGCTACCGCTCGCGCCGTACAAAAATCGTATTGTTCGCGAAAATTTTTATCTCTTCCCGCTTCTTCGGCGCGCCCGTTTACGACCTTGACGTTTTTTAAGGCTAAACTTACTGCTGCCTCTCTTAAAAACTCGCACTTTTTCTCCGTCGCTTCGAGCATCGTTATCTCTAAATTCTCGTTGAATATCGCGAGCGGTACGGCGGGAAGTCCTCCGCCCGAGCCGACGTCTAAAAGCTTTCCACTTTTCAACTCGTTTACAAAAAGAAGGCTGTCCACAAAATGCTTGAGATAAACATCCCTTTTTTCGGTTATGGCGGTGATATTGAATTTCTCGTTTGCCTCTACTATCATTTTATAGTAATTTTCAAACTTTTCCGCTTGTTTTTCGGATAAACGTATATTGAATTCTTCAAATATTTTTTCCATACGGAAATTGTATCATATTTTTTTTATTAACACAAGAAAATTCTTATCAACTTTTTTTATCCACCTTGTAGACAGCTTTTATTTTTTAAGTCAAAAGTTTCTTTTTTTCTTTTATATTCCCTTACGAGAATATTAAATCTAACCCTTATCAACCTTTATAATACTTTTTTTCTTTAATTTTCCACAGCCTTGTCCACCGCGTATTCCTTAAAGATTATAAAGTAAAACCATAGTTATTTACTTTTTCACACGCGTTAATACTATATATAATATAATAATTTAAATAAAAACATACAACCAAAAGGACGTGCGAGAGAATTTTTTAATAAAAAAATAAAAAGATATAAAAAGCGGTTTTTTCTTGATTTTATTTTACTTTTATTATATAATGGAAGGGATAAAATATTTATAATTTTTTCGGAGTAATTATATGAAGGTTATTTGCGACGGACTCGATTTATCGGACGCGGTATTAAAGGTAAGTAAAGCTCTTTCGGTAAAAGCGGCAAACCCCGTTTTGGAGGGAATAAAAATTTCCGCTGCGGGCGATAAGCTCACTCTCGTTGCGACGGATACCGAGCTTACCATAGAAAAGAGCATAAAAGCGGAAATTCTTATGGAAGGTGAGACGGTAGTAGTAGGTAAATACTTCGTCGAATTCGTAAAAAAACTCGAAAAGGAGCAGGTGGAACTTTCCCGCCTTTACGACGGCGGGCTGCAGATTAAATATTCCGATTCGGAGAGCGAACTTCAGGTATTCCCGTCGGAAAGCTTTCCGCTTATCAAAAAAGAGGGGGAAGAAAATTACTTTGTAATAAAACAGCAGAACTTTAAAGAGCTTGTGGAAAGGACTCTTATTTCCTGTTCGACGGACGATTCGAGACCTATATTAAAGGGGTGTCTTTTCGAGGTAGAGGGAAATACGCTGAACGGCGTCTCTCTCGACGGGTTTAGAATGTCGGTCGTGAAAAAAGAGGTGGAATCCTCGGGTAACTTTAAGGCGGTTATTCCGGCAAGGACGCTTTCGGAAATAGTGAGACTTCTCGATAAGGACGAAGAAAACCTCAAAATCTGTCTACAAAAAAACAATCTTTACGTCGAGCTCGGAAGCACCGTTATTTATTCGAGGCTTATAGAGGGCGAATTCGTAAAATACACGCACATTCTCCCCACAAACTTTGCAAACGTCGTGACGGTAAGTAAGGACGCGCTTTTAAACAGTATAGAGAGGGCGAGCATCGTCGCGAAAAACGACAGGTTCAACGTCGTAAAATTCGAGATAAAAGAAAATTCGCTCGGAATTTCGGCGAGGTCGGAGATAGGCAACGTAAACGAAAACGTCAATATAAATTTATCGGGTAAGGATATGACAATAGCCTTTAACGGCAAATATCTTACCGATTACCTGAAAATTGCGGGCGTCGATTTTATCAATATAAACCTCAATTCGCCGATAGACCCGTGTATAATTACCCCCGTCGGCAAGGAGGATTTTATGTATCTCGTCCTTCCCGTAAGAATAAACGGTTAATTTAATTGACAAAACCATAAAATATCTATACAATAGATATGCTAAAATAAAAAATACTACCGATTCGGAGAAAAAAACAATATGAAGCAGACTTATCAACCGAAAAAAAGACAGAGAAGCAAAGTACACGGATTTAGACAGAGAATGAAGACTAAAGCCGGCAGAAACGTTTTAAAGAGAAGACGTAATAAAGGTCGTCACAGCGTTTCCGCGTAATAATTTAGCGGAATGAGTCGTACCGATTTCAGGTTAAAAAAAGAAAAAGATTTCAATCTCGTTTTTAAAAAGGGAAAAAGGCTGTATGCAAACAGTCTTTCCCTCGTGTATATGCCCGCCGAAGAAATGAAGGCGGGTTTTGCCGTAGGTAAAAAGCATGGCGGGAGCGTTAAGAGAAACAGAATAAAAAGACTTTTAAGGGAATCCTTCAGAAGTTTTACGCCCGAAATAGGTAAAAACTTCTTTTTTGTATTTATTCCGAAAATAAAAGAGGAATACTCGCTCGAGGAGTTTAAAAGGGATATGGGCTACGTTTTAAGAAAAGGCGGTGTTATAGATGAAGAATATACCCGTTCTCGTTAGCGTGAAGCTTATCCGCTTTTACCAAAAGCATTTATCTTACGGAAACTGCAGATATTTTCCTTCCTGCTCGGAGTACGCATTAGAGGCACTGTTAAAGCACGGCTTTATCAAAGGCTGGGCTCTCGGAATTTGGCGAATTCTTCGTTGTAATCCTTTTAGTCGCGGCGGCGTGGATAAAGTGCCGGACAAAAAAAACGTTGTAAAATGGGTATATTGAAATGTCTATAATCGGATTAAACGCCCCCGAAACGGGTAGTTTTTTAGTTAATATAATTTTATGGCTCGTTATGGGGACGGGTTCGGTTGCGCTCGGAGTAGTGCTTTTTACCGTTATATTAAAAGTCATAACGTTGCCGTTCGACTTTATATCCCGCTCGTCTATGCGTAAAAACTCCATAAAAATGGAGGAAATGCGCCCCGAGCTCGAAAAACTGCAGAAACAGTATGCCGACAATAAAGACCTCTATAATCAGAAAATGATGGCTCTTTATAAAAAGAACGGCTATTCCTTGTTCGGGAGCTGTCTTCCGACCATTATTACCCTCGTTATATTTATCGTCGCGATAAACGCGTTCAACGATTACGCGAGCTATCAGAACCAAAAATACTTTTACGATATGTCGATAGCGTACGATTCCGTTCTTTACGAGGGGCTGGAAACGGACGATGTGTATATCGTTAAAGGCGAAGACGGCAAGCTCGTTATAGACGCCGATAAAATAAAGACGGAGGCAGAGAAAAACGGCGGTTTCATCTCGGTAGGCGAAGGAGAAAACGCGCACGAGATTTTCGTAAAAGAGAAAACCTTTTACACGACGAATTCTTACGTTTATTACGATTCGGAAAACAAAAATTATTCGGCGAGAGAAGAGGGGCTTGACAGTAAAAAGCTCGCTTCCGATAAAAACAACGACCTCACGATTTTAAGAGACGGCAAAAATCTTTCTTTTGCGGAGGTAAAGTCTGGCGATAACGCCATGACCGCGGAGGAATTTATAAAAGACCTCTGCGAACAGCGTTCTGCGGACACTTTCGATAACAACGGCTCCTCCTTTTTATGGGTAAAAAACATTTGGGCTCCCGACGTTACTTTCAGAACTCCCGTAGAGAAAAAATTGTATTCGCAAGATAACGAACAGACGTTCAGCTCATTATACGGAAAAAGCGAGGGTGGCGGTTGTTCTTGCAACGGCAGCAATAAAATGACGATAATGGGGACGCGAAACGACGTTTATAACGACCTCACCGCTAAACTCGAAGATAAAAAAACCGCGCCGAACGGATATTATATATTCGTAATACTGACCGCGGGCATTTCCCTTCTTACGCAGCTTGTTTTGAGTAAGGGACAGAAAGCGCAGATGGAGCTTCAGACGGTAGACGGACAAGGCGCGCAAACGCAGAAGATGATGATGTGGATGATGCCTGTTATGATGGCTTTCTTCGCGTTTATGTATACCGCGGCGTTCTCCATTTATATAGTTTGCAGCTCGCTTATAAGTATGCTGTCCACTATAGCTATAAATAAAATCGTGGATAAAAAATATAAAACAAAAAAGAACGATTCGGACGTTATCCGCAGTAAAAAAATTATAAGAGAAGCGGAGGAAGAAAGGAAAGCCGCCGAGGAAAGAAAAAACAAGCCCAAAAAGAAAAAGGACGAACCCCAAACGGGCGATTTCCTTTCGGGCGAAGCGGACAAGAAAAAGCACGTCAGGGGCAGACTGAAATAGAAGAGCCTAAAATAATTTTAAGCTTTTCTAAAGTTAAACGGAAACGATATTGCCGCGACTTCGGGTAAAAACCGAAGAATTTGCGCGGACAAAAGGAGATATAATGGAATTTACAGGTAAGACCGTTAAAGAAGCGGTGGAGGAAGGGTTAAAGACGCTCGGAATTTCTGAAGAAGCGGCGGAAATAACCGTAAAGGAAGAGCCGACGAAGGGACTTTTCGGCAAGCTTAAGGGAAAAGCGGTGGTAGAGATTACCGTTAAGGAGACCGCAAAGGGAAACGAAGGCGCGGAGAACGTCGCTCCTTGCGACGAGAACTGCGAGGGCTGCGAAGAGGATTGCAACGTACAAGAGGTAGTGTTCCTCAAAAGGATTTTAGAGCTTTTGGAAATCGACGCCAAGATTAAAAAAGGCACGGACGGCGAGAAAGAGGTTTTGACGCTCATCACCGATTCGTCCTCGTCGGTCATCGGCTATCGCGGCGAGGTGTTAGACGCCATTCAGACGCTTACGGGCGCGGTTGCGAATATCGGCAATAAGGTCTACAGAAAGGTTGTCGTCGATTGCGAAAATTACCGCGACAAGAGAGAGGAAACGCTCGTCAGGCTCGCTAAAAAACTCGAGGAAAAGGCTACCGAAATGAGACGTGACGTCCAGTTGGAGCCGATGTCGCCGTTCGAGAGAAGAATTATTCACAGCGCGCTTGCGGACAGCACGACCGTCAGTACGAAGAGCGAGGGAAAAGAACCCAACCGCTACGTGGTAATCGTGCCCAACGACAGAGAGGAAGGCTCCAAGCCCTTTAACGCGGGACTTAACCGCGACCGCGGCAGAGGCGGAAATCGCGGCGGTTACGGAAGAGGCGGAAACCGCGGCGAGAGGGGCAATCGCGGCGGATACAGAAGAGATAACCGCGGCGGAAATCGCGGGGGCTATAATAAGGATAGAAGAAGCGGCGGCGAGGAAAAGAAAAAAAGCTCGTTCGGCTTCGGCACCTATCTCGGAAACAGCTTTAAGGACAACGATTAATTTATAAAAGAAAAAACCCCGAGAGCTGAAAGCTTTGCGGGGTTTTATAAGTTCGATAAACGAAAGGAGGAACGAATTATGGAAGTCGTTATCAATAAAGAAAACTACGAAAAAGAAGTTTTGCAATCGGCAAAGCCGGTTATTCTCGATTTTTGGGCGACGTGGTGCGGACCTTGCAGAATGGTTGCGCCCGAACTCGAAAAGCTCGATGAAGAGATGAACGGTGAAATAAAGGTCGGCAAGGTGAACGTAGACGACGAGGAATGGCTTGCCGTGAAATTCGGGATAGAGGTTATCCCCACGCTGGTGCTTATAGAAAACGGCGAAGAGAAGAAGAGAATCAGCGGCTATTATAAGTCGAACGAAATCAAAGAAAAATTGCTCGGTTAAAGGGAATATTCAATTAAAAAAAGGCGGCAGGGGTTACCGAAAAGAGGACCCTGCCGCTTTGATTTTCTTTCGAGCGATACGAATTTAAGATTGCCGTTTCGTTTTGTATATTCGCGCAAAACGGCAAGACCGAAAGCATAAAGCGCGAACGCGACCTCACGTTGCCTTTTCAATACGTTTAGCTTTTAGTCCGCGTCGTGTTCTTGTAACAGCGCCGCCTTTCTCTTGTCCGTTTTTCTCTTTATCGTAGAGAAAATAAAGCCTATTATAATAAAGCTATAAAAGCTCAATATTCGCCAGAGGAGCATCGCCGTAAACGCGGCGCCCGTAACCGTAATGCTTGCGGAAAACAAGATATAGAAAGAAAGATCCGCCGCTCCCGAATTCCCGGGAGTCGGGATAAACGAAATAGCCGAATACAATATAGAACAGAGCATTACCACCTGCGTCCATTCCGCAAAACCGCTCACGCCGACTGCGTCAAAACCGAAAAACTTCAAGGTAAAATACGCGATCGAGGAAAGAGACAAATGCTCCACGAAGCTCAATAAAAAGGAGGAAATAAAGGACACGGGCGCACCGGCAAGCTGTTTTAGACATTTTGCGTTGTGCTTGACGTTTTTTATCGTTTTCTCGGTTGTCGCCTCGGGATTTTTGACGATGCGCAGCTTCCCGCCGAGTTTTATGACCCATTTGACTATATTCGTGCCGACAACGGGGAGCATACAAAAAAGTATGACGACGATGGGCATTATCATACAGCACAAAAGCCCTATAATCGCAAGCACGTTAAACGGCACCACGTCGAAGCTCCCTATAACCTTCTTCGCGCCCCCGATAAAAAGCCCCGTGTTATACGCTACAAGGGAGAAAATGCCGATAGTGACGAAGGCGAATTGGTTGAGTATATACGTGGCGATGGGCAACGCCGAAGCGACTCCGCCGTGCACGCCGTGTTTTGACAGGTGATAAATTTCAAACGGCTGTCCGCCGACCGCGAGAGGAGTGACGTAGTTGTAATACAGCCCTATTACCGCCGTCTCCATACACGTCTTGAAGTGCCATTTTTTAGTCGTTTTTTTGCATAGAATAGACAATTTCAGCCCTTTTGCGACAAAGCACAGCAGGAGCGACAAAAGCGCGAAAACGAGGAAGTACCAGCATTTTGCGAAGGTCCCGCCGAGCGCGCCGAGATCCGCCGGCTCTTTGCCTTCCGCAAAGAAATCGTTGTAAAACGTGAACGCCAAAACTCCGACTACGAGAACGATAAACAATGCGGTAAAGATGTTTTTAACTATCCTTTGCCTTTTATCCACGCTCTTATCGTCGTTTATCCCGAACACCTTTGCCATAAACAACTGTTTATGCCGCTCTTTCGCCTCCTCGTCGGAAATTACCTCGGGTTCCGCGGGGACGAGGACCTCGCCTTCGGAGAAGAGAGAATCCCTCTCCTCGGGAGAAACCTCTACTATTTTCGGTTCGTTCGTTTTCTCGTCCACTTCTATTTTATTTAGCTTATATTCGTCTTTGTTTTTACGCATATTACCGTTATTATACCTTAATAGATGTCATAAAGTCAATAGAAATAACCAAAACGGGCATTTTTGCCTCTAAAAAAGGGCAAAAAGCCGTTTTTTGTCAAATAATTATTCGAGCGGAAGTGCCTTTTCCTTTTTCTTTTTTGAAAAAATCGCAAACGAAAGCATCGTTATCGCAAGCACCGCGGGGAAGCCGACGGAGCAAAGTATTCCCTTTTTAAGGTCGCTGTTAAACGCGCTCGCAAAAAAACCCGCGACGGTAGGACCCGAAGAGCAACCGAGGTCGCCCGCTAAAGCGAACAGCGCGAACATAGCCGTTCCGCCGCCCTTTATCGCCTTTGCGCCGTTGCTGTACGTCGCGGGCCACATTATTCCGCAGAAGAACCCCGAAAGCCCCACTCCGACGAGCGACAGCACGGGGGAGGAGCATAGCGAGGCGATAAGATACGCCCCGACGCACCCGAAACCGCTTATCGCCATGGCGGCGTTGAGGTTTAGCTTTTTGCCGAATTTGCCGTACAATAGGCGTGAAAGACCCATCATCGCCGAAAACCCCGCCACGCCCACGACGTCGCCGACGGTTTTCGATACGCCGAGCGCGCTCTCGCAAAACGCCGAAGCCCATTGACTTACCGCCTGTTCGCTTGCGCCCGCGCACACCATAACTATCATAAAAACCCAAAAGAGCTTGTTTTTAAGCAACGAAAGGATAGAGACCTTTTCGCCCGTTTCTTCCTCTAAAGTAAGAATCGGCACGCGGGTGAAAAGTATAAGGTTAGCAACGGGGAAAATCGCCCAAAAAAGCGCGAGATATTTCCAGTTTGCCGTGCCGAAAAGCGCGAAAAAGGCGGTAGATAAAAGAATTACCCCCACGCTTCCCCAGCAATAAAAGGAATGAAGAATACTCATAACCTGCGGCTTGTTGTCCGTGGGGCAGGCTTCCACCATAGGGCTTATGAGTACCTCTAAAAGTCCGCCGCCTATCGCGTAGATTACGACGGCGATCAAAAGCCCTATAAACGCGTTACCGAACGCCGAGGGCAAAACGGTCAAAAGTATCAGCCCCGTCGCGCACATGGCGTGCGCAAAATACACCGAAGCCCTATATCCTATTTTGTCGGTGAGCAGAGCGGACAAAAGGTCTACGCATAGCTGAACGGCAAAATTGACGGTGATAAGCACGGTTATTTCCGAAAGCGGCACGCCGTATTCCGACTGAAAGGTGATAAAAAGCAGGGGAACGAACGTGTTCACTATCGCCTGCACGATATAACCCATAAAGCACCCGATTATAGTGCCTTTGTAACTTTTTGCAATCATTTTATATTTTAGTCTTCTTTATCTTTTTTAATTTCCGTTCGGTCTTCTTTTGTATTCTCTTCGTCTTCTTCGCCCCTTTCGCCCGAATTATCCTTTTTCACGGCGATTTCCGGAAGAAGGTTATTTTTTTCGAGCGCGATTTTAAGACGGAAGCCGTAAGTAACGAGGAGGGCGGCGGCGATGCCTACCGCTTCCTGAATAACGTCCGAAGGAAGGCGAATAAGCGCGTAGGAGAGTTCTTTGCCCTGTAAAAGCACGCGCGTCACGAAATAACCCGCGATAACCACGACCGCGCCGAAAAGAGCGGCGGAAAAAGCGAAAATCGGCTCGTGCTTCTTTTTCGGGAAGATTTTATGGAACAAAAAGGACACCAGAAAAGCCTGAAGCCCGTGTATAACGAGGGAAGCCCCCATCATAACCACGTTTCCGAGCAACAGGTCGTAAAGAAAAGTCCCCACGCCGCCGATTATCGCCGAGGAGAGCGGCGCAAACAAAAAGCAACCGAGAAAGATTATGCCGTCGCACCAATAAATTCTGCCGATGGGCGGAATTTCGAGCGGAGGAATAAACCCCGAAACCATAACGAGCGCGGTCATCATCGCCGTAAATGTTATAAGACGGGTAGTCATCTTTGCGTTTTTCTGCATAAAAAGAACCTCGTAAGGATTTTTCTCACGATTTTCCCCTTTTTGTCACGTCCTGCCTTATGCGAGAACGGCGATTGCTATCGAGCAATAAATCATAAGAGAGAGCGCGTCCACGATAGTCGTTATAAACGGACTTGCCACGACCGCGGGATCGAGTTTGATTTTCTTTGCGATAATCGGCAAAACGCAACCTACGAGCTTTGCCATGATTACCGTGGCGAACAAGGAAACCGAAACGACCAGACACCGCAACGGGGTGTAGCCCGAGTACCCGAACAAGAGGTTATCGAGAAGCAAGAGCTTTGCAAAACACACCGCCGCAAGCGTCGCCGCAAGCAAAAAGGACACGCGAAGCTCCTTCCATAACACCTTAAACACGTCTTTGCTGTTCAGCTCGCCGAGGGCGAGAGAACGAATGACGGTAACCGAGGACTGACTGCCCGCGTTTCCGCCCGTATCCATAAGCATAGGAATACACGCGAAAAGGACGGGACTTATCGCGTTCAGCTGTCCCTCGTAGGAATTTATGATAATTCCCGTAAACGTCGCGGAAACCATAAGCACCAAGAGCCACGGTATACGGATGCACCATATACGCCATACCGATTGTTTTAGATAAGGCTTTTCGGTAGGCAAGATTGCCGCTATTTTTTGAATATCTTCGGTAGCCTCGTCCTGAATGACGTCTACCGCGTCATCTACCGTGACTATTCCGACAAGACACCCTTCCTTATCCACTACGGGCAGGGCTAAAAAGTCGTACTTCGAGAACTTCATCGCGACCTGCTCTTTATCTTCTAACGTAGAGGCGGTTATGACGTTCGTGTCCATAATGTTTTCTACGAGATCTTCGGGGGAGGAAAGCAGGAGCTTTTTCACCGTAACCACGCCGATAAGCCGTTTTTTTCCGTCGGTAACGTAGCAGGTATAAATAGTCTCCTTGTCCGTGCCGGTGCGCCGAATTTTGTCGAACGCCTCTTCCACCGTCATTTTGGCGGAGAAAGAAACGTATTCGGTCGTCATAATAGAACCCGCCGAATCGTCGGGATATTCTAAAAGCTCGTTGATCTGCTTGCGGTTTTCGGGATCGGAGTTTTTAAGAATTCTCTTAACCACGTTCGCAGGCATTTCGTCTATTATATCTACGGTATCGTCGAGATACATATCGTCGATGACGGCTTTAAGCTCTTTATCGGTGAAAGCTTTTATAAGAGCTTCCTGCGTGTCCGAATCAATTTCGATAAAAACGTCGGAGGCAAGCTCCTTGGGAAGAAGCCTGAAGAACATAAGCTGTTCTTTCTCGTCGAGCCGTTCTTCCATAAAGCTCGCGATATCGGCAGGCTCGGTGTCGAGAAGCTTGATGCGAAGGTCGGCGAACCTTCTCGCTTCGAAATCCGCCGCAAGATTATCGAAGAGATCCATAATTTCGTTAGACATAATACTCTCCTTTTCCGGTAAAAAAAACCGCCGAAAACCGGCGGGCGAAAAATACTGTACTCAAAATAGAAGAGCGCAAGCAACCATTCTGGCTTTAACTCCGCAGGGCGGTGAAATTGCGTTAAATTGCGCCTTGTGTTCGACGCAGTCTGTTTACCTTCTCATAGTGTCTCCACTACTTCGCGGCAGCAACCCGTATCCCTGCGGTAGCCTTACCTACCGGAGATTTATTCTTTTTGTATCTTAATTTTACTCCGTAATTATCAAAGTGTCAACAATATTATAATACGCGGACGAAAAAATTTTCGTGACGAGGGAAAAAACGGATATTTTCTTGCCTTTCTTCGTCGTTTGGAATATAATTGAAATATGATAAAAACCTCCATCCGCTTTTTTGAAAACGTTCCCGTGCGCGCCGTGTGGGATAACGAAACCGCTAAATGGTGGTTTTGCGCCGCAGATATTGCCGAAGCGTTGACGAAAAGCAAAAATCCGCGCTCGTATTGGAACGCAATAAAACGCCGTAAGCCTCAGTTGTCGACAATTTGTCGACAACTGAAATTATCCGCCTCGGACGGGAAAAAATATTTAACCGACGTTGTGGACGAAAGCGGAATAAACGCAGTTATCGCGCTCGTTCCGAGCAAGAAGACCGAGACGTTTGAAAGGTGGCTTAAGGGTGCGGGGAACTCAATAGATGAAAAAAGCAAGCAAAAGGCTTACGAGCTGTTTGAATCGGGGCTGATTAACGAAATAGAGGTCGGAACGGTTAAGGGGCTTCGGCAAATACATTCCTATATATTCGGCGGATTATACGACTTCGCGGGGCAGATTCGTTCGGTAAATATTGCAAAAGGCGGTTTTGCTTTTGTACCGGCGATGTTTCTTTGGGACAATCTGCTGTTAATCGAAAAGATGCCCGAGAATACCTTGGAAAAGATAGTCGGCAAGTACGTCGAAATGAACGTCGCGCATCCGTTTATGGAGGGCAACGGACGAAGCACGAGGATATGGCTTGACTTAATTCTGAAAAAGAATCTTAAAAAATGTACGGACTGGAGCAGAATAGATAAAAAGGATTACCTTTTTGCAATGAAAAAAAGTCCGACGGATCAGACGTTTATTTACGAGCTGATTAGCGGCGCGCTGACCACGGCGGTGGATAATAGAGAAGTCTTTATGAAAGGAATAGATTATTCTTACTATTACGAGCAGCCCGACGAGTAGTAGGATAAAACAGTGCAAAAGAGAAAGAAATCACCCCTCTCGTTTTCAAACGGGAGGGGTGAATTTTTTGTTCGTAGAATTATTTTTTGAGAACCTCTTTGGCGGCGGCGACTACGTTTTCCACCGTAAAGCCGAACTTTTCGAAAAGTTTACCCGCAGGCGCGGACGCGCCGAACGAATTCATTCCCACGACCTTGCCGTCGAGCCCGACGTATTTGTACCAGCCGAGCGGCGAACCCGCTTCGACGGCAACTCTCGCTCTCACGCCGTCGGGGAGAACGCTCTTTTTATATTTCTCGCTCTGCGCTTCGAAATCTTCCATACAGGGCATAGACACTACCCTCGCGTCGATACCTTCGTTTTTAAGAGCCGCTTTCGCCTTGACCGCGAGCGACACTTCGCTGCCCGTCGCGAGAAGTATGACGTCGGGAGTCTTTTTGTCGCTGTCAGAAAGTATATATCCGCCCTTGAACGCTTCTTTGCCCGTACCTTCGAGCATCGGGAGAGTCTGACGGGACAGAAAGAGCGCGGAGGGGTGTTTTCCGGTGAGCGCGGCTATCCACGCGGCGGTCGTTTCTCTGCCGTCCGCTGGGCGATAAACTTTCATATCGGGCATTGCGCGAAGTCCCGCAAGGTGTTCTATCGGCTGATGGGTAGGTCCGTCTTCTCCGACGCCTATCGAATCGTGCGTTAAAATATACACTACGGGAAGCTCCATAATCGCCGACATACGCATGGCGTTCTTCATATAATCGGAGAACACCGCGAAAGTCGCGCAGTAGGGGATAAGTCCGCCGTGGAGATACATACCGTTGACGATTGCCGCCATAGCGTGTTCGCGGATACCGAAGTGCATATTAGAGCCGCTTCTGTCGGTTGCCGAATAGCTGCCGCGTTCCTTTATGTTGGATTTATTTGCGGGCGCGAGGTCTGCGCTGCCGCCGATAAGATTCGGAATATATTTCGCGAGCTTGTTGAGAACGGTCGCGCTGTAACCTCTCGAAGCGTCGTCTTTCTCGAATTGCCAAAGCTCGTCGATATTTTTAAGGTCGGGAAGCTCGCGTTTTTTCCAAGAAACGTACTCTTTCGCGAGTTCGGGATAAGCCTTTTCGTATTCGGCGAACATAGCCTTCCACGCTCTTTCCGCTTTTCTGCCTTTGTTCGCGAATTTTTTGCAGTGCTTGAACACTTCTTCGGGAACTTCGAAGGGCGCGTAATCCCAATTAAGCTCTTTCTTTAACGCGGCAAGGTTTTCTTCTCCGAGCGGCGAACCGTGGCAGCTTGCCTTGCCCGCGAGCGGCGAGCCGTAGCCGATGACCGATTTTACTATGATAAGCGACGGTTTTTCGGTTTCCGCTTTCGCTTTCTTTATCGCGCGGTTAAGCGCGGCGAGATCGTTTGCGTCTTTAACCTTTATGACCTGCCAGCCCATAGCCTCGTGGCGTTTGCCCACGTCCTCGGTAAAGGTTATGTCGGTGCTGCCCTCTATGGTAATATCGTTGTCGTCGTAGAAAACGATAAGCTTGCCGAGTTTAAGAGAGCCCGCAAGGGAAGCGGCTTCGTTTTCGATACCTTCCTGCATACAGCCGTCGCCGCAAACCGCATAGGTGTAGTGGTCCACGACGGGGAAGCCTTCTTTGTTGAATTTATTCGCGAGATAGTTTTCCGCGATAGCCATACCGACGGCGTTGGCGATACCCTGTCCGAGCGGACCCGTGCTCGTCTCTACCCCCGGGCAGACGCGATATTCGGGGTGTCCCGCGGTGCGCGAGCCGAGCTGACGGAAATTCATAATATCTTCTTTTTTAAGACCGAAGCCGAAAAGATAGTATAAAGAATAGTCGAGCATAGAAGCGTGACCTGCGGAGAGAACGAATCTGTCGCGGTTGTCGAAAGCGGCGTCTTTGGGGTTAAAAACCATATTCGTGAAAGCCGCGTAGCCGATAGGCGCAGCGCCGAGGGGCATGCCGGGGTGACCGGATTTTGCCTTTTCGATAGCTTCCGCAGATAAAACCCTTATCGCGTTGACCGTAAGTTGTTTGATTTCCATATAATCCTCCGAAATCGGGCGCGTAAGAAAAACCGTTTTTCCCGCCGCCCTTGTATATTGGTTATATTATATAGTAAATCGTCGGGATTTTCAAGCCTTTTTTAAGGCTTTTCGGTTAAAATATTATAAAAAACTTGACATAAACCCCCGCCTGTGGTTTAATTATAAGGTGACGAAGCAAAGCGTTATAAAGAAAAGAGACGATTTTTACGGAGAAAAACGGAGAAAGCATGGAAGACAAGAAGTTCGTAAAAGAAATAGCGGATATAGAGACTAATTTTACGCAGTGGTTCACCGACGTGGTGTTAAAGACCGAGCTCGTAGACTACGGTCCCGTCAAGGGCACTATGGTAATAAGACCTTACGGCTACGCGATTTGGGAAAATATCCGGAAGGATATGGACAGAAGGTTTAAGGAAACGGGCGCGGAGGACGCGTATTTTCCTTTACTTATCCCGATGAGTTTTTTCACGAAAGAGGCGGAACACGTCGAAGGCTTCGCGCCCGAAGTCGCGGTAGTTACCCACGCGGGAGGAGCAAAGCTCGAAGAGCCGCTCGCAATCCGTCCTACCAGCGAAACGATAATCGGAACGATGTACTCTAAATGGATACAGTCTTACAGGGACTTACCCGTTATGATGAACCAGTGGTGCAACGTTATGCGTTGGGAAAAGACCACCCGTCCGTTCCTCCGCACGAGCGAGTTTTTGTGGCAGGAAGGGCATACCGTCCACGCGACAGAAGAAGAAGCGATGGAAGAAACGATGAGAATGCTCGACGTTTATAAGACGTTTGCCGAGGAAACGCTCGCCATCCCCGTATTTACGGGCAGAAAAACCGAAAAGGAGAAATTCGCGGGCGCGGTGGCAACCTTCGGTATGGAAGCCATGATGCTCGACGGAAAGAGTTTGCAGGCGGGGACTTCGCATTATTTAGGGCAGAATTTTTCCAAGGCGTTCGACATAAAATATTTAGACAAAGACGGGAAGCTCAAATACGGCTATACCACGAGCTGGGGTTCTTCTACCCGCCTGATAGGCGCGATAATAATGGCGCACGGCGACCAAAGAGGTCTTGTCCTACCGCCGAAAGTCGCTCCCGTGCAGGCGGTTATCATCCCCGTTGCGGCGCATAAGGGCGGCGTCATAGAAAAGGCGCGGGAAACAGAGAGCGCGCTCAAAGCCGCGGGAGTGAGGGTAAAAACCGACCTTCGCGAGATGAGCCCCGGCTGGAAGTTCAACGAATGGGAAATGAAGGGCGTTCCCGTGCGTATAGAGATAGGTCCGAGAGACATAGAAGCGGGACACGCCGTCGTTATGAGAAGAGATACCCTCGAAAAGAGTACCGTTTCTCTCGAAAGCCTTGCGGAAACCGTAACGAAGCTCCTCGATACCGTTCAGAAAGATATGCTGGAAGCTTCGAGAGTGAGAAGAGACAAAAAGGTCGTCCACGCGGATACCCTTCAAGGAATATTAGACGGCGTAGAAGGGCAGAATTTCGTAAAGGCGGGCTGGTGCGGCTGCCGCGAATGCGAGGATAAGGTAAAGGAATTCGCTTCCGCGACCGCAAGGGTCATGTGCGACGAAGAGGGCGTTCCCGAGCGTTGCGCCGTCTGCGGAAAACCCGCAAAGCATAACGTCATTTTCGCGAGAGCGTATTAAGATTAAACGAAGAAAAAGGCTTGCGCTTCCGCTTTTAGGCAGCGCGCCGTTGAGAGAGAGGGAAATTTTTTTCGGAGAAGATTACGAATAGATGTTAATTATCGGAAAAGAGATAGGCGGCGTTAGTTATCAACTTATCGAAATGGGCAAAGCGGAGGTATGTATTGTTGCGGCGATAACGCTTGCGGTGGTGCTGACCTTTTACGCTTTGCGTTCTATCGGCGTTTTTACCCTTTCTAAAAGGAAAGGATATAAATTCGCTTGGCTCTCTTTCGTGCCGTGCGCGTGGCTGTACTGCGCCTGTCGCCTTATCGGGGAGTCGAGAATGTTCGGCGTGAAATTTAGGAAACTCGCGCTGTGGGTGACGATTGTTTTCGCCGTCGGTGAGGCGATGTCGGCTTTTTGCGAATTTGTTTTATGGTATCCGAGATTGATGTATGTGCTTCAAGGCGGGAAATTGCCCCTAATTATCGACGACGCCTATAAAATGGATCAAATACAAAGAGAGATAACGAAAGGCACCGCATTTTTTACGTTGTATACTTCGCCCGTTTATGACGTTTTCCGTATTATTTCTTATTTTACGAGCCTTTTCACCGCGCTCGTGACGGTGTTTATGTATATAAGCCTTTTCAGGAACTACTGGCCGCAGCATTATATACTCGCCTCGGTACTGTCCGTTTTCGGGCTGTTCGGCGTGTTCGTGTTCGTCATAAGGAACAAAAAAGAGATAAAATACGCGGACTATCTTCGCTCGCGCTACGGCAACGTTTACGGTCCGTATTCCAACCCGTATTACAGGAACGGCAACGGCGGTTATAACGGGTACGGCTACGGCGGCGGGAACGGCGGAAATTACGAGAAGCCGCCCGAAACGCCCTTTAAGGATTTCGCCGAGCGCGGCGAAGTAGACCCCGGGGATCCGTTCTCGGAGTTTTCGGACGATAAAAAAGACGATAACAAGGACGAAAAATAGCGCGGAGTTTGTTTAAGACGGGCGCGGTTTTTCGTGGTTTTTGGGAAAAATTTATTAAATGAAGAACGATAACATAGCCGCAATATCCACGGCGGCGGGCGCGGCGGGCGTCGCGGTGATAAGAATAAGCGGCGACAGTCCCCTTTCGGTTGCGGAAAAGCTTTTCCGCCCCGTCGGCAAAACCCCCGTCAAAGAGTTTATCCCGAATTTTATGTATGCGGGGGAGATAGACGCGGGCGAGTTTAAGGACTTCGGGCTGTGCGTGTACTTTAAAGCTCCCAAAAGCTTTACGGGCGAGGACACGGTGGAATTTCATTCGCACGGCGGCGTGGCGATTTCCCGCGGAATATTGAAAAAAATACTCTCTTCGGGCGCAAGGCTCGCAAAAAACGGCGAGTTTACCCGCAGAGCGTTTATGAACGGCAAACTTTCTCTCGCTTCGAGCGAAGGGCTTATAGATATGATAAACGCGGAATCTATCGCGTGCGTCAAGGCGGGGTATTCTTTATACCGCGAAAAGCTTACGAGAGACGTGACCGAGATGCAGGAAAAGCTTACCGCCGCCCTTTCGCAGATAGACGCGGACATGGACTTCCCCGAAGAGGGCTTAGAAGAAACTTCGAGAGAAGCGGTCTCCGCCTCCCTCGATACGGCGTTAGAAAAAATCGACGCGCTCCTTTCGACGTTCAAGACGGGAAGCCGCGTTAAAAACGGCGTAAAGGTCGGCATAGTGGGAAAACCCAACGTCGGCAAAAGCTCGCTCCTTAACGCCCTTTTAGGCTTTAATAAGGCTATCGTTTCGGGGATAGCGGGGACTACCCGCGACGTGGTGGAAGGCTCGCTCGATATAGGCGGCGTGAAATTTTTTCTTTCGGACACGGCGGGGATAAGAGAAGCGGACGGAATAGAAGGTTTCGGCGTTGAGCTTTCCAAAAAAGCGGTCAACGAAAACGATATTTTGCTCTTTCTCGTCACTGCGGGGGATATAACCGCGGAGGACGAGGAGGTTTATTCTCTCTGTAAGGATAAAAACGCGCTTTTTGTCGTGAACAAGACGGACGAAAGCGATATGAGGGACGGGCGCGCGGACTTATACGTTTCGGCAAAAACGGGCGAGGGAATAGAGGAGCTTAAAAAGCTTTTATACGAGCGCACCGTCGGGGAAACGGACTTAAGCGGCGATTTTTTGTGCGAAGAGCGGCACTACGAGGCGTTGCGCAGGGCGAAAGAAAGTCTTTCGTCGGCGAAAAGGGGAATCGGAACCGAGCCTCTCGACGTGCTTGCGATAGATATAACCGCGGGGTGGCAAGCCTTGGGCGAAATAACGGGCAAAACCGCTTCGGAGGACATAATAGAGGATATATTCGCGCGTTTCTGCGTGGGGAAATAGAGGAGGAAAAATGGCGAATTTAGAGCTTTACAAGGCGTTTTACACCGTTGCGAAGTGCGGGAGCTTAACGAAGGCGGCGGAGGAACTGTATATATCCCAGCCCGCCGTTTCGCAGGCGATAAAGCAGCTCGAGACGCAGCTCGGCGGCACGCTTTTTAACCGCACGCACAAGGGAATGGAACTGTCGGAGACGGGCGGAAAACAGATTTTCCCGCTTGTCGAACAGGCGTTAAAGCTTTTCGAGCAGGTGGAAAGCAAATACGCGGAGCTGAAGGACACTGCCACGGGGGTGGTGCGAATTTGCGCTTCGGACACGGTAGCCACGCATTTTCTTCTTCCGCACATAAAAAAATATCACGAGCTTTATCCGGACGTGAACCTCGTCTTGCAAAACGGCACTTCGAACGAGACGATAGAACTACTTAAAAACAAAAAGGGCGATATAGGATTCGTAAATCTTCCGATAGACGATTCGGACGTAAACCTACTGTCTACCGTTATGCAACTCCACGACACCTTCGTCGCGAGCGATAGATTTTCCGAACTTTTCGAGGGGACGATAGACCTTAAAAGATTGCAGGACTATCCGCTTTTAATGCTCGAACTTTCGACCGCCACGCGGCAGGCAATCGTCTCTTTTGCGCATTCGCAGGGCGTTCACCTTCACCCCGAAATCGAGCTTGCTTCCTTGGAGCTTATGGCGGAGCTTGCAAAATCGGGAATAGGCATAGCGTGCATACCGAGAGAATTCGTCAGGCACGAGATAGAGAGCGGCAGTCTTAAGGAGATAATCACCTCGCCCGCGCTCCCCACTCGCGCGATAGGGCTGTGCCTTCCTAAAAACGAAACGCTTACCTTTGCGGTAAAGGAATTTTTAAGACTTATAAACGCGGAAACGCAGGCGTAGAAGAAGGAGCGATTTAAGGCGCAAAAAAAGGAGAAAGCTTATGACAATTTGGCAGGCGATAATACTCGGCGCGGTGCAGGGTTTTGCGGAATTTCTGCCCATATCTTCGAGCGGACATCTGATTTTGATTCAGCACTGGTTCGGAATAGAGGACAACGTAACTTTTTACAGCATTATGCTTCACGTCGGCACGCTTGTTCCCGTCGTCGTGGTTTTGTGGCGGGAAATTCTCGCGCTGTTTAAAAAGCCGTTCAATAAAATGCTGTATCTTATAATCGCCACCGTTCCCGCGGGGATAGTCGGCATAATCTTCGAGCTGTCCGTTGACCTCGACGCCCTTTTTTCCGAGCATATCTGGATTCTCGCGATAGCGTTTTTATTCACGGCGGCGGAGCTGCTGTTTGCGGAAAGACGGGCGAAAAAAGTCGAGCTTATAAACCCGATAAACTGTAAGACCGCGCTTATTATGGGTTGCGGTCAGGCGATAGGCGTTTTCCCCGGAATATCGAGGAGCGGGACGACTACGACTTTCGGCACGATAGGGAAGGTGGACAGAGAATCGAACGCGAGCTTTACCTTTATCATGAGCATTCCGATAATACTTGCCGCCGTCCTTTTGCAGGGAGTGAAGGTGGTAAAAGGAGAAGCCGTCGGCGAGATTGCGGCTCTTCCGCTGTTACTCGGCGTTTTGACCGCGATGATAACGGGATACATAGCCATAAAATTTATGCTCAAGATAATAAAGAAAGCAAATTATAAATGGTTTTCGCTGTATCTCGCGCTTATGGCGATAGCGACGACGGTGACGGCGATAGCGGGAAAATAAGGGTGAAGAGAGAGAAAAAAGTTAAAACAGGAGAAAAGGAGCTTTTAGCCGCGCTTTATTCGGCATCGCCCGCGCGGTGCGCGCGACTTACGAGAAGGCTCGTCAAACTCAAAGTAAAAAGATGAAACACGAAGGAGCAAAAGACAAAATGAAGAAATTTTTCAAAGAATTCAAGACCTTTATCACGCGCGGAAACGTGCTCGATATGGCAGTCGGCGTTATTATAGGCGGCGCGTTCACCGCGATAGTCACCGCGCTTACCACCAACATTTTACAGCCGATAATAAACTGGCTGTTAAAGCTCATTCTCGGCAGAGAGTCGCTCTCGGATATTTATACCTTCCTCGTAAAGGTCATGGGAGAAGACGGCAAGGTCGATCTCGCGAATTCTATTTATATAGACTGGGGCGCGTTTATAAACGCAATAATAAACTTCCTGCTTATAGCGTTTATACTCTTCTGCATCGTTAAGACGTTCAACGACATTCAGGCAAACAACAAAAAGCTGTTTGAGGGAAAGCCGACAAAAGAAGAAAAAGCCGAACTTAAGAAGAGAGGTTTCGGTTGTTTCGACAAGAAGGCACTTGACGAGTATCGCGCGGAAAAGAAAGCAGAGGCGGACAAAAAAGCAAAAGAAGAAGCCGAAAAAGCCGCGGCGGAGGCGGAGGAAGCCGCAAAAAACAGCACGGAGGGACTTTTAAAGCAAATTCTCGCCGAGCTTAAAAAGGAAGATAAATAAAGGATATAAAACACCTCGAAACGCGGCGCGCGGAGTTTTCTTCGCGCGTCGCCGTTTTTAAAGGGTATTTTAAACCCCGTTTCGGCATAAAATTTATCTGCGGGGTAACGCGAATGGGGCTTATAGAAGAGATTAAAGAGTGTTTTTCGGAGGCGGGAATTACCGCCGCCCCCGTTTTTCGCGCCGCGCTTTTCGGTTTCGGCGCGCTGTATATAGAGGGAGCGCGTTCTATAAAGAGCTATTCCGAAAAGAGGGTGGAGATAAGGCTCAAAAAGGGCGGGCTTGTCGTTGTCGGCGAGAATTTATATATAAAAAAATATTGTGCGGGGGATTTGGCGATATGCGGCGACGTCTCTTCTGTGGAAAAGGTCTAAAGGTATACGAGACGTTCAGAGTGCGCGCCTTAAACGCCGAGGTTTTGTTAAACGCCCTCGTTCGCCGAGGGGTAGAAGTGGAGAGGGCGGAAAAAAAGGACGATAAAACGCTGTTTATTACCTTAAAATTTTCAGAAAAGCAAAAATTTTTTGCAATTATGCGAGAATTGTGTTATACTGATACGGTAAGGATAAAAACGAGCGGACGGGATAAGCCGCTTTTATACCTTTTACATAACCTCGGAATCATAATAGGAGCGGCGGTTTTCGTCGCGCTCGCGGCTTTTTCGGGAGACTTCGTGTTCTCGACGGAATATACGGGCAGCGGAAAAATTCTTAAAAGAGAGATAGACGGCTATCTTTCCTCGGTCGGGGTGAAAGAGTTGTCCCGCTTTTCCTCGCTCGATTTAAAGGGGCTTGCGGACGGAATTCTTACGAGCAGTCCGCGCCTATCCTTCGTTTCCTGTACGAAGCGCGGCAATCGGCTGGTGATAGATTCCGCTCTCGCCGAAGAGGAAAAGGACGTTTTGACGGGCGGGGTTAAGGAGCTTCGCGCCGAAGAGGACGGCGTTATAGAGAAAATCAAGGTCTACCGCGGAGAGGCGAAGGTAAGCGTCGGCGACGCGGTAAAAAAAGGAGACCTTATCGCGGACGGCACGGCAACCGTCGGAGACGGCAGAGTATTCGTCGGCGTCGTCGCAAGGGTTTCGATAAAGGTAAAAAGGACGTTTACCTATTATTCGCAAAACGCGGGCGAGGAAAAGCTTTGCCTTATGCTTGCCGAAGCGCGGTTCGGCGAAGATTTTGCCGAAGAGAGGATAACGGTATCGGAAGATAAGGACGGTTTCGTCTACACGGCGGAGCTATACTATTTAAGGACGACTATTGCGGGGTAGCCCTGCCGAAATTCGCCCTGAAGGGAAACACGGAAATGGAAAAAAAATCAATGAAAATCAAGCCTTGGACAAGGGGCAACGTCGCCGCCGTCGTGGCGACTTACGTTATGAACGTGGTTATTCTTACGCTCATATTCGTGGCAATCGTCGCGATAAACGGCGCGCGCGGCAAGGATACCCTCACGGAGTTTTTCGACAAGCCCGAGGTGTTTATCAATTTCGTATTGCTTTTATCGCTGTTCGTCGCGGTGATTGCGATATTCTTCTTTTTCGAGGACAGGAATTTTCTGCGCGACGCCGCCAATTCCGAAATGCTCTTTCTTGTTTTGGAGTTGTCCGTAATAATTTGTTTTTTAACCGGACAGTACGTCGATATGTACGTCCGCCCGCTCGCGCTTTCCGCCCTGCTCGTTTTGTTTTTGACTAACAGCAGAACGGCGGCGTTTATGAATTTTCTGTTCTGCGCGATAACTTTTTTGTTCGATAACTTTTCGGGAACGACGAGTGATTTTTCCGAATATTCGGCGGTGTTTTTCCTCGCGATGGGGATTTCCTCGGGGACGATTGCCATATACTTTCTGAAGGAAGTAAGCTCGAGGGTAAAACTACTTTCTTTGAGCTTATTGTTATCGCTCCCCGCGCTTTTATGCGTGGCGTTGCCGCTCGTTGACGTCGGAAGCAACAACCTCGCGGTTTCGCTATCCTCCGCGGCTTGTTCGGGACCGCTTTCCGCCGCGCTGTTTATAGTGCTTTTGCCGTTTTTTGAAGTGCTGTTTAAAAAAGCCTCCTTCTTTAAGTACGCCGAGCTTACCGACCATAAGGCTAAATTTATACGGAAAATGATAGCGCAAGCCCCCGGGACGTTCAACCACGCCATAGTCGTGTCGAACATTGCCGAGGCGTGCGCGACGGCGATAGAAGAGGACGCGTTGCTCGCGAGAACGTGCGCTTATTATCACGACATAGGCAAGCTCCGTCGCCCCGATTTCTTTAAGGAAAATCAGGCGGACGGTACTAATCCGCACGACGACCTTACGCCGGAGCTTTCCGCAAACATAATCAAGGCGCACGCGACGGACGGCTATCAGCTTATGATGAAAAACCGTATGCCGCAGATTATCGCGGACGTATGCTTGCAACATCACGGCACGCTCCCCATTATTTACTTTTACGACAAAGCGAAGAAGTTTACCGACGGCGAGGTGTCTCTTGCGCAATATCGTTATGCGGGACCGAAACCGCAGACCAAAATAGCCGCGATAATAATGATTGCGGACGGGTGCGAAGCGGCGGCGCGCGCTCTTCCCGATCGCTCGAGGGAGAACGTTTACGGGGTGGTAAAAAAGATAGTCAGCGACCGTATGGAATGGGGACAGTTCGACGAATGCGAAATAACCCTGAAGGAGCTTAATATAATAATAAACACGGTGGTAAACAGTTTAACCGGCGTATATCACAGCCGCATAGAATATCCGAAAATCAGCCTCGACAAAATAGGGGACGATACGGACGAAAAGAAGGACGAAGCGTAATGGGAAAACTCGTTATAGAAAGCTTACAAAAAAAACTAAAGCTCAGAAAGCTTGCAAAAGCGGCGTATACGGTTTTGGGGCAAAAAGCCAAAATCAAAGCCGAACTCGTTTTCGAGTCCGAAGAGGGCATACAGGTTCTCAACAAAAAAGAGCGCGGAGTGGACAAGGTCACGGACGTGCTGTCCTTTCCGACCCTCGAGGGTATTCGCGGCGCGGTGCTTAACAAAAAAGATTGCTTTACCGAAATGGACGGCGGATATATCTTTATCGGTTCGATAGTCTTGTGCGAGGAAAGAATCAAAGAGCAAGCCGCCGAAATAGGGCATAGCGAAGAGCGCGAAACGGAATACCTTATAATTCACGGAATTTTGCACCTTTTCGGTTACGACCACATGACGGACGAGGATAAGGCGGAAATGCGCGAAAAGGAAAAAGAAATCCTCGCCCTGCTCGGAGAAACGGAAGAATGAAAAGCGGATATATAGCCGTCGTCGGCAGGGCGAACGCGGGCAAAAGCACCCTCGTAAACGTCCTCGTCGGAGAAAAGGTGGCGATAGTTTCGCCAAAACCACAGACCACCCGCGACAGAATTTTAGGCGTACTCACCACCCGTTCGATGCAGGCGGCGTTTATAGACACCCCCGGTATTTACCGCGCGGACAATCTCCTCAATTCGGTCATGCAGAAAACCACGGAAGATTCCGCCAAGGACGTGGATTTGATACTTTTCGTCATAGACGCGCACGAGGGGATAGGCGAAAGGGACAAGGAGACGATAAAAAAATTCGTCAAGCTCGGCGAGCCGCTTATAATCGTTCCGACGAAGACGGACATTATGCCCGAGAGCCTGCTTATAGCGGAGCTAAAGGACCTTGCGGAATTCGGCGCGGAAGTCGTTCCCGTTTCGGCAAGAAAGGGCAAGAACATAAAAGAGCTTATAAAAGTCGTGGAAAGAATGCTCCCCGAGGGCGAAAAGCTGTTTGAGGAAGACATAATTTCCGATCGTTCGGAAAAGTTTATGATTTCCGAGATAATGCGCGAAAAAATACTTTTGAAGTTCGGCGCGGAAATACCGCACGGCGTGGCGGTCATCGTCAACGAATTTTCTCTTCGCGAGGACGGCAAGGTGTACGATATAAGCCTCGATATAATCTGCGAAAAGGCGGGACATAAGGCGATACTCATCGGAAAGCAGGGCGCGGCGATAAAAGAAGTCTCTTCGTTTGCGCGCGCGGATATGGAAAAGTTTTTGGGGCGCAAGGTGTTTTTAACGACCTACGTCAAGGTAAAAGAGGACTGGCGCAACAGCGCAAGACTTATTAAGCAGCACGGTTACGGAGAGGAATAAGAAAGTAAATCCCGAAAAGAGGAAGAAAGAGCGCGCATAAAAATTTTTCTCTTCCCCATACTCGTTTAGTAAGGGGGAGAAAAATGAACGAAAAGAAAAAGCGCGGCGCACTCAAAAGCTCCGCAATCGACGAGGCGTGGCGTGCCTTTGAAAAAACGGGCAAAATTTCCTATTATATGCTTTATAACGAGCTCCGAAAGCGTTGAAAAATACTGAAAAGCGATAAGCGCGGCGGCAAGATTATAGGATAATAACGGCGGAAAACTCCGCAAACGAAAGGAAAAGACCTTTATGGAAGAAAAAGCACAGGGAATAGTTCTCTCCGCGGTGTCGTTCGGAGAGAGCGACAAAATTCTCAATATCTTTACTTTGGACAAGGGGGTAGTTTCCGCAAAAATCAAAGGGGTAAAAAAGGCGGGCGCGAAGATGAAATTCGCTGCCGAGCCTTTTTGTTTTACCGAATACGTTTTTTCGGTGCGCGGCAATATGCGCACAGTTATCGGGGCGAGTTTAATAGACAGTTTTTATCCCGTCAGAGAGGACGTGCGCAAGTTTTTCGCGGCGGGTGCGGCGATAGAATACGACAGAAAATTCCTTAAAGAGGGCATCGTTTCGGCGGAATTGTTCGTTTTAACCGCGGAATTTCTCAAAAATCTCGCATACGGAAATCGTCCCGCAGAACCGCTCCTTTTGAATTTTCTTATCGGCGCGTTAAGGCTTTCGGGCTACGGGATAAACGCCGAGTGCTGTTATAAATGCGGCGCGCTCCCCGAGGAAAGAGTGTATTTCGACCACGCGTCGGGCGGGTTTTTGTGCGAGGACTGCAAAGAGGACAGGGGCAGGGAAATAAGACTTTCCACCTTCTACGCGCTTCGTCGGGCGGCGGCGGGGGAGGAAATAGACGAAAACGAGGCGATGCCCCCGTTAAAGCTTATAGATCATTATATAACGTTAAAGACGGACGAAACGCTCAAATCCCTCAAGGAATTGATAAAACTATAAAAATATATCGAAGAAGTTGAGAGAAGTGGGCAATAAAGGTTGAAAAAAAAATTAAAATAGTGTAAAATAGATAAGCCGTAAACGGCGAAGTCTATAAAAAAAGTTTATTTACAGCAAACTTTTGGAGGAAGTAATTAAATGAAGTACGTTTACCTATTCAGCGAAGGCAACGCGAAGATGCGCGAAATTCTCGGCGGCAAGGGCGCAAACCTTGCGGAAATGACCAATATCGGTCTCCCCGTGCCGCAGGGCTTTACGATTTCTACCGAAGCCTGCACCAAATACTACGAGGACGGCAGACAAATCAACGACTCGATAAGAGCCGAGATTATGGAAAACGTCGCAAAGCTCGAAAAAATCGCGGGGAAAAAGTTCGGCGACAAGGAAAACCCCTTGCTCGTCTCGGTGCGTTCGGGCGCGCGCGCAAGCATGCCCGGGATGATGGACACCATTCTTAACCTCGGTTTAAACGAAGAGGTCGTAGAAGTCCTTGCGAAAAAATCAGGCAATCCCCGTTGGGCGTGGGACTGCTACAGAAGATTTATACAGATGTTCTCCGACGTCGTTATGGAAGTGTCGAAGAAGGAGTTCGAGTCGCTCATCGACGCGCTTAAAGAAAAGAAGGGCGTCGTTTACGACGTAGACCTCACCGCGGAAGATCTGCACGAGCTTGCGGAAGAGTTTAAGGCAAAATATAAACAGGCTCTCGGCAAAGACTTCCCGACCGATCCGAAGGAACAGCTTTTCGAGGCAATCAAAGCGGTTTTCCGTTCTTGGGACAATCCGAGAGCGAACGTTTACAGAATGGACCACGATATTCCGTACAGCTGGGGTACCGCGGTAAACGTTCAGATGATGGCGTTCGGCAATATGGGCAACGATTGCGGCACGGGCGTTGCGTTTACCCGTAACCCCGCGACCGGCGAAAAGGGACTTATGGGCGAATTCCTTATGAACGCGCAGGGAGAAGACGTCGTTGCGGGCGTTCGTACCCCGATGCCCATTTCCAAAATGGCGGAAGTTCTCCCCGACGTTTATCGGCAGTTCCTCGAAATCTGCAAAACGCTCGAAAATCATTACAGAGATATGCAGGATATGGAGTTCACCATCGAAAAAGGCAAACTCTATATGCTCCAGACAAGAAACGGCAAACGTACCGCGGCGGCGGCTATCCGCATCGCTTGCGACCTCATCGACGAGGGTATGATAACAGAGAAAGAAGCGCTTCTCCAAATCGACGCGAAAACCCTCGATATGTTACTTCACCCCACCTTCGACGCGGCTGCTCTTAAAAAAGCGGATAAAGAAAACGTCGTAGGTAAGGGCATCGCGGCTTCCCCGGGGGCGGCTGCGGGCAAAATAGTTTTCACACCCGAAGACGCGGTAGAGCTCGGCAAAGCGGGTAAAAAGGTTATACTCGTTCGTCTCGAGACCTCTCCCGAAGACATAGAGGGAATGAAGTACGCGCAGGGTATACTTACCGTCCGCGGCGGACAGACCTCTCACGCGGCGGTCGTTGCGCGCGGTATGGGAACGTGCTGTGTTTCCGGCTGCGGCGATATCAAGATGCACGAAGAAGAGAAGTATTTCGAGCTCGGCGGAAAGACCTTCCGCGAGGGCGACGAGCTTTCTCTCGACGGTTCGACGGGTAACATTTACGATATAGCTATAAAGACCGTTCCCGTAGATCCCAACAGCGGATATTTCGGAAGAATCATGGCGCTTGCGGACAAGTATAAAGCGCTCGGCGTGCGTACCAACGCGGATACCCCCGACGACGCGAAGAGAGCCGCCGACCTCGGCGCGCAGGGCATCGGGCTTTGCCGTACCGAGCATATGTTCTTCGGTCCCGGCAGAATAGATAAATTCCGCGAAATGATTTGTTCGGAAACGAAAGAAGAAAGAGAAGAGGCTCTTGCGAAAATCGAGCCGATGCAGCAGGCGGACTTCGAAGGACTTATGGAAGCTCTTAAAGGTCAGCCCGTTACGATAAGATTCCTCGATCCGCCGCTCCACGAATTCGTTCCGACCATAGACGCGGATATAGAGCTTTTGGCAAAGGCGAAAGGCAAGACCGTTGCGGAAATCAGACTTCTTTGCGCGTCCCTCCACGAGTTTAACCCGATGATGGGACACCGCGGTTGCCGTCTTACCGTAACCTATCCCGAAATCGCGGTTATGCAGACCAAAGCGGTCATTAAAGCGGCGATAGCTGTAAGCAAACGCCACCCCGACTGGAAGCTCGTTCCCGAAATAATGATACCGCTCGTCGGCGAAGAAAAGGAGCTTGCGTTCTGCAAAAAGATAGTAGTCGAAACCGCGGACGCGATTATAAAGGAAGCGGGAGTAGACCTTAAATACGAAGTCGGCACGATGATAGAGATTCCGAGAGCCGCGCTTACCGCGGACGAAATCGCGAAGGAAGCGGAGTTCTTCTGCTTCGGCACGAACGACTTAACGCAGATGACGTTCGGCTTCTCGCGCGACGACGCGAGCAAGTTCTTGCCGTCTTATTACGCGGCGAAGATTTACGAATCCGATCCGTTCGCAAGACTCGATACCACGGGCGTGGGCAGACTTATGGAGATGGCGGTAGAGCTCGGCAGAAAGACGAGAAAGGACCTCCATTGCGGAATCTGCGGCGAACATGGCGGCGATCCCTCGTCGATCGAGTTCTGTCACGCGATAGGGCTTGACTACGTTTCGTGTTCTCCGTTCAGAGTACCGATAGCGCGTCTCGCCGCCGCGCAGGCGAACATCCGCAATCCGAGGGCGTAAGCTTTTGGCGGAAAAGGCTAAACGCCGCCGCGACTTGCGACGAGACGTTCCGAAAAAACAATCAAAAGGCAATCGCTTACGCAAAACGAGCGACTGCCTTTTTATATATCGGCGGGAGGGTTGTTCGTTTTTAGTTAAAGCGGCGAATTAGACGCTCCGTCGGCTACGAATACGGCGATTAAACGCATATTTGCGGAAAAAACTCCGCACGCGTAAAATATTTTTGTAATTCTTTCTTAATTACGTTGTAAAATCGCGGTGCTTTTGGTATAATTTAAGGGCGAATACGTTTTTTAGGGGTGACGTTTTGAACAGTACCAGAAAGGAAAAAAACAAAAGCGAACGGTCGGTGTTGACGAAAGAGACGCTTGGCGTCGTTCTCGTGCTTTTCACCACGCTTTGTCTCGTTTGCTTAATAACCCGCGAGCAGGTTTTTTCAGCCCCGGGGCAATACGTGAACGCGTTTTTGTTCGGCGTGTTCGGCTACTTTGCGTACGCCGTAGCCGCTTGGGGCGAAATTGCGGGTATTTTCCTTATAACCGATAAAAAAACGGGTTTTTCCGCAAGGAGAAAAGCCTATATAACCCTCGCGTTCATCGCGCTCGCGACCTTTTTGCATCTTCTCGCTATGGGCGACAACGGCGGCGCGGGGTATAGCTTTGCCGATTACGTTACCGCGTCTTACCAAAAAGGAAGCGGGGGTATCGCCACCGCCTCCGCGGGCGGGTTTTTGACGGCGATTATCGCCTATCCGTTTTTAACGCTTATGCAGTTGACGGGCGGGTGCGTCGTCGTCGGAGCGGTTTTCGCGATTTTTGTATATTTCGCGATAGCGGACGTCGTTAAAAGCGCAAAAAGCAAACCCGAGGCCCGCGAAAAAAAACTGCGCAGCTCTTACGCGCCCGCAAACGAGCCGCCCTTAAATCCCGTCATCTCGGGGGTGAAGGAGTATCCCGCGTCGGACGTTAAGTTTGACAAAGTCCGCTCCGAACAACGCCTGTTCGTTTCCAACCCCGACGATTTCAAGCTCAAGACCAAGCGCGAAATCGCAAGGTCCGACAAGGCTTCGGGGATAAAAATCGACTTCGAGAAAAACGGTCTCGGCGTGGGTAAATCGGACGCGTCCTATTCCGACGCTTACCGAGAAGATTTGAAGAAGAAAATAGAATACGTCAAAACTCCGCCGAGTTACGACTTAAAGAACGATAAAATCATCGGAAAATATACGAGCGATACCAAGGTTTCCGCGCCGATAACAAGCTCTTCGCCGAGCGCGTCGGCGCAAACCGAAGGAAAGAGTTTTTCCGCTATTCCCTTCCGCGAGCATAACGGCAACGACGCCGCGGCAAACGCCGCCGCCCTTCATTCCGCTTACTTTGCGGGTAAGTATGCCGGCAGCGCGAACGAAGAGAAAAAGGTTTCTGCGGAAAACGGCGGATATTTTACCAACAAACGGTACGGCGCGACGAACGGCTTAAATAAGCAAGGCGGCGTGATTTCGTCAGGCACGGCGACGCCCGTCGGCTCCTCGACGAGCGCGACGGGAGCTACAAACGGAGAGCCCTCGAAAAGCGCGGAAAAGCAGGCGAATTACAAGCCCACTCTTGCGGAAAGGCTCAAAGCGGCGGAAGAGGCAAAAAAAGCCGCCGAAGCGTCGGGCATTTCTTACGACGGGGCGTCCGAGAAAAGGACGTTTACGACGGGAAGCGAGAGCTTTGTCGGTCGCGGCGACGTGGCAAATAAAGAGAAAACAGAGGATAAGGCGGAGGAAATCGCATCTCGCGAGAACGCCGAGAGTTTCGGCGGAAGAACGAGGGAAAGGGGTATAAGCGCGCGAGACATTTTCGGCGACGGCGCAGAAGAGGACGCGGGCGAGCCGAAAGTCATTCGCGAGCCGAGAGCGGGCAAAATATTGTTCGGAGAGGACAAAAGCGCGGAAGAGAAAAGCGGATTTATAAGCAGGGCGATCGCGGACGATAACGGCGGCGTTCGGACCGGAGAAGAGGCAAGCGATCGCGGCAGAAACGGGGCGAGGCTTGCGTTCGGCGGCGCTTTCGCCGCAAGAGAGGAAGAAAAAGAGAATAAACCCGAAAAAGTTCAGCCGCCTATAAACAGAGAATACGTTCGTCCTCCGCTCGACCTCTTGGAGGCGCGCTCCGCACCCGTGAACGCGCCGCAAGAAGACCACGAGGAGAGAATGGAAGTCATACAGCGTACCCTCGAGGAATTCCACGTCAACGCGGTTCCGCAGAGCTACGTGCAGGGACCGACCATTACCCGCTACGAAATTATGATGCCTGCGGGTGTTCCGGTCAGGAAAGTGCTTTCCTACGACGACGATTTGCGCATGCGTCTCGCTTCCAAAAGCGGCGTGAGAATAGAGGCTCCTATCCCGGGGAAAAACCTCGTCGGCATAGAGGTTGCAAACAAAACCCCCGTCCCCGTCGGGATAAGAGAAGTCTTGGAGGGCGCGGCGGGCAAACCCGAAAAGGCGGGCGCGCTCACCTTTGCGATCGGCAAAAACCTCGTCGGCGACGCTATTACCGACAACCTTGCGAAAGGTCCGCACTATCTCGTTGCGGGCGCGACGGGTTCGGGCAAGAGCGTTTGTCTCAACGTTATGATAGTCAGTCTTATTATGCGGTACAGCCCCGAGGAATTGAGGCTTATCCTTATAGATCCGAAGCGCGTGGGCTTCCGCTGTTACGAGCATTTGCCGCACCTTATGATAGACGAGATAGTTACCGAACCGCAGAAGGCTATTGCGGTACTTCAATGGGCGTATAACGAAATGGAAAGGCGTTACGACGTGTTCGCCGCCTGTACCGAGAGCGTTATCAGCGACATAGACGGATATAATAAAGAGGTGGCAAGCGACACCGTGCCGAAAATGCCGCGCATAGTGATTATCGTGGACGAGCTTGCCGACCTTATGGAGACGAGCAAAAAGGATATGGAGGCGCGCATACGCGCGCTCGCACAGAAGGCGAGGGCGGCGGGAGTGCATTTAGTGCTTGCGACACAGCGTCCCTCGGTAGATATAATAACGGGTACGATAAAGGCGAATTTGCCTTCTCGTATAGCGTTAAAGGTTATGAACTCTGCGGATTCGCAGACCATTCTTTCGCAGGGCGGAGCGGAAAAACTGCTCGGCAACGGCGATATGCTTTATAAGAATTCCGCTATGCCGGAGTGCGAGCGGTATCAGGGCGCGTGGATAAGCGACAGAGAGATAAACTCCGTCGTCAAGTATATAATAGAAAACAACGCCGCGTATTTCGACGAGGAATTGCAGGAATTCTTGGACAAGTCCTCTCGTCCGCGCGACGCCGAGGTTTCCGCGGCGGACGGCGGCGGAGACGAGGACGACGACGGCGTGAACGAGTTTTTCCTCAAAGCGTTGTGGCTTGCGGTGAATTCGGGAACGGTATCCATTTCGCAACTTCAGAGAAGATTTCAGATAGGCTACGCGAGAGCGGGCGGACTGGTTGATAAAATGGAGAGAATGGGCTTTGTGTCGGGCAACGAGGGGAGTAAAGCGCGCAGGGTGCTTATTTCCCGCGAGGAGTTTATAGAAAAATTCGGCGAAATGCCCGACGTGTATTGATAAACGAGGCTCGTCTTTTTCAGCTTTAGAAGGGCGGAAAAAGAGCGGCAAAGAGAAGTTTTATGGAGAAGTTAAGCGAAAAAAGCGGACTTAAGGTCGGCGTAATATCGTTAGGGTGCGATAAAAACCGCGTCGACACCGAAAAAATGCTCGCAAAAATCAGCGAAAAGCACGAGATTACGGGCGATATAGAAAAAGCGGATATTATCGTAGTCAACACCTGCGCCTTTTTAAATAGCTCGAGAAGGGAATCCGTAGAGGAGATTCTATCCGCCGCAGAATACAAAAAAAGCGGCAGCGCGAAAAAGCTTATCGTGACGGGCTGTCTCCCTCAAAAATTCCTCGACGAAACGGAGAAGGGCTTTCCCGAAGCGGACGCTTTTCTCGGCGTTTCCGATTACGACGAGATAAACGAGGTTATAGACAGAATAACGGACGGAGAACGAGTGCTTGCGGTAGGCGTGCCGCGGGGAGAATGCGGGACGAAACGCCTTCTCACGACGGACGGCTATGCGTACCTTAAAATCGCGGACGGGTGCGACAATCACTGCACGTACTGTCTTATCCCCAAAATCCGCGGCAAATACCGCTCCGTTCCGATAGCCGACCTTTTAGAAGAGGCGAAAAGCCTCGGCGAGGTAAACGAGCTTATACTCGTCGCGCAGGACGCGGCGGCTTACGGAAAAGACCTTTTGCCGCAAATAACTTTGACCGAGCTTATAAGAAAACTTTCCGCGCTGCCTAACGTAAAGGGCATAAGGCTACTGTATTGTTATCCCGAAAATATTACGGGAGAGCTTATTCACGAAATGGCGGTGAACGCAAAGGTCATAAGATACATAGACGTGCCGTTTCAGCACGCTTCCGACTCGGTGCTTAAAAGAATGAACAGAAAAGGGACGGGAGCGGAATATCTTGCCCTTATAGAAAAGCTCCGTCGCGAGGTGGCGGGGATTGCGATTCGCTCCACCTTTATTACGGGTTTTCCCAAAGAGAGCGAAGAGGACTTTAACGCGCTCGTCGAATTTTTAAATAAAGCGAAGCTCGAAGCGGCGGGGTTTTTTAAGTACAGCAGAGAAAAGGACACGCCCGCGGATAAGCTGGACGGACATCTAAAGGAGAGCGTAAAGACCGCGCGGCTTAAAAAGCTCTATTCGGTTCAGAAAAAAATCGTTAAGGAAAACAACAAAAAGCTGGTGGGCAGGGTTTTCAACGTGCTTGCCGAGGGGTTTGACGAAAACGCTTTGGCCTATTACGGAAGGGCGTATTTCAACGCGCCCGACGTGGACGGAAAAATTTATTTCTTTTCGGATTCCGAAGTGGAATACGGGAAATATTTAAGAGTAAAAATCACAAAGGCAACGGGCTACGACCTTTACGGAGAAAGAATATGAATTTACCTATGAAATTGACGTTTTTAAGGATTATAATGATACCTGTTTTCGTGGCGGTGTTTTTTATCCCCGCAATACCTTACAGGTTTATAATCTCGGCGGTTATATTCGCGCTCGCCGCGTTTACCGATTTTCTCGACGGGTATATCGCGAGAAAGTATAACATGGTAACCGACCTCGGCAAGTTTTTAGACCCCATTGCGGACAAGGTTCTCGTGTCCACCGCGCTCATTGTAATGCTCGTCGCGTTTGAAAGGGAAGTTCCCGTTCTCCCGTGGTACGGTTCGATAGCCGTCGCTATAATCCTCGCGAGAGAGCTTATTATATCGGGTTTCCGTATGATTGCCGCAGGTAAAGGCGCGGTGCTTGCCGCGGACCTTTCGGGAAAAATCAAAACTACCGTTCAGGACGTGGCGATCGTCGTTCTGCTCGTAGCGAAGGACGTTTCTTCCGAGCCTTACGGAGTTATAAACGTAATAGGCATGGTTCTTTTAGGGATAGCTACTCTTCTCACGATTTATTCGGGGGCGGAGTGCATAATAAAAAATCGTAAGGTTCTTCAGACGGAAAAGAAATGAAAAACGCGTTGATAACCTTTAAAACCGCCGCGGCGGAGATTGACGCCGAGCGACTTGCGGTTTATACGAAAACCCTTTATAACGGCGGCTTTTCCGTTGACGTTTTAGAGGTTTTGCCCGCTTCGGGGGAGGCTTTTTTTCGCGGGGCTTTCGAGCGGCTTAAAGACGTCTCGGACAACCTCATTATAGCGGGCGGGGACGAGGCGGAGTTTCCGATAAAAGAGGTTATCTGCGAGCTTTCTTCTACCGCGCTCGTCGAAAACGAGAACGCGCTCGGGTTTGCCAAAGCCGCCTGCCCGTACGGAGAAGAGGACGGGCAAGAGGAATATGCGCGGCTTCCCGCCGACGCTTCGCTCGTGCCGAACGTTTTAGGCGCGTTTCAGGGGTTTATGACGGAAGACAGGGATTTTACCCTGATGGTTCTGCCTGCGGGAATCGCGGAGTTTAAGCAGGCTTGCGAAAAATACGTTCTTCCGTATCTCGAAAAAAAATACGACCTTAAATATAAGCGGCTCGTCTTAAAATATTGCGGCGAAAAAAAAGACGTGATGTCCGCAGTCGAAAAGGCTAAAGCCCAATCGGGGGAAAGCTTTAATTACGATATAAAAGAGAATTGCGGTGATATAACGCTTTCGCTCCTCTTTGAAAAATACGCCGAAAAGGGCGGCTCGGAAGCGGTGCGGACGATAGTTTCCGAGCTGAAAGAAGGGCTTTACGCGGAGGACGACGTAACCCTTTCCGAACGGCTTTTCGACCTTCTGCGCTTAAAAAAGGTGCGGCTATCCACCGCGGAATCCTTTACGGGCGGAAGAGTCGTCGCGGACGTCGTGAAAAACGCGGGCGCGTCCGACGTAGTGTACGAAGGAGTGGTTTGCTACGACGAGACGAGCAAAAAACGTCGGCTCGGCGTTAAACACGCAGACCTCGTGCGAGAGGGTGCGGTCAGCTCGGTAGTGGCTTACCAAATGGCGGTGGGGCTTCTTGCGGGCGGCGAAACCGACCTCGCGATAGCGACCACGGGGATAGCGGGACCTAACGGCGACGGCTCGGGAAAGCCCGTCGGACTGTGCTTTATAGCGGTAGGCATGAAAGACGGAGTGGACGTGTACCGCTTCCGCTTTAACGGAACGAGAGAGACGATAACAGAAACGGCAAAGAATACCGCGCTGTTTCTTGCGATAAAAAAACTTAAAAGGATATAGAAGAAAATGGATGAAAACAAAATCAAAGCGTTAGACGGTATAATGGCGCAAATCGAAAAGCAGTACGGCAAGGGCGCGATTATGCGCCTCGGCGCGAGCAGTGCGGACGAGGGCATAGAGGTGCTTCCCACGGGCTGTCTTTCGCTTGACGTCGCTATCGGCGTGGGCGGACTTCCGAGGGGAAGAATTATCGAAATCTACGGACCCGAATCCTCGGGTAAAACCACCGTCGCCCTTCACTGCATTGCGGAGACGCAGAAAAACGGCGGCATATGCGCCTTTATAGACGCCGAACACGCCCTCGACCCCGTCTACGCCAAAAACCTCGGCGTAAACCTCGACGAACTGTACGTGTCCCAGCCCGACCACGGCGAGCAGGCTCTCGACATAACCGCGTCGCTCGTTTCGAGTAAGGCTGTAGACTTAATCGTTGTGGACTCGGTTGCCGCGCTTACCCCGAAAGCGGAAATAGAAGGCGATATGGGCGACGCGCACGTCGGACTTCAGGCAAGACTTATGAGTCAGGCGCTCCGTAAGCTCACCGCAATTACCGCAAAGAGCAAGACCTGCATCATCTTTATCAACCAGCTCCGCGAGAAGGTGGGAGTAATGTTCGGAAATCCCGAAGTTACGGCGGGCGGCAAAGCGCTCAAATTCTACGCGAGCGTGAGAATAGACGTGAGAAAGGGGGACGCGTTAAAGAGCGACGGCAACGCATACGGAAATCATACCAAGGCGAAAATCGTTAAAAACAAGGTCGCTCCGCCCTTTAAGACCGCGGAATTCGACATTATTTACGGCAAGGGCATATCGAAAGGCAGCTGTATCGTGGACCTCGGCGTCGCTTGCGGAATTATAGAAAAGAGCGGCGCGTGGTTTTCGTATAACGGCGAAAAAATCGCGCAGGGCAGAGAAAAGGCTACAGATTATTTCGAGAGCAACCCCGAAATCGCGGCGGAGGCGCAGGCTCGCATTATGGACGCTTTGAAGGGTAAAAGCGGCGCGGCGAGCGAATAAGCGAATAATTACCGCTTTATAATTGACAAAGAAATAAAATTGTTATACAATAGAATATAGTGCTAAGCGAAAAAGGCGCGTCGCGCCTTTTTCGGGCAGACAAAAAACAGGAGGGCATTATTTATGCATAATTTTAATTACGGCTCCCTGTTCTTGGCATCACTCGGAGTGGGAGGAATACTCGCGATAGTTTTCGGAGTATTGCTCGTCGCAGCCGTGGTGCTTGCAGTTATATTTTTTATTTCGTTCAGGAATTATAAAAAGGATCTCGGTTCTATACAAGAAGAAAAATCGAGAATGATTGCAGAGGCGACCGAAGAGAGTAAAAGAATTAAAAAAGAAGCTCTTTTAGAGGTTAAAGAACAGGAAATCAAACTAAGAGGAGACTTGGAGCGCGAGACGAAAGAAAAGCGCGCCGAGCTTCAGAAAACGGAAAACAGGCTCACGCAGAAAGAGGAAACGCTCGACAAAAAGGACGACCACTTGACGAAGAGACTGGACGAGGTTGCAAAACAGCAGGAAAACCTCAAAGCAAAGCAGTCCGAATACGACAAAAAGCTTTCGGACATCTCCGCACAGCACGATAAAATGCTCGAGGAATTCGAGAAAATCGCGCAGATGAGCAAAGAAGAGGCGAAAAAACAGCTTATCGACGCCATCACCGACGAGGCGAAAAGAGACGCCGCCGGTATGGTTAAGAACATCGAAGCGGAAGCGAAAGAAAACGGCGAGAGAAAGGCGAAAGAAATCGTCAGCCTCGCTATTCAGAAATGCAGCACCGATCAGGCGACCGAGCTTACCGTTTCCGTCGTGCCGCTCCCTTCCGACGACATGAAGGCGAGAATCATAGGCAGAGAGGGCAGGAACATTCGTACCATCGAAAACGCTACGGGTATAGAGCTTATCATAGACGATACGCCCGAAGTGGTTATCGTTTCGGGCTTCGATCCCGTAAGGCGCGAGGTTGCGAGAATCGCTTTGGAACGCCTTATTCAGGACGGCAGAATTCACCCCGCCCGCATAGAAGAGACGGTCGAAAAGGTGAAAAAAGAGCTCGATCAGCAGATTAAAGAAGCGGGCGAAGCGGCGATGTTCGAGTGCGGCATTTTCGGACTTCACCCCGAACTCGTCAAGCTTCTCGGCAGACTTAAATTCCGTACCAGCTACGGTCAGAACGTGCTAAAGCACTCCATAGAGGTGTCGCACCTCGCGGGGGTTATGGCTACCGAGCTCGGCGTAGATCCCGCTTTTGCAAAGCGCGCGGGACTTCTCCACGACATCGGCAAGGCGGTTGACTTCGAGGTCGAAGGCACGCATATGCAGATAGGCGCGGACCTCGCCAAAAAGTACAGAGAAAACAACAACGTCGTGAACGCCATTCTCGCTCACCACGGCGACGTAGAACCCAAGACGATAGAAGCGGTACTCGTTGCGGCGGCGGACGGCATTTCGGGCGCGAGACCGGGGGCGAGAAGAGAAACCACCACCAACTATATCAAGAGACTTCAGAAGCTCGAGGAAATCTCGTCGGGCTTCAAGGGCGTCGAGAAGAGCTACGCCATTCAGGCGGGCAGAGAGGTGCGCGTAATGGTCAAGCCCGAACAGGTGAACGACGCGCAGACATTGTTCCTCGCAAAGGAAATAGCCAAAAAGATAGAGCAGGAGATGGAATATCCGGGGCAGATAAAGGTCAACGTCATCAGAGAATGGCGCGCGACGGAATTTGCGAAATAACCGTTGCAGAGCTGCGGAAAAAGAGAGTTTTCCGTTTTGACTTAACAATAAAATCCGACCGTTCGTCAAAGACGAAGGTCGGATTTTTTCGTATGGCGGTTTTTATCCGTCGCGGGTTTTAAGGCGTTTTGTAGCGATAGGCGTCGCGCCGTTACGACGCGTTACGGAAAAGTCGCGCTATTATTCCTTTACTTCGGGCGGAATTACTTTTACGACGAGGTCGCCGTTTTCTTCTTCTACCACGAGTTCGCTGTTCGGAGCGAGGTCCGCTTCGAGCATCTTTTTAGCAAGTAAGGTTTCCACCTTTCCTTGTAAATATCTCTTCAAAGGTCTTGCGCCGTAAATCGGATCGTAACCGTGATCCACGATAAACGCCTTCGCTTCGTCCGTAACCGAAAGGCGCAACCGTCTTTCTTCCATTCTCTCTTTGAGAGAGTTAAGGAGCAGGTCTATTATACCCGTGACGTTTTCTTTCGAGAGCGGCTTAAACATAATCGTCTCGTCGAGCCTGTTAAGGAATTCGGGACGGAAAGACTTCTTTAAGAGCGCGTTTACCTCCGCCTTTGCGGTTTCCGATATTTCGCCCGTCTTTTCGTCGATGCCTTCGAGAATGTAATTCGAGCCGAGGTTAGAGGTAAGAATTATAATCGTATTCTTAAAGTCCACCGTGCGCCCCTGCGAATCGGTTATTCTGCCGTCGTCTAATACCTGCAAAAGGATATTGAACACGTCGGGGTGCGCCTTTTCGATTTCGTCGAAGAGGATAACGGAGTAGGGTTTTCTTCTCACCGCTTCGGTTAGCTGACCGCCCTCTTCGTACCCGACGTATCCGGGGGGCGCGCCGATAAGCCTCGACACCGAGAATTTTTCCATATACTCGGTCATATCTATTCTGACAAGGTTATGCTCGTCGTCGAACAAGCTTTCCGCAAGAGCCTTCGCAAGCTCGGTTTTGCCTACGCCCGTCGGTCCTAAAAACATAAACGAACCTATCGGGCGGTTGGGATCCGCTATGCCCGCGCGGGAACGCATAATCGCTTCCGAAACCTTTTCCACCGCTTCGTCCTGTCCGACTACACGCTTATGCAGAATGTCGGGAAGGTGCAGAATCTTTTCTCTTTCGCCCTCCATAAGCTTTGAAAGGGGAATACCCGTCCAGCGTGAAACGACTTTCGCGATTTCTTCTTCGGTAACGGTGTCGCGAAGCAGGGTGTTTTTCTGCTTGCCTTCGCGACGGGACGCTTCTTCTAACTTTTTATTTAGCTCGGGGAGAGTGGAATATTTGAGCTTTGCCGCGTGTTCGTAGTCGGCGTTTCTCTGCGCCGTCTCTATCTCCGCGTTCACCTTTTCGATTTCGGATTTTAAGTCGGAAACCTCGTGAATACTCTTCTTTTCGTTCTCCCATTGCGCCTTCATCGCGCCGAATTTTTCGCGCAGGTCGGCAAGCTCTTTTCTTATCTCTTCGAGCCGCTCAATACTCAATTCGTCCGTCTCCTTTTTGAGCGCGGTTTCCTCGATTTCGAGCTGCATTATTTTCCTCGAAATCTCGTCCATTTCGGTCGGCATGGAATCTATTTCCGTTCTTATCATCGCGCACGCTTCGTCCACGAGGTCAATCGCCTTATCGGGGAGGAAACGGTCGGTAATGTAACGGTTAGAAAGTGTTGCCGCCGCAATCAGCGCGCCGTCGTGAATGGTTACGCCGTGATAAACTTCGTAACGCTCTTTAAGTCCGCGCAGTATGGAAATGGTGTCTTCCACCGTCGGTTCGTCCACGAGAACGGGTTGGAAACGACGCTCCAAGGCGGGGTCTTTTTCTATATATTTTCTGTATTCGTCGAGAGTGGTCGCGCCGATGCAGTGCAACTCGCCGCGCGCGAGGAGCGGCTTTAACAGATTGCCCGCGTCCATTGCGCCGTCCGTTTTGCCCGCGCCGACTATCGTGTGCAGCTCGTCGATGAAAAGAATGATTTTGCCTTCGCTCTTTTTCACCTCGTTTAAGACGGCTTTAAGTCTTTCTTCGAACTCGCCGCGGAATTTCGCGCCCGCGATGAGCGCGCCCATATCCAGCGCGAAAATAGTCTTTTCTTTAAGCCCTTCGGGAACGTCGCCGCGCACTATTCTCTGCGCAAGCCCCTCGGCGATAGCCGTTTTGCCGACCCCGGGTTCGCCTATCAGCACGGGGTTGTTCTTCGTCTTTCTCGAAAGTATTCGGATAACGTTTCGTATTTCGTTGTCTCTGCCGATAACGGGGTCGAGCTTTTGCTGTTTTGCGCGCTCCACAAGGTTGAAGCCGTATTTATTCAGCGCGTCGTAGCCGTTTTCGGGTTCGTCCGAGGTAACGCGGTCGGTTTTCACCTTTTTAAGCTCTTCGGTAAAGCCCGCTTTGGTTATTCCGTGCGCGCGGAACACGTCTTTGATGCCGTCGTCCGCACAGTCGAATATGGAAAGCATTATGTGTTCTACCGAAACGTACTCGTCTTTCTGACTGTCCGCAAGCCTTTCCGCCGCGGTTAAAATTTTATCGGTGAGGGGAGAGATATAAACCTTGTCGGGTTCTCTGCCCGCGCCCGAAACCGCCGGAATTTTCCTTATGAGAGTATCTATTTCGGACAAAAGCTCGTCCGGAGATTTGCCCATCTTTCTTATGAGCTGACCGATAAGTCCGTTTTCCTGATCGATAAGCGCGTATAAAAGATGCTCGGGCATAATCTGAATGTTGCCGTTTTCTATCGCTATGTTCTGCGCGGCGGTTATGGCTTCCGCCGCCTTTTTTGTAAGCTTGTTTGCGTTCATAAAATTTTACCTCCTCGTGATATTTTATATCGTTTGCTTGTTAAATGATGAGCGCGCCGCCGTTCAAAGCCGCAAGGTAGTCGTTTTCAAGCTCCCTTACGGAGGAATAGCCGTCCGCAAGGTATTTTTTAAGTAGCCTGTCGAATACCTTGACGTATTCGCTTATCGCACGGGAAAGGTCCTCGCTTTCGTATCGCTTGTTTTCGGGGAAGGAAAGGCTTCTCGTCCACTTGTATTCGTCGAGCGAATAGCGTATGCGCCCGCTCTTGAAGAACGAGAAAACGTAAATTTCTTCGAGCCTCTGCCAGTACCTGAAAAATTCGGTAAGCTTTGTTAAAAGCTCCGGAGACTGCGTGCGGAAATTGACTTTCAGCTCGCCGAACGCCCCGCCTTCCGTGCGGTAAAGCTCCACTTCGTAACGAAGGGTCGGGCGGTATTTATAAGCAAGCGCGCTTTTTATCGAAAGTGTGTTGTCGTGGCTTTCGCGGTATACGGGAAAGCTCGCGTCACCCCCGAAAAGCCGCTCTATTCTCTCGAATATATCCGAAATCCGCTTTTCGGGCGTGGTTATCGAAACGTATTCGGCAAGAATCTGATTGACGAGGTTAGACCTGTTAGTGCCTTCCTTGTCGGCAAGGCGGTCTATTTCCTCCACCACCTTCTCGGATAGCATCAGACTGTACATATTCTTTTTCATTTCGTCCTCCCTAAAACATTTTCATCATTTTTTATATAAATTATACCACGAATTTCGTTTTTGTCAAGTATTTGGCGAAATTTTTTATAAAAATTTATATAAATCTCTTTGCGAAAGTTTTATATGCTTCTTGCCTTTGAAAAAGAAAACCCGCGCAGAATGACAGAACGGATGTAAAAGGCTTCCCCCTCGGGGGAAGCTGTCGCGACAAGCGACTGATGAGGGGCTTTCTTCAATGTTTCCGTGCTTGTTCTTCCCTTTCTGTCATTCTGCACGGCTTTGACCTGCCCGCCTGACGGACAAGTGCTTCGTAGCATAGCGGAGAAGCGTCTTGCCTCCTTGACGGACAATCGAAGGATCAAGGCGCACCGCGCCGCATTTTCTAATGAAAACCATTAGAAACGCTCCACTGCCGCTACGCTGGATTCTTCGTGAGCGGGGTCAGGCAGGAGGGTCTCAGAATGACGACGGAGGTGACAAAGGGCGGGTAGCGTAGAATGACGACGGGGGACGACGGAGGGTAGCGTAGAATGA